>CALGOO010000262.1 GCA_937960715.1 uncultured Candidatus Competibacteraceae bacterium
GCTCAACTGCGTCCGCCGCGTAGCGGCGGACGAACCGAATACGTGCGTCGGCCCGTGCGCCGACGAGGGTATCGTCCTTATAAAATAGTCGTACGCGGTGGTAATTGCCAAGCTTCGTCGAAGCGATATTTGGCGGCTGATTTGACTTGCCGACGACTTGACGGGAAACTACTAGGCTTCCGCCGTTACCGTCGCCAACTCCTTCGCCATCCGGATGTCCGCCACTGTTCCTGCTTCTCCCCACGATCCGCCCGACGAATCCCCGCTCGTGATTGCGCGCGGGCTGACGTTCCATCGTGGCGACCGCGCCATTTTTCAGAATGTGGATCTGGACATCCGGCGCGGCGGGATCACGGCCATCATGGGGCCGAGCGGCGCCGGCAAGACCACGCTGCTGCGACTGATCGGCGGCCAGCTTCGTCCCGATGCCGGCCGCATCGAGGTGGACGGTGCCTGCGTCCACGAACTGGGTCGCCGGGAACTGTACCAATTGCGCAAGCGCATGAGCATGCTGTTTCAAAGCGGCGCCCTGTTCACCGATTTGAGCGTGTTCGACAACGTCGCCTTTCCACTGCGGGAACATACCCGCCTGCCGGAAAATCTGATTCGCACGCTGGTGCTGATGAAGCTGGAAGCGGTTGGCTTGCGCGGGGCGCGCGATTTGATGACGAGTGAACTGTCCGGCGGCATGGCGCGGCGGGCGGCGCTGGCGCGAGCCATCGCCCTGGACCCGATGATGATCATGTACGACGAGCCGTTCTCCGGCCAGGACCCCATCACCATGGGCGTGCTGATCAAGCTGATTCGCACGCTCAACGACGCCTTGGGACTGACCAGCATCATCGTCTCCCACGATGTCAAGGAAACCGCTTCCATCGCGGATTACATCTACCTGATTTCCGACGGCTTGGTCGTGGATCATGGCCCGCCGGACGCGCTGGAGCGTTCCAGCTCGGCCTGGGTCGAGCAGTTTTTGCATGCGCTGCCCGATGGCCCGATGTCCTTTCATTACCCCGCATTGCCGTATGCCCAGGATCTGTCTCTGGAATAAGGGGAATAAGGAGCTTGCCGGTGATTGAAGGCTTGCAACGGCTGGGGCGGGCGACCCTGTTCTGGTTCAATCGCCTGGGGCGAGCGACCCTGTTCCTGTTGCGGTTGCTGGGCGCGTTGGCCGCCCTGGGCAGACGGCCTGGCCTGATCGCCAAGCAGCTTTATTCGGTGGGCGTGCTGTCCCTGCCGATCATCGCCATGTCCGGTCTGTTCGTGGGCATGGTGCTGGGGTTGCAGGGCTACGCGAATCTGGTGGACTTTGGCGCGACGTCGAGCCTGGGCACGGTCGTGGCCCTGTCGCTGGTGCGGGAGCTGGGGCCGGTGTTGGCGGCGTTGCTCTACGCCGCGCGGGCGGGTTCGGCGCTCACGGCGGAGATCGGCCTGATGAAAGCCACCGAACAGCTCGCCGCCATGCAGATGATGGCGGTGGATCCGTTCGCCCGAGTTTTCGCGCCGCGCTTCGTCGCCGGCGTCATCGCCATGCCGTTGCTCGCCGGTATTTTCACCGCCATCGGCATTCTGGGTGGCTACTTCGTCGCCGTCCAGCAACTCGGTGTGGACAGCGGCGCCTTCTGGTCGCAGATGCAGGCGGCGGTGAGACTGGTGGACGACGTGATCAACGGCGTGGTCGTCAAGAGCGTGGTGTTTGGCTGGGTCGCCAACTGGATCGCGGTCTTCGAGGGCTATGACGCCATCCCAACCTCGGAAGGCATCAGCCTGGCGACCACCCGCACGGTGGTCAATACCGCCCTGGTGGTGCTGGCCCTGGATTTCGTGTTGACCGCCATCTTTTTTGGAGCTTAGGCGCAATGGGCACCCTCAAGAAACTGGAGTTGGCCGTCGGAGTCTTCGTCGTCCTGGGGCTGGCCGCCTTTTTCATGCTGGCGATGAAGGTCAGCAATATCGCCGATCTGGGCGAAGACAAGGGCTATAAGATCACCGCTCGGTTCGAGAACGTCGGCGGCCTCAAGGTCCGCGCCCCGGTCACCCTGGGCGGCGTGCGCATCGGCCGGGTGGTCGGCATCGATCTCGATCCGCGCAGTTACGAAGCGGTGGTCACCCTGTCCATCGAGCCCAAGTACGATCGGTTGCCGACGGATTCCGGCGCCAGCATCCTGACCTCGGGCGTGCTGGGTGAGCAATATGTCGGGCTGGAACCGGGCGGGATGGACGAGTATCTGAAGAACGGCGGTAGTCTGAAGTTGACGCAGTCGGCCCTGGTGCTGGAAAAGTTGATCGGTCGGATGCTCACCAACGCCGCGTCGGGCGACCAGCCGCCGACCAAGACGCCTTGAGTGGGATCGGTGATCGTGACGGTGGACAGTGATGGTGGACAGTGGTGGTGGACAGTGATGGTGGACGGTATGCGGGAGTGGTCGGGTGCAATGAAAAAGACGCTTGCTTTCGGGGTGGGTTTGTTGCTGTTCATGTTGGTGAACGGCGTGCTCTGGGCCGCCGTCAAGCCACCGCGGGACGTGGTCGATGACACCTCGACCCGAATGCTGAGCGCCCTGCGGCAGAATTATGTGGCGCTGAAACAGGATTCGAGCCAGATATATCAACTGGTCGATCAGATCGTGCTGCCCAATTTCGATTTCGAATTGATGTCGCGCTGGGTGCTGGGCCGGGCCTGGCAACAGGCGACTCCGGAGCAGCGTCGGCGCTTCGCCGATGAATTTCGCACCCTGCTGGTCCGCACCTACGCCAAGGCGTTGCTGGAATACGCCAACGAAGAGGTCCGGGTGCTGCCCCAACCGGCCGGGGACGATGGCGATGAAACCACGGTCAAGAGCGAGGTTCGGCTCAAGGTCGGCCAGCCGATCCAGATCAACTACAGCATGCACCGTAATCCGGAGGGCTGGAAGGTGTATGACGTGACCGTGGACGGCGTCAGCCTGGTGACCAACTATCGGGGGACCTTCGCCAGCCAGATCCGCGTCAACGGTCTGGACGCGGTGATCGCCGACTTGCAGCGGCGCAACGGCGTCGCGCGGGAACAGCGCTGATGGCGGCCACCGCCGAGCGCGATGGCGATACCCTGCGCATCCAGGGCGAGTTGGATTTCGATTCGGTCAGAACGCTGTGGGACGCGACCGAGTCGTTGTTCGCCGCCGACCCGCCAGTCCGGATCGACCTGGGTGGAGTCCGTCGCGCCAGCAGCGCCGCCGTGGCTTTGCTGGTGGCTTGGCTGGACTGGCTTCGGCGCCAGCGGCGGGAGGTGATTTTCATCAATGTCCCGGCGCAGATGCGGGCGATCATCGAGGTCGCCGATCTGGATACGGTGCTGCCCCTGGCCTGAGGCGGAGCATTCCACCCTTTTCCGTTTGCCCTTCCCATTCCGCCTTGATCGTTGAAGTCCGTGAATGACTTGAAGCGTAGTGTATGCAAACCCAGGATATCGAGCGTCTGATCGAGGAACAACTGCCGGGCGCGCGGGCCATGGTCCGTGGCGACGATGGCGTGCATTTCGAGGCCGTGGTCATCAGCCCAGCCTTCGCGGGCAAGTCGCTGGTTCAGCAGCATCGCTTGGTGTACGCGGCGTTGGGCGAGCGATTGGCGCGCGAGGAAATTCACGCCCTGGCGCTCAAGACCTACACGCCGGATGCCTGGCGACAACAGCAATCCTGATTCCAGGGACGACACCCAGCATGAGTAAACTGATCATCAATGGCGGCGTGCCGCTCCAGGGCGAGCTGCGCGCCTCCGGAGCCAAAAACGCGGTGCTGCCGATCCTGGCCGCTACCCTGCTGGCCGACGCGCCCATGACCATCCGCAATGTTCCGCACCTGCAGGACGTCACCACGACCATGGAGTTGCTGGGACGAATGGGGGTGGACCTGGTGGTGGACGAGCGGATCAACATCCAGGTGGATCCGCGCTCGATCTGCAGCTTCCAGGCTCCTTACGAACTGGTGCGGACCATGCGCGCCTCGATCCTGGTGCTGGGGCCGCTGGTGGCCCGCTTTGGTCAAGCCGAGGTTTCGCTGCCGGGGGGCTGCGCCATCGGCTCGCGGCCGGTGAACCTGCACATCCAGGGTCTGGAGGCGATGGGCGCCGACATCAAGGTCGAGAATGGCTACATTCGCGCCCGCGCCGACCGGTTGAAAGGGGCTCACATCGTCCTGGACCTGGTCACCGTGACCGGGACGGAAAACCTGCTGATGGCCGCGACCCTGGCCCAAGGCACCACCATCCTCGAAAACGCCGCCCGCGAGCCGGAGGTGGTGGACCTGGCCGACTGTCTGAACGCCATGGGCGCCCGGATCGACGGCGCCGGCACCGACACCATCGTGATCGAGGGCGTGGATTCCCTGCACGGGGCCGACTATCAGGTGTTGCCGGATCGGATCGAAACCGGCACCTACCTGCTGGCCGGCGCGATCACCGGCGGTCGGGTCAAGGTCAAGGACACCCGGCCCGACACGCTGGAGGCGGTGTTGCTGAAGATGGAGGATGCCGGCGTCTGGGTCAATACCGGTCCCGACTGGATCGAGGTGGACATGAACGGTGGCAGGCCCAGGGCGGTGCGCATTCGCACCGCGCCCTACCCGGCGTTTCCCACCGACATGCAGGCCCAGTTCGTCGCGCTCAACGCCGTCGCCGAGGGGGTGGGCATGATCACCGAAACCGTGTTCGAAAACCGTTTCATGCACGTCAATGAGCTACTCCGGATGGGAGCAAAAATCGATCTGGAAGGGAACACCGCCATCAGCGTCGGCGTCCCCAGATTGACCGGCGCGCCGGTCATGGCCACCGACTTGCGCGCCTCGGCCAGTCTGATCCTGGCGGCGCTGGTAGCGGACGGCGATACCGTGGTGGATCGGATTTACCACATCGACCGCGGCTACGACTGCATCGAGGAAAAGCTGTCGCACCTGGGCGCGCGCATCCGCCGGACGCCGGGTTGAATCCCGCATGACCGCGTCGTTGACCATCGCGCTGTCCAAGGGGCGCATCTTCAAGGAGACCTTGCCGCTGCTGGCGGCGGCGGACATCGCGCCGCTCGACGACCCCGAAACCAGCCGCAAGCTGATTCTCGACACCAACCAAGCGGATGTGAAACTGGTCATCCTCCGCGCCACCGACGTGCCGACCTATGTCCAGTACGGTGCGGCCGATCTGGGGGTGGCTGGCAAGGACGTGCTGCTGGAGCACGGCGGCGAGGGGTTGTACGAGCCGCTGGACCTGAAGATCGCCCGCTGTCGGCTGATGGTGGCCGGCGATCCCCGCCATCGTCCCCGCTTGGGCCGGCCGCGTATCGCCACCAAGTACGTCAACACCACCCGGCGCTGGTTCGCCGACCAGGGTCGACAGGTGGAGGTCATCAAGCTGTACGGATCGATGGAACTGGCGCCGCTGGTGGGGCTGGCCGACTACATCGTGGACGTGGTGGACACCGGCAACACGCTGAAGGCCAATGGTCTCGCGCCGCTGGAACCGATCGCCGACATCAGTTCGCGGTTGATCGTCAACAAGGCCGCGATGAAGATGAAGCACGCCCGGATCAAGGCGATCATGGCCAGCATGGCCGCCGCCGTGGATGCCTGATTCCCCCTCGCCCTCAGCCCTTCTCCCACGAGGGGAGAGAGGGACTTCACTGCCCGGAACAGCGATCATGCTGGACATCCAACGTCTGAATACCGCCGATGCCGATTTCTGGCCGCGCCTGGAAGCCTTGACCGCCTGGGAAGGCGTCGCCGACGAGGCCGTGACCACCACGGTGCGCGAAATTCTCGCCCAGGTGCGAGCACGTGGCGACGATGCCCTGCTGGAATACACCCATCGTTTCGACCGGCTGGCAGTCGAACGCGCCGCCGATCTGGAAATTCCCGCCGAACGCTTGCGGCGGGCGCTGACCGCCATTCCCGCCGAACAGCGGGCGGCGCTGGAAACCGCCGCCGCGCGCATTCGTGCCTACGCCGAGCGGCAGAAGCAGGAATCGTGGACTTTCACCGAAGCCGACGGCACGGTTCTCGGCCAGCAGGTGACGCCGTTGGATCGAGTCGGTTTGTATGTACCCGGCGGCAAGGCGGCCTATCCGTCCTCGGTGTTGATGAACGCCATTCCGGCCAAGGTCGCGGGCGTGCCGGAAGTGATCATGGTTGCGCCGACGCCGGGCGGCGAGTCGAACGAACTGGTGCTGGCCGCCGCCGCCGTGGCTGGCGTGGATCGGGTGTTCCGCATCGGCGGGGCGCAGGCGGTCGCCGCTCTGGCCTACGGCAACGTCTACGTCGCCGCCGCCAAGCGGCAGGTGTTCGGCGCGGTCGGTATCGACATGATCGCCGGACCGTCGGAGATTCTGGTGGTTTGCGACGGGCTGACCGATCCCGACTGGATCGCCATGGATCTGTTCTCGCAGGCCGAGCATGACGAGGATGCCCAGCCGATCCTGATCAGCCCCGATCCGGCATTTTTGGACCGGGTCGCGGCCTGCATCGAACGACTGCTGCCGGGCATGGAGCGGCGGAAAATTATCGATGCTTCGTTGACTGGGCGGGCGGCGCTGATCCGGACGCTCGATTTGGCCGAGGCCGCGCAAGTGGTCAATTTCATCGCCCCGGAGCATCTGGAATTGTCGGTGGAGCAGCCGGAGGAGCTGCTGCCGCTGATCCGCCACGCCGGCGCGATCTTCATGGGCCGTTACACCGCCGAGGCGCTGGGCGATTACTGCGCCGGCCCCAACCACGTGCTGCCCACTTCAAGGACCGCGCGGTTTTCCTCGCCGCTGGGTGTCTACGATTTTCAGAAGCGCACCAGTCTGATTCAGTGCTCGCCCGCTGGAGCCGCGAGCCTGGGCCGCACGGCTTCGATCCTGGCGCGGGGCGAAGGCTTGACCGCGCATGCCCGGTCGGCGGAGTTGCGGTTGGAGCATCCCACGGCGGGTTAACGCCGCTGTGAGGCTTCAGCCCTAAGAACTGGCCGATGTACCGAACAGGCCGATCCGGGCTGGACTACCTCGTATGACTATGCGGATCTGATGGACCACGGCTATGGCAACTTACCCAATGACCGTCGCCATGCGGCAAAATTCAGTGGTGTTTATCAGATCAACGAGCAGTGGGATTTTGGTTTTGTCAGCCGGCTGACGTCAGGCGCACCAAAAAACCGTTTTAGTATCCACCCGTCCAACGTTGACACCTGTAAAACGCCAAGTCTGTGGGCCAACTGGTGCGCCAGCCAGTGGTACAACGAAGCATCGTTT
>CALGOO010000263.1 GCA_937960715.1 uncultured Candidatus Competibacteraceae bacterium
CGGGCGTCTTGATCTCACGCTCCCCCGTCCCGAACATCAGGTCGAGGTGGTCGGCGAAGGGGGGCAGGGCGCGGGCGGCGGGCGGGCTAACAGGGGTCTCTCTCATGGCGGCAAGTCCCATTGCTGTTGCGTCAATCTGGCGAGCGAGTATAGACAAAAAGCGGATACCCGTCAGAGTGTCGCGGCTTGCGCCCGATTTTTCTTACAGCACCTCAACTGCGTCGAAAGAGGAAAGCCGCCCCAGGCGAGCGTCTACCCGCCGGTGTGATTCATGGCGCGCAAGATCGTCACCGGACCGCCGGGCTGGAAAGCGTGGCCGCGCGGCTTGATCGTCATGGCGGCGACGATGGCCTGTTTCAGTCGCTCGCGGTCGCCGGGGTGGGCGCGCAGGATATGACGCAAGTCCACCGAATGCTCCTGGCACAGGCACAACAGCAGCCGGCCCTCGGCCGAGACCCGCACCCGATTGCACGTGTCGCAGAAATTGTGACTGTGAGGGGAGATGAAACCGATGCGGCTGTCGGTTCCCGGAACGCGGTGATAGCGGGCCGGGCCACCGGTGCTCTCGGTCGTGGGGGTCAACGTGAAAACTCGCTCCAGGTCGGCGCGAATGGCGTCGCTGGAGTAGTACGCCTCGGCGCGGTCATGACCGTCGACGACGCCGAGCGGCATTTCCTCGATGTAGCTGATGTCCAGTCCGTTTTCGATAGCGAAGCGCGCCAGGTCGACCACTTCGTCGTGATTGCGACCCTTCAGGATCACGGCGTTTAGCTTGAGCCGCTCGAAGCCCGCCGCCCGCGCCGCTCGAATGCCCCGCAACACCGCATCCAATTCGCCCGTCCGGGTCATCCGGCGAAACCGTGCCGGGTCGAGGGTATCCAGGCTGACGTTGATACGCGCCACGCCGGCGGCTTTCAGATCGGCGGCCATTCGCTCCAGTTGCGAACCGTTGGTGGTCAGCACCAGTTCCGCCAGGCCGCGCTCCCGTAATTGACCCAGTTCCTGAAACAGCCAAAGGATATTGCGCCGCACCAGCGGCTCGCCGCCCGTGACACGAAGCTTGCTCGCGCCCAACTCGACGAAGGTTCGGCCCAGCAGCGCCAGTTCCTCCAGCGTCAGCATCCGGGCGCGCGGCAGGAAGGTCATGTGCTCGCTCATGCAGTAGACGCAGCGGAAGTCGCAGCGGTCGGTCACGGAAAAGCGAACGTAACGGATTTGGCGACCGAAACGGTCGATCAGCAAAGGGGCGGGGAGCTTGCTTTCACGGGGCGGAACCTGCACACGAAATACCTCGGGGCGGGCGGCGGGCGAACGAGTTGGAACCCTATCATGAAGTTGCGACGGGAGGTGACCTGATTCGATGGGATACCTCCTTGGGGATAGCGTCATCGGATGTACGCACGTCCGGGTGGAAAACAGAATAATCGACGTGGCGGCGCGTTTCGAACCACCGGCGCCGAAACATCCTCATCGATACGATTGAGTCGGGAAACGTCTTTGCTAAACTTTTCAGCATGACACCTCGCAGCGATCAGCATGACAACGAATAAAGCGGCTCGAAAAACGGCCTTGACGAACGCGGACGGTCGAAATTCCAGACAGCCCATCGCCACGATCCACGACCGCAACCGGCCCGCATTCACCCGGCGCGGCTGGATCGGGATCCAGTTGCTGGCCCTTGGGCTGGCGGGATTCTGGAACGGCGCGGCGCCGATCCCGGCGAACGCTGGCGCGGCGCCGGTCGCCGCCGAGTTCAAGGCGGTCGATCTTGGCCAGAACCGGCTTGGATTCTGGCTCGGGGGCGGATTGGTCGCGTTGGGCCTGGCCGGAGGCTTGACCGCCTTGTTCCTCGATCAGCGCCGTCGTCTGAAGCACGCGCAACGGCGGCTCGCCAGTCTGAGCGATGAAACGCGCCGACTGGCCGCGCTGGAAGCGGAGAACGAACGCCAGCGGCAAACCATGGACAGCCTGCGGGACAGCGAGCGGCGGTTGCGCGTCCTGACCGAGCAGCTTCCGGTCGGCGTCTTTCTCATCAACCTCCAAGGCCAGTGCCGCTACGTCAACGAGTGTTGGCGCCGGATGGCCGACCTGGCCATCGAGCAGCCGGTCGATCCCGCGTGGGTCAATGCCTTGCATCCCGACGACCGGGAATCGGTGCTCGCGGCGTGGCGGCAAGCCGTCGAGAGCGGTTCCGAGTTGCTGATCGAACATCGGTTTCGCGCGTCCGCCGGTCAGGAAACCTGGCTCAGCACCCGCGCCGCGCCATTGCGCGATTCCGCCGGTCGCGTCACCGGCTATCTGGGCGCTCACACCGACATCACCGAACGGAAACGGAAGGAGGAATCGCTGCGCGCCAGCGAGATGCGGTTTCGCGGCTATTTCGAACTGCCGCTGATCGGCATCGCCCTGACCGGCCCCGATAAACGCTGGTTTGAAATCAACGGCCGACTGAGCGAGATGCTGGGTTATCCACGCGCGCAACTCCAGCGGTTGACCTGGGCCGAGTTGACCCATCCCGAGGATCTGCCCACCGAGCTGGCGCAGTTCGAGCGAGTGATGAACCGCCGGATCGACAGCTACTCGCTCGACAAACGCTTCGTTCGCGCGGATGGCGAAATATTCCATGCCCATGTATCGAGCCGCTGTCTGCGGCGGGCGAATGGCGCGGTGGAGCACTTCGTGACCGTGGTGCAGGACATTACCGAGCGTAAGCAGACGGAGGAACGTCTCCAAAGCCTGGCCCAATACGACGCGCTGACCGGCTTGCCCAACCGGGCGTTGTTGACCGACCGGCTGCGGCAGGCGGTGCGGCGGTCCGGGCGCGATCATACCCTGGTGGGAGTGATGCTGGTGGATCTGGACCGCTTCAAGCGATTCAACGACACCCTCGGCCACACCATCGGCGATCAGTTGCTGCGGGACATGGCGGCGCGCTTGCAGCAATGCGTTCGTGAATGCGACACCATCTCCCGGCAGGGCGGCGATGAGTTCGCCGTATTGCTGCCCGATCTGGCCACCAGCGACGACGCGGCCTGGATCGCGCAGCGCATGTTGGATGTCGTGGCGCAGCCCTGCCGGCTGGGCGATCACGAACTGCACGCCACTTGCAGCATCGGCATCAGCCTTTACCCTCGCGATGGCAATAATACCGAGATGCTGCTACGTAACGCCGACATTGCCCTGTATCGAGCCAAGGATCTGGGACGCAACAACTACCAGTTCTATCTGTCGGGCGCCACGGTGCTGTCGCGCGAGCGCCTGAATCTGGAAACCCACTTGCGTCACGCCGTGGAACAGGGGGAGCTGGAGCTGTACTACCAGCCGAAATGGGATTTTCGCGCCGGGGCCATCCGGGGCGCCGAGGCGCTGATCCGATGGAACCACCCCAAACTCGGTTTACTGTCGCCGATCCGGTTTATTCCCATTGCCGAGGACAGCGGACTAATCCTGCAAGTGGGCGAATGGGTGCTGCGCACCGCAGTGCGCGAGATCGGCCAGTTGCATCGCGATGGATTCCCCGGACTGCGCGTGGCGATCAATTTGTCGGCCCGACAGTTCCGGCAGGCCAATCTGGCCGATCTGGTGCGCGGTGTGTTGGCGGAAGCGGCGTTCGAGCCAGCTTGCCTGGAACTGGAATTGACCGAGACCATCCTGATGAACCCCACCGACGATAATCTCGCGACCCTGAAAGCCTTCAAGACCCTGGGCGCGCGGGTGGCGATCGATGACTTCGGCACCGGCTACTCCTCGCTCAGCTATCTGCAGCGCTTTCCGCTGGATGTGCTCAAGATCGACCGAACCTTCGTGCAGGACCTGCCCGCCAGCACCAGCAGCGTCGCCATCGCGGACGCCATCCTCACCCTGGCGCATGGTTTGGGACTGGAGGTGGTGGCCGAAGGCGTGGAAACGGTCGAGCAACTGACGTTTTTACGCGACCACGGCTGCGACGAAGGTCAGGGCTACTATTTCGGCCGACCGACATCGCTGGCGGAGTTCAAGACTTTGTTGGAGCGGGATTGGGCCAGGGTGGCGGCTGCCTCGCCCCCCACATGGCAAGACCCGAACCCGACTGGAGAAGCTTCATGATGTCGGTAACCGAGGAAACGGTCTTTTTCGATTCCGGCCCACTCCAACTGGAAGGCCGCCTGCATCGAGCGGCCGGGCCGAACGCGGTGGTCCTGACCCACCCGCACCCATTGTACGGCGGCGCGATGGACAATCCGGTGGTGACCGCCCTGGCCAGGGTCTACCAGCGGCTGGGCTACAGCACGCTGCGCTTCAATTTTCGCGGCGTTGGCGCGAGCGAGGGCGATTACGGCGACGGCGTTGGCGAGCGGGACGACGCGCGGGCGGCGACGGCGCATTTGGGTCGGCTGGGCAAGACGGTGACCGACTTGGCCGGCTATTCCTTCGGCGCCTGGGTCAACCTGGGCCTGCATCCGCCGCTGGCCACGGTGCGCCGACAGGTGGTGGTGGCGCCGCCGGTGCTGTTCATGGATTTCGAGCCGGTCGCCGCGCCGCCGGCCGAACTGGCGGTGATCGTCGGCGACCAGGACCGCATGGCGCCGCTGGCCACGCTGCGGGCGCTATTGCCTCGCTGGCATCCGGCCGCTCGGTTGGGCGTCGTGACCGGGGCGGACCATTTCTTCGGCGCCGCCCTGGATCGGTTGGCGGCCCAGGTCGAGGCGGTATTGGCGGAACGACCCTGACGACGGCGGACGCGGAACCGCTCGCGCCGGGCCGCGCGGCCCCGGTCACGGTCCGGACAACGCCTCGCGCAGCTTGGTGGCCAGCGCCTTGCGGGAGAAGGGCTTTTGCAGGAAGTGGACGCCGTCGTCAAGGACGCCGTGGTGGGCGATCACGTTAGCGGTGTAACCCGACATGAACAGGCACTTGAGGCCCGGCCGCGGTTCGCGGAGTCGCTGCCAGAGATCGCGGCCGCTCATGTCCGGCATGATCACGTCGGTCAGTAACAGATCAATCGCGCCCGCGTGGGCGGCGGCCAACTGGAGAGCCTGGATCGGGCCAGGTGCGGCCAGCACGGTGTAGCCCAGCCGTTCAAGCAAGGTCTTGCCGAGTTTGAGCAGTGCCGCCTCGTCCTCGACCAGCAGCACGGTTTCGGCGCCGGTCGGCGTCGTGGCGGGCGCCTGCCCGATGCGGGAAACCGTCGGATCCGATTCGTGGCGGGGCAGGTAGATCTTGAAGGTCGTGCCTTGCCCCGGTTCGCTGTAAACGTTGATGAAGCCCTGGTTTTGCTTGACGATGCCGTACACCATGGCCAGGCCAAGGCCGGTGCCCTTGCCGGGCGGCTTGGTGGTGAAGAACGGATCGAACAGTTGCGCCAGAACCGCCTTGTCCATGCCGCAACCGGTGTCGCTGACCGCCAACAGGACATAGGAACCGGGGCTGACGTCGGCGTGGGTCTCGCAATAGCTTTCGTCGAACACCGCCTGACCGGTCTCGATGGTGATCCTGCCCACGCCGGTGATCGCGTCGCGGGCGTTGACCACCAGGTTGGCCATGACCTGGTCGATTTGGGTGGGGTCCATGTTCACCGGCCACAGGACGCTGGCCGGTTTCCAGAGCAATTCGACATCCTCGCCGATCAGTCGCCCGAGCATCTTGAGCATCCCGGCGAGAGTGTCGTTGAGGTCAAGCACCTGGGGGGCGATGGGCTGCTTGCGGGCGAAAGCCAGCAACTGGCGGGTGAGCTCGGCCGAGCGTTGAGCGGCTGCGTGAATCTCCACGATATCCGCGCGCAGGGGACTGTCGGGCGCGGCCTGTTCCAGCGCCATGTCGGCATGGCCGGCGATCACTGCCAGCATGTTGTTGAAATCGTGGGCGATTCCTCCCGCCAGCCGTCCCACCGCCTCCATTTTCTGGGCCTGGTGGAGCTGGGCTTCCAGGGCGTCGCGTTTACGCGCCGCCTGTTCGCCGGCCGCCTTGATCCGCAGCACGCGCAAGGCGTAAGCCAGATTGTCGGCCAGCCGACGCAGCAGTTCCACCTCGGCTGGAACCAGGGCATCCGGTTCCGCGGCGTAGAGGACGAGCGCGCCGAACACACTGGTTTCATTCCGCAGCGGCAGCGCGATGGCGGCGGCGAAACCACGCCGGATCGCTTCCTCGCGCCAGGGCGCGAAGTTGGGGTCTATCAGCAGGTTCTGGCAGATCACCGGCTGGCCGGTGCGAATGGCCGTGCCGGCGGGACCGCGCCCGGTCGAGGACTCGTCCCAGGTGACCTTGATCCTTTCGAGGTAATCGTCCTTGGAGCCAGCGTGGGCCACCGGCCGCACGCGCTTGCCCGGTCCCGGTTCGGCCAATCCCACCCAGGCCATCCGCCATCCCCCTTCCACGACCAGGATGTGGCAAATTTCCCGCATCAGTTCGACATCCTCCTCCGCCAGGGCGATGACCTTGTTGCAGTGGCTGAGCATCCGATAGGAACGCACGGCCTGGTGTTCCTTGTCTTCCGCTTCCCACCGTTCCACCATCTTCCACACCGCCTCCATCAGCAGGGTGAGCTGGAGGATATCGGCTTCCTGGTAATCGGTTTCCTTGTTGGCGACGCCGACCACGCCGACGATCCTGTTCCCGCTGAAAACCGGCACGGTCAGGTATCTCGACAGCTTGGCGTGACCCTCGGGGTAACCCTTTTTCAGGGGATGGTCGGCGGTAAAGTCGTTGAGGAGGATCGGTCGGCGTTGTCGGACCGCCTCGCCCCAGATGCCGGTCTTGTCCAGTTCGTAGCAGGTCTGGGGATTGACGATGGTGCAGTCCCGCATCACCTCGCGGGACCAGGAATTCAGCACGAACTCTCGCCGATCCTCGTGGTAGTGATAGAGATAGCCGATTTTGCTGCCGGTCAGCTGGATGGCCTCGTTCAGCGCGTAATCCAGGAATTCCTGCACCGAATCGCCCGGATGTTGCAGAATGCTGGTCAGGCTGCGCAGCCGCGCCTCGCTGCGACGCACTTCCGCTTCCGCCGCGCGCTCCTCGGTCTGGTCGCGGAACACCAGCACCACGCCGATGATGGCGCCGCTTTCGTCGCGGATGGGCGCGCCGCTGTCGGCGATCGGACGCTCGGCCCCGTCCCGCGCGACGAGCAAGGTATGATTGGCCAGTCCCACCACCGTCCCCTCGCGCAGCACGCGCTGGACCGGGTTTTCCACCACGGCGTGGGTCTGTTCGCTGACGATGTGGAAAACCGCTTCGAGCGGTCGGTCGCGGGCTTCGGTCTCCAGCCAACCGGTGAGTTGTTCCGCCACCGGGTTCATTTGCCGGACCCGCCCCGCGTTATCCGTCGTGATGACCGCATCGCCGATGCTGTAGAGAATGATGCGGAATTCTGCCTGATCCTCCCGCTGCCGCCGCTCCGACCGGTATAGATCGTGATAGAGACCCGCTTGCCGCCGTCGGTAGACCCAGGCGATCAGCGCCGCCGCTAGCAGGATGTTCAGGAGAACGAACAGGGCGATCATGCCAGCGCGGTAGCGCGCCTCGGCCAGAATCTCGTCGGCGTCCACCTTGGCCACCAGGAACCAGGGCGAGCCGGGAACCGGGCGCAGGTCGGCCAGCACTTCCACGCCGCGATAATCCCGACCCTGGAACAGACCTTGCTGGCCGAGAACCGCTTTTGCCGCTGGCAGATTGCCTTGATCCAGCGGGAAACGCAGGGACAGGGCGGTGTTGGTCTGGTGGCGCAGTTCGTTCAGATAAACGATTTCATCACCCTCCCGGCGGACTAGGAGGGTCTCGGCGCTGCGGCTGGGCGTGGGCCAGGACTGGATCAGGGAATACAGGTAGGAAGCCGCGTCGTTGCGCAACACCAGCACGGCCAGCGGACGTCCCTCGGCATCCGGTATCGGTGCGACCAGGTCCAGGTAAACGCGGCCACGGGGAGAGCGATAAAATTCGGAGAACACCGCGTCGTGACCGGCGAGGGCCGCTGTAATGGCTTGCCGGGTGACGGAATCGACCGGGTCGGGATCATCGTTGGCGGCGAGCAGAATGCGCCCATCCGGATCGAGCAATAGTACGTCGGCATAGCCATACGCATCCCGTTCGGCTTTTAGTTGGCGTCGCCACTCCGCCCCCCGATCGGGTTCTTCGGGAGCCGCTTGCCACTCCGCCAGCGCCCGCCGAAAAAATGGGCTTAACGCCGACCGGCGGGCGTCGGCCAGGCGGTCCCGTCGCCATTGCAGGATCTGGCTGACTTTCAGTTCGCCGATGGCGGCGATATCCTGATATTTTTCCTGGCGGATGCGCTCCGCGTCGTTTTGATAATACCCGTAGCCTCCGGCCAGCAGCGCCAAGGTCACCGAGATGAAAACCACGGCCCAGGTTTGGAAACGAGGGCCAGTGCGCGGGTCGTGGTGGATCATTCGGGTTTGATTGGGTTAGCCTGCTGATTTTAAGTTGGCGTCATTCGACGGATTAAGTCGCGCGGCTTTGGATTGGGTTTAGTATAGCTGGCGTTGCCACTGGAGCTTATCCATGTCTCCCTGTTCCATCCATCACTCGCGGCTGTTCGACCTGCTTCGCCGGGATTTTCCGGGCCTCGACACCCGTTATCGTCTCGCCGACAGTCGGATGACCCGTCGTCATTATCTCGATTCCGCCGCCTCGACCCTGGCCCTGGGCCGCGCCCGCGCCGTCGCGGACGAACTGTTGCATCACTACGCCAATACCCACAGTACATTACATTTTTCCGCGCGTGTTGCCAGCCATGCCTACGCTTGGGCGCATGGACAGGTGTTGCGATTCGTTCGGGCCGACCCAGACCGCCACACCGTTTTTTTCGCGGGCAGCGGCTGCACCGCTCCCCTCAACCGACTGGCGCGGACCCTGGCGGCGCGGCGGCCCGATCGGCCCGTGGTGCTGGCGTCGCTGATGGAGCATCACGCCAACGACCTGCCGCATCGCAAACATGCCGGCAAGGTTGTGTCCATCCCACTGACCGGCGAAGGGCAGGCCCTGGGCGCGGTCGATTCGGCGGCGCTGGAACGGTTGCTGGAACGACATCGCGGCCAGGTCAACTACGTCGCGGTGACAGCGGCCAGCAACGTCACCGGCATCGTCAACCCGGTTCACGATATCGCGACTCTGGCTCACGCGCACGGCGCCTGGGTGGTGGTGGACGCTTCGCAGTATCTCGCCCATGCGCCGTTGCCGATCAGCGATACGGGGTCGGTGGAGCGGGAACTGGATGCCGTGGTGTTTTCCGGTCACAAGTTGTACGCGCCAGGATCGCCGGGTGGGGCCATCGTGCGGCGGACGCTGCTGGAGGGGTGCGAGCCGGACGAGGTGGGCGGCGGCATGGTGGAGGAGGTGCGTCTGAGCAATTATCAGGTGACCGCACGCTTTCCCGACCGGGAGGAAGCCGGCACGCCCAACCTGCTCGGCGCGGTACAGCTCGGCGCGGTGCTGAACGCGCTGCAACGAGTCGGCATGGAGCGGATTCACGCCGCCGAGCAACGGCTGTTGCGGCGCTTGCTGGCCGAACTGGCGGCCGTACCCGGCGCGCGGATTTACGGTGACCTCGAGTTTGA
Source organism: uncultured Candidatus Competibacteraceae bacterium (assembly GCA_937960715.1). GTDB lineage: Bacteria > Pseudomonadota > Gammaproteobacteria > Competibacterales > Competibacteraceae > Contendibacter. Next base: position 9,549 of record CALGOO010000263.1, read on the forward strand.
ACGCACGCCGCGCCTCGGTACGGTCGCCTTCAAGCTCGATGGACTGGACCATGGCCTGGTCGCCGCCGTGCTGAACGATTACCACAACGTCGCGGTTCGCAACGGCTGTTTCTGCGCCCACCCCTATGTCCGCGAGTTGTTGAGGCCGGAATTGTGGGCATTGGACCTCGACCCCGACGCCGAGGACGCGGCGACCCTGCTCAAGCCCTGGCAGGGCATGGTGCGGGCCAGCCTGGGGTTGTACACCACGGACGAGGATATCGAGGCGTTGCTGGCCGGCATCCGTGATCTGCTGGCGCGGCCCGACGATTACCGCGCCCGGTACGTTGCCGACGCCGACGGTGACTTCCACCATCGGACTTTCCAGGTTCCCGCCGAAGCGTTGTTCGACCCCGAGAGGGTGCTCGACCGGGCGCTGACGCGGTTGAACGCGGCGGACGCCGCATCATGGAAGCTAGCCTGAGCCTCAACCTTACTGGTCCTCCCAAAATCAGCCGCTGCTTTTCATACCGGTCCCAGGCCAGTTGATTTGACCCCGGTCGCGGTCTATGATGCACTGCATCATCGCTCGTTCCGGCGATGGACGCGGAACCGGCCGAAACGCGCACAACAACAATAAATTCGGGAGGATAGCGTCATGTCCACTCACGAAAACAAAAGCCGCTCGTCGGCATTGATCGTCGGAGCGATTGGAGTTGTCTTCGGCGACATCGGCACCAGTCCCCTTTACGCGCTCAAGGAAACCTTCGCCGGGCACCACCCCATCGCGGTGGCGCCGGAGAGCATTCTCGGCGTCTTGTCGCTGATCTTCTGGACCATCATGGCGCTGGTCACGCTCAAGTACGTCGCCATCATCATGCGCGCCGACAATCGCGGCGAAGGCGGCAGTCTGGCCCTGCTCGCCCGCGTCACGGAACTGACCAAGGATTCGCGCGCCACCTGGTTCGTGACCATGCTCGGCATCTTCGCCGCCGCGCTGTTCTACGGCGACAGCATGATCACGCCGGCTATCTCGGTGCTCAGCGCGGTCGAGGGCCTGAACGTGGTCGCGCCGGGGCTGAAGGACTACATCGTGCCGATAGCCGCCATTGTCCTGACCTTCCTGTTCGCGATCCAAAAGCACGGCACCGGCGCGGTCGGCCGCTTCTTCGGCCCGATCATGTGCGCCTGGTTCGGCGTGCTGGCGGTGCTCGGCGTGATCAGCATCCTGGACGCGCCAGCCGTGCTGGCGGCGCTCAACCCCGTCCATGCGGTCGAGTTTCTGTTCCGCCATCCCTGGGAAAGCTTCCTCGCGCTGGGCGCGATCGTCCTGTCGGTGACCGGCGGCGAGGCGTTGTACACCGACATGGGCCATTTCGGCAAATTCCCGATTCGCGTTTCCTGGTTCGGTTTCGTGTTGCCGGCGCTGGTCCTGAACTACTACGGGCAAGGCGCCTTGCTGCTCAATAACCCCGAGGCGATCCAGAATCCCTTCTACCTGCTGGCGCCCGGCTGGGCGCTGATCCCGATGGTGCTGCTGGCCACGGCGGCGACGGTGATCGCCTCGCAGGCGGTGATTTCGGGCGCGTTCTCGGTCGCCCGGCAGGCGGTGCAACTCGGCTACCTGCCCCGAATGCGGATCATCCACACCTCCCACATGGAAGCCGGCCAAATTTACGTGCCGTTCACCAATTGGACGCTTTATCTGGCGGTCATGGCGCTGGTGCTGCACTTCCAGACCTCCAGCAATCTGGCGGCGGCCTACGGCATCGCGGTGACGGGAACGATGATGATCGACACCATCCTGGTGGCGTTCGTCGCGATTCTCGCCTGGCGCTGGTATCCGTGGCTGGCCTTGCCTCTGCTTGGGGCTTTGTTGCTGATCGACATCGCTTTCTTCTCCGCCAACGCCATCAAGCTCTTCCAAGGGGGCTGGTTTCCCGTCGTCATCGCCATTGCTTCCTTCACCACGCTGACCACCTGGCGGCGAGGCCGGCATCTTTTGTTTCAGGAGATGGGCAACCTGACCATGCCTCTCGTCCAGTTCATTCGTTCCATCGAAAACGCGGCGTTGAAGCGGGTCGGCAGCACCGCCGTCTATCTGACCAGCCGGCCCGAGGGCGCGCCCTCGGGGCTGTTGCACAACATCAAGCACAACGAAGTGCTGCACGCCCGCAACATCCTGGTCACCGTCCAAACCGCCGAAGTACCGTATGTCACGGCCGCCGACCGGATCGAGGTCATCGATCTCGGCCACACCTTCTATCGGGTGTTCGTGCGCTACGGTTTCATGGAGCAGCCGAACCTGCCCGAGGCGCTGGAGGGATGCGCGCAAAAGGGTCTTGAAATCGACCTCGACAAAACCTCGTTCTTCGTCAGCCGCGAGGTCGTGGTGCCCAAGATGACGCCGCCGATGATGCTGTGGCGCGAGCTTTACTTCATCTGGATGCTGCGCAACGCCCAGAGCGCCACCGATTTCTTCCGCATTCCCGCCAACCGCGTCGTCGAGCTGGGTACCCTGGTCGAGATCTGAACTGGCGAATCTACTGCTCGGCCCGAATCCGCACGGCGACGCCTTCTTGCAAGGCGTCGTCGGGATGGGTGATCACCCGTTCCCCCTCGCTCAGGCCGGAACGAATTTCCACGGTTAATCCGCCGCGCTGACCGATCTCCACCACGCGACGGCGGGCCTGGCCGTTCTCGATCACGAACACGGCCCAGCCCTCGCCCTGGCGGAACAGCGCGCTGGCGGGGATTTGCAACACCCGCTCGCCCCGCCAGACGATGAAGCTCGCTTCCACCCGATACCCATCGCCCAGGCGCGACCATGCCTCGACCGGCGAGCGCAGGTCGGCGACGACCCAGACCCGTTGCTCCTCCACGCCCAGCGCCGACAGCTTGGTGAACCCCACCGGCTCCACGGTCCGGGTCACCCCATCCAGCGGCTGTTCGCCCCCCCAGCGCTCCAACACCACCGGTGTGCCGGGCCGGATGCGCACCGCATCGGCGGACAGCACGTCCACCGCGATTTCCAGGGCGCGGGGATCGCCGACTTCCAGCAATGGCGTCCCCGCCTCCACCACCCCCTCGCTCTGGCGCTGGCAGGCGAGCACCTGGCCGTCCACCGGCGCGCGGACGACGACGGTTTCCCGCGCAATGTCGCCTGGTTGCGCCGCCGAAGGGCGCAGCGCGGTCTTGGCCGCCGCCATCTCGTGCCGCGCCACTTCCACGGCGGACTGGGCGGATCGCAGTTGGGCCTCGGTCTGGCGGGCGCGGGATTGGGCGCGGTCGCGCTCGGCTTCGGTGACCACGCACCGCTGCTTGCACAGCGCCGCGATGCGCTCGAATTCCAGCTTGGCGTAATCGGCCTCCGCCCGCGCGGCGGTCGCGGTTTCCCGGGCGGCTTGCAGGGAGGCCTCGCTGGCGGCCACCCGCGCCTCGGCCTGGGCGCGCCGACGCGGATCAAGCACTTCCGGGGGCAGCGGGTCAATCGTCGCCAATGGCTGACCTTGCCGGATGCCGTCGCCGATTTTCCAATCGATCCGATGCAGGTAGCCGGCCACCGGCGCCGACAGAACGTAACGGTCGATGAGCCGGGTCTTGCCTTCGGCTTCGACCGTCACCCGCAGCGGCCGGTGGGCGACGGTCGCCGCTTCCACCCACAACGGTTGGGGCCAGAAGCCGTAGCCCAGCGCGGCCATGATCAGCAATACCAGCACAATCAATCCAAAACGTCGGCGCACGGTCATGGTTCAGTCCCGAGTCTTGAGGACGGCGATCAAGTCCAGTCGATCCAGCTTGCGCCGCACCAGCCAGCCCGACAACAGCGCCGAGGCCAGCACCACCGTGGCCGCGAAGGCGTAGGTGGACGGGTGAATGATCAGCGGAATGCGGTACAGCTCCGACCGGGCGCCATCGACGAACAGGGTGCAAATGCCCCGGCCGACGACGAAGCCGAGCGGGATGGCGATCAGCGTCAACAAGCCGAGTTCGCCCAGCAGGATGTAGCTGATTTCGGCTCGGGTGAATCCCAGCACCCGCAGGCTGGCCAGTTCCCGGCCGCGCTCGGTCAGGGCGATGCGGGCGCTGTTGTAGATGATTCCGAAGGCGATGACGACCGCGAACACGGTGGCGATGAAGGTGAAAAACAGCATGGTCTGTTCCATGGTGCGGTGAAAGTTGCGGATTTCCTGTTCGCGGATCGCGGTGCCGGCGATGCGGGGAATGTCGCCCAGGCGGCGGTAAAGTTCGGACCGCTCCCGGTCATCGACCGCCAGATAGGCGCCGGAGAGGGCAGGCCCTTCCCGTAGCAGCCGGTTGAGGCCGGCCAAGTCCATGTAGCCGGCCACGCCGAGGTATTCCTTGACCAGCCCCACCACCGGCACCTCCCGTACCGGCCGGCTGCCTTCCAGAACTTCGACGATCAGCCGGTCGCCGGTCTTGACGCCCAGCAATTCGCCGAGGTAATCGGTCAACAGCACGCCCTCCGATGGGAGGTTGAGCAAGCGCAAATCGGCGTCCAGCAGGCGCTGCAAATCGCCGCCGGGGGGAACGCCCTTGAGCGTGGTACGGTGGGAATGCTGCTGGAAGCGCAACCGGATTGGCACGGCCCGGTAAACCTCGACCCGCTCCACGCCCGGCAGATTTTGCAGGGAGCCGATGGCCTTCCAGGAGGTGGGTTCCACGAAGGTGACCGCCAGGTCTTCCCGCTGCGAGAGCTTGTAATGCACCTCGACCATGTGGGTGATGGTGGCTTCCTGAAACCGACCCGCCATGGTGATGCCGCAGGCCAGCGCGATGCCCAACACCGTCAACAGGGATTTCAGCGGTCGGCGCTCGATGTGACGCAGGATCATTCGATTGGGTTGCGACAGCAACCGTTGCAAGCCGAGTCGCTCCACCACGGTGGCGCGGTAGCGGGCCGGCGGTTCTGGCCGCATCGCCTCGGCGGGCCGCAGGGCGAAGGCGGCGCGCAGGGCGAAGGCGGTCCCGGCCATCGCGCCGCCGAGGTTGAGCAGCATCGCGCCGAACACCAGTTGAAAGGTCAAGCGGTAGTCCAGGAATGGAAAGCGGAAAAACGTCGTGTACAGTTCGGCCAGGCGCCGACCCAGCCAAGCCCCGCCGCCGACTCCGACGAGCACCCCGACCAGGACGATGATCAGCACCAGCTTCAAATAATGCAGGGCAATCGCGCCATTGCCGTAGCCGAACGCCTTGAGCGTGCCGATCTGTTCGCGCTGCATCCCAATGAGCCGATTCATCACCACGTTCAACAAAAACACCGCCACTCCCAGGAACAGGACCGGGAACAGCGTCGCCGACAGGGTGATGTTGCGAAATTCCTCGGACAGGAACCGGTGCGACGGCTGATCCTCCCGGTCGTGCGCGCCTAACCCGCCGTAGGGCGTCAACAGCCGGTCCAGTTCGTCGATCACGTCCGGCGCGGCGCGGGGGTTGGTCAGGCCCACGACCACGTCGTTGAACGCCCCTTCCATGCCGTAGGCGATGCCCAGCGCCCGGCGCCCCATCCACAGCACGCCGTAGCGTTGATAGTCGGGGAACATCGAGCCGGGGCGCAACTGGTGGATGTACTCCGGCGACAGCGCGGTGCCGACCAGGGTCAATGTCTGGCGGCGGCCGTTGATCACGACCCGCAATTTAGCGCCGGGCGTCAGCCGGTGGGCCTCGGCGAACGCCTCGCTGACGATGGCCTCGTCGTCACGGTCGGCCGCCGGCAGGCGCCCCTGCCGCAGGTAGAGGCGGTTCAACCGAGATTCGCGGTTATCAGGTATGGAGATCAAGCGCCCGGTGATCGGCTCCGCGAATCCGGCCACGTCCAGATGAACGTCGGCAACCACGCGGGTTTCGACCTCGGCGACGCCGGGAAGGGCCGCGATCCGTTCCCGCAGCGATTCCGGCGCGCGCTTCAGGGCCGCGAACACGTCGGCGAAACGGTATTCCTGGTAGTAGCGAGCGCGGGTCTGGCCCAGCGCGTCCAGAGTGGCGCCGAACATGACGTGGATGGCGACGCCGCACACGATCACCAGCATGATGGCGGCGGCCTGGCCCTTCAGTTGCCAGAGTTCGCGCCAGAGTTTGCGATCCAGGGCGGTCATGGCGTTGCCGGCCTACCACACGATCTGGTCGGGGGCCTGCCGCTGGGCGTTGTGATCGATGTGGGCGATCAGGCCGTTGCTGAGGTGGATGACCCGGTCGGCCATGGCGGCGATGGCGGCGTTGTGGGTGATGACGACGGTGGTGGTGCCCAGTTCCCGGTTGACGCGGTCGATGACCGCTAGCACCCGGACGCCGGTTTGCACGTCGAGCGCGCCGGTGGGTTCGTCGCACAGCAACACTTCGGGCCGTTTGGCGACCGCGCGGGCGATGGCGACCCGTTGTTGTTCGCCGCCGGAGAGTTGCGCGGGGAAATGGTCCAGGCGGTCGGCTAGGCCGACCAGGGTCAGCGCCTCTTCGGGCGGGAGCGGATTGCGGGCGATTTCGGTGACCAGGGCGACGTTCTCTCGCGCGGTCAGGCTGGGGATGAGGTTGTAGAACTGGAACACGAAGCCGACATGCTCGCGCCGGTAGCGGGTCAGTTCGGCGTCGTCGTACACGCCGAGATCGCGCCCGCCGTATTGCATGGCGCCGCTGCTGGGCGAGTCCAGCCCGCCCAGGATGTTGAGCAGGGTGGATTTGCCGCTGCCCGAGGGTCCCAGCAGCACCACGAATTCGCCGGCGAACAGTTCCAGATCGACGCCGCGCAGGGCTTGCACCTCGATTTCGCCCATGGGGTAAATCTTGGTCAGGCCACGGGCGAGGAAAACCCGGTCGCGGGGGTCGGTCATGGGCGCGTATCGCTCCGCAAGGCGCGTTGCTTCTTTAACTTGCTGTGCATTTTATGCTTCCCGGCTTCCGAATTCCGCTCGCAAGTTCCGCAGTTCCGCGTCGATGTCCGCCTCGCTCCGACCTAGCCCCTTGAGGATGGTTGCGTAGTTGCCTTGGACTATGCGCAGATGGGGATGCTCGTACCCCGTGCGGCGGGTGAAGTCGAGAACGATACCCAGCGCCCGACGCATGAGGGGCTCGGCCTCGGTCAGCCGGTTGGTGTCCTTGAGCAACAGGGCCAGACTGTTAAGGGCGCAAGCCACGTTAGGATGATCGGATCCAAAGCTTTGCTCATTGATAGTAAGCGCGCGGCGCATGAACGATTCGATGTTCGGGTCTTGCGCGAGAATCGCCGCCACGCCCGTCGGCAGGGCCTTGGCTTCCCGCAGATAAATCACCGCCCAGCTGCTGAAGGCGCCCTCGGCGAAGGCGTACAGCACGGCGATGGCGGCGAAGGTCCAGGGCGCCGTACTGGGCGTCGGTGAAACCGTGCATCTGTTTCAACACGATGCTGCTGGCGGGGAAGCTGACCAGCGTCAAGCCTTGCGGAAAGGCAATGAGATACACTGCCAGCAGCGCCGACGTGTTGATTTCAGTCTGCTTCAGCATATCAATGCTCCTGTTGAAGGAGGCCGGGATCGGTGCAGGGTTCGGCCTGCTCGAAGATCAGTCACTATTAAGGGTAGCGCTGCGCGAACCCATCCTGCTGCTCCTCAACCTGATCGCCCAACCCACTTCCCGGTCGAGCAGCGCACGCTTGCGGGCGATTCCCCAGCGGTAGCCACTGAGGCTGCCGTCGGTGCGAACCACCCGGTGGCAAGGAATGACGACCGCCAGCCGGTTCGCCGCGCACGCCCCGGCGACCGCTCGCGCGGCACTGGGCTGGCCGATCCGCTGCGCGATCTCGGCGTAACTGGCGGTGGTTCCCACCGGAATAGCCCGCAACGCCTCCCAAACCTTCCGCTGGAACGCGGTGCCCTGGATGTCGAGGGGTAAGTCGAGCGCATGACTTGGCGCTTCGATCTGCGCCACCACTCGCTCGACCCATTGGTGAAATTCAGCATCGCCGGCCTGCAAGGTCGCGGTTGGGAAGCGGGCGCTCAGTTCGGCCCACAGGCTGTCCGGCGTGTCCCCAAACGTAATCAGGCAAACCCCGCGCGCGGTCGTCGCCACCGCCAGCCATCCCAAGGAGCACTCGACCACGGCGCAGCGGATCAGCACCCCGGCCCCGCCGTTCTTATACTCGCCAGGCGTCATTCCCAAACCAGCGCCCGCAGTCTCGTAGCAGCGGCTGCTCGATCCGAATCCGGCTCCATACAGGGCCTGAGTCACGGTCGGTTCGTCTCGCAGCCCCGCACGGAATCGCTCAAGACGCCGGGCGGTGGCGTAGGCTTTCGGAGTGACGCCGACCGCCTTCTTGAATATCCGCTGGAAGTAGCAGGCGCTGAGGTTGACCGCCGCCGCCAGTTGCGCCAACGACGGCGGTTCGGCGGCGGCGTTGATGAGCGTGCAGGCCCGCACGACCGCATCGGGAATTCGATCCGGGTCGGACGCGGCGGGCTGACACTTCTTGCAGGCCCGATAACCGTCGCGCTCGGCCTGATCGCAGGTATCGAAGAACGCGACGTTCGCCCGGTTCGGCCGGCGCGACCCACAGGTTGGGCGGCAATAAACGCCGGTAGTCCTGACTCCATACCAGAACCAGCCGTCCGCTTGCCGATCTCGGCGGGCGACAGCGTTCCAGCGGGTCTCGTCGGTCGTAAATGCGGTTGTGCTGATCATGGCTGCCTCTCGCTGAGTTCAATCTGATCATTACTGTCAGGCACAAGCTGTACTGGCGACTTCGACCCGAACCGCCGCCGGACGAACCGCGCCAGCCGCCCGTCGATGGCGACGAGGCCGGATCCAATCAGAGCCATTCCAACGAAGCGCCAAGGTTCGAGCCTTTCCCCAAGAATCAACAGGCCGAGAAGCAAGGCGCTGACCGGAATCAGGAAAGTGACGAGCAGCAGGTTGGTCGCACCAGCCACCGCCAGAATGCGGAAGTAGATGACATAGGCCAGCGCCGTGCTGAGCAGAGCAAGGCCGACCAGCGCGGCCACTGTCCAAATCCCCGGCGCGGCCAGCGTCCACGGCTGATCGACGATCAGCATCACCGGCAACATCATGATCGTGGTCGCTGTGACTTGCCCGGATGCGGTGACGAGCGGCGGCGCGGACTTGAACCGACGACCGTAGATGCCAGCAAAGGCGTAGGACAAGGCCGCTCCCAGCACCGCGACTTGGGCAATGACGCTGACATCCAGGCCACGGCAGGCGTCCGGGCCGATCATGACGGCGACCCCGCCGATGCCCAACAACACCCCCGCCAGCCGGTTTGCCGTCAACGGCTCATCTCTCGTCAACCGATGGGCCAGGACGATGGTGAACAGCGGAGTCGTGCTGTTTAAAATCGCAGCGAGACCGCTGGCGATCTGGGTCTGGCTCCAGAAAATGAGGCTGAACGGAATCAGATTATTCAGCAGTCCCATGATAAAGAATGCTCCCCATGTGCTTGCGGCAGCAGGCATTCGGTTTCCCGTAGCGATCACGATCAGGTTCAGCGCGATGGCGGCCAGAGCGACCCGCCCGAACACCACTGTAAACGGGGGCAGTTCGGCCAACGCGACCTTGCCGAAGCAAAACGATCCGCCCCACAGCATCGAGAGCAGCAGGAGTAGCGCCCACTCCACTGGTCCCATGACCTTTGTCGTAGCACTCATCCAAACCACCTCCAGCGATCCGTGAACAAAAACCACGCTGGAGAAGTTACTGCCGTTCGAGATTCGCCGAATATCCGGTTCTTGCGCTGCAATTCAGCGTTCAGGCCACCTGAACATGACCATGCGCCTATTCGCGCCCGCCGGTAATCAACCGGGCGCCACGCTTGAAAGTGAGATAGGCCCAGAACCACTCAATGGCCCAGGAAAACGACGGCAATCGCGGTGGTCATGGTGGTTGACGATCGCTATCGAACACCCATTCCTGGCCCATGGCGGTGACGGGGATGACGCGGCGCGCCCAGCCAGCGCACCGTCCGGGTTTCCGGCTCCGGTTGCAGGGTGGCGTGCTGGATGCCGAAGCGTTCGGCGAGCAGGGCGTGGCAGGCATCGAGTACCTGCTCCCATTGACGCAAATCCCGCACCACCAGATGCGCCGACAGTAAAGTCCGCCCCGGCGCGACGCTCCAGATGTGCAGATCATGCACCGAGGCCACCCCGGGCACGGTCGCCAGCGCCCGCCCGACCGCTTCCGGCGCGAGCGTGAACGGAACGCCTTCCATCAGGCCGTGTAAGGCTTCGCGCAGCAGGCGCAGGCTGGAAGTCAAAACCAGCACGCCGATCCCCAGCGACAGCAGCGGGTCGATGGGCGTCCAGCCGGTGAAGGCGATCACGACGCCGGAGAGCAGGGCGGCCACCGAGCCCAACAGGTCGCCGAGGACATGCAGCAGCGCCGCGCGGGTGTTAAGATTCCGCTCCCCTTGACTGATCAGCCACGCCACGCCGATGTTGAGCGCCAGTCCGACGGCGGCGGCCAGCGACACCGCCTCGCCGATGACCGGTTGCGGATCGCGCAGGCGCTGAACGGCGGACACCGCGATCCAGGCCACCAGGACCAGCAAACCCAGGCTGTTGACCAGGGCCGCCAGAAACTCGGCCCGCCCAAAACCGTAGCTGTGCCGCGCCGATGCCGGGCGGCTGGCCAGCCAGGCCGCTAGCGCCGCCAGCGCCAGCGCGGCGGCGTCGTTGACCATGTGGCCCGCGTCGGCCACCAGCGCCAGCGATCCCGCCCACCAGCCGACCCCGGCTTCCACCCCGGCATAGGCCAGAGTCAGGCCAGCGGCCAGCCACATGAGGCGTCCGGTGGTCCCACCGTGATGGCCTTGCAAACCAACCAGGAGTTCACCACATGAATGCACTTGCCGCTTCATCGCTCGCTCTCGGTTTGCTGTTGGGGATGTTGCTCTTGCTGGAAATTGGCCGGCGGCTTGGAATGCGACGACTGGCGAACGATCCCGAAGGCGCGCGGGCCGGCACCGGCACGATCGAGGGCGCGGTCTTCGCCTTGTTGGGATTGCTGATCGCCTTCACCTTTTCCGGCGCGGCCGCGCGCTTCGATACCCGGCGGGCATTGATCGTCGAGGAAACCAACGCCATCGGCACCGCTTATCTGCGGCTTGACCTGCTGCCCACCGGCGCGCAACCGCCGCTGCGAGACTTGTTCCGGCGCTACGTGGATGCGCGGCTGGAAGCCTATCGCAAATTGCCGAATCTGGAGGCGGCTCAGGCGGAATTGAACAAGGCCAATCGGTTGCAGGGGGAAATCTGGTCCCAGGCGGTCGCGGCGGGCCGCGCGGAGGGAGCACCGCCCGCCGCCGCCATGTTGTCGTTGCCGGCGTTGAACGAGATGATCGACATCACCACCACCCGAACCATGGCGTCCAAAACCCATCCGCCGGTGATCATTTTCGTGATGCTGTTCGGGTTGGCGTTGGCCAGCGCGTTACTGGCCGGTTATGGCATGGCCGGCGGCAAAGCCCGCAACTGGCTCCATACGCTGGGCTTCGCCGCCGTCATGGCGGCGGTGGTTTACGTCATTCTCGACCTTGAATTCCCACGCTTGGGCCTGATCCGGGTCGATGCCTTCGATCAGGCTCTGGTGGAGCTGCGAGAGAGCATGAAATGAGCGACCATCAACTCATCAGCCAGGCGCGTGCCGCTTCCAGATCGGTCTCGGCAAAGAACCGGGCTTCGGCTTGCCGGTAATCGGCGAAGAGAAACACCTGCATTTCGTCTCGCCAGCGCGGCTCGCACACGACCGCGATTCTTTCGATATCGTGGTCGTGCCTGAAGAAGAAACTGACGTCGCCCCACTGGCCGCTGGGTCCCCAGCCGTAGAAATTTTCCAGATGGATCAATGCCCTGACCTTGCCAGTCGCGAAGACGTTCCCCGCTTCGACCTGGTTGAGGAACGATTGGAACTCGGTCCAGGTCAGCAGTCCACTCAGGGTGATTCGATGCACCCGGTCCGCTATTCGATGCGACGATATCGTCATGATGGCTCCCTAGTTTCAGCGCCGCCGCCCAAAAGACAGGCCGCGTGGTGGTACTGGAAAATCGTGCCGCGCGGTCTGGTGGGGAATGGAACCAGGGGGATCGGTTAATAGCGGTTGACCCAGGCGGCGCCACCGCCACCGTAGCGATTGATCCAACCGGCGCCACCGCCACCGCCGTTGATCCAGCCGCCTCCACCGTAGCGGTAGCCACCGCCGCCGTTGACCCAGGCGCCGCCGCCGCCAGCCCGATTGGCCCAGCCGCCACCGCCATAGCGGTTGGCCCAGCCCCCCCGGGCGCCGACGGCGTCGGAACCACCGTAGCCGCGGGCGGCGGCCCAGGCATGGGCGGAATCGGCCTCGGTCAACGCGCCGCCCACCAGCACACCGCCGATGACGGCTTGCGACCATTTGCCCAGTCCGCGTAGAAACCGCCGCCGTTCCTCGACCACTGGAACGTCGGCCGATTCGGGATGCGCTATCTCATTAGGACTTACGCATTGACAAGCATCGTATAATGTGCATATCCAGTCAAACCT
>CALGOO010000264.1 GCA_937960715.1 uncultured Candidatus Competibacteraceae bacterium
TCGGCGAAGCAGGAAATCACTCATGGATTATTTGTCCATGGTTGATGCAACGGTCTAATGTATTACCCGCCCCGTCCGGTTCCCGATCCGCCGCCACCCAAACCGACCCCGCCGGACAGGCCGATCCCCCCGGACAAATTGATCCCCTCGGACCAGGAGCACTCAAAATGACCGACGTGCGCCACACCTTGCGGTTTTCCGCCCGCATGAACATCTCCTACCACGAAGGACTGGAACGCTTCTATGGTCAATGGTTGGGCTGGTCGTCCTTCGTCTCGCTGATCCTGTCCAGCGCCGCGTTCGCCGCCCTCAGCAATCTGGTTCCGCAAAGCTTGCAACCGTTCCGTGAATGGCTGCTGGCTGCATTGGCCTTGGTCGTGACCACGTTGAATGGCGGGGTGCTGGCGTTTGGGATGCGCGGCAAATTCATCACCCACGCGGAATTGAAGCGGAAATGGATCGACTTTCTGGGGCGCGTGGAAACGGCCGAGGAAACGGAATTGCCCGCGCTGGAGCGCAAATTCCACGAACTCAACGCTCAGGAGCCGGCTTCCTATCCTCGCCGTCTGAATCGCGCCTATGCGGACGCCTGCACGATGCTCGGCGTCAAGCCGGTATAGCTTCGGCCCGGAAATGATTTGATCGTGTTGGGTTACGCGCTGCGCGCTAACCCAACCTACATCTACTATGCGGACGCCTGCACGATGCTCGGCGTCAAGCCGGTATAGCTTCGGCCCGGAAATGATTTGATCGTGTTGGGTTACGCGCTGCGCGCTAACCCAACCTACATCTACTATGCGGATGCCTGCACGATGCTCGGCGTCAAGCCGGTATAGCTTCGGCCCGGAGATGATTTGTAGGTTGGGTTAGGCCGTAGGCCGTAACCCAACATTTTGATCGTGTTGGGTTACTCGCTGCGCGCTAACCCAACCTACATCTGCTGTAAGGGACTCCACCATGCCCGCCCATCTCCACGCGCCGCTGATTTTGCAGCCACCCGCCGATTTGGCCAGCCGCTTTCCTCATGTGCTCAGCCTGGCTCAACAACTGTCGCTGAAGTACGTGCATCGGTACGTGGTGACGGGGCAGGATTTACAGACCGTGGGCGATGCGCTGTGGCAAACGCTGGACGCGGACGAAGCGCTCGCCGCCGCGCGCCAGGCCGCCGGCACGCGGATTTTGCCGCTGATTGTCGAAAGCGCCGATCCGTTGGTGCAGTCCTTGCCGTGGGAGTGCCTGCATCATCCTGAACACGGGTTTTTGGGCAAGCATCCGGGTTTCAGCCTGACGCGCCGCTTGTCCGCCGCGCCGTCCGACGCCATCGAACCGCCCAAAGGCCCGCTGAAAGTCTTGCTGTTCACTTCTCTGCCCGACGATCTGGATCAGGAGAAGGAACGGCTGGACACGGAAAGCGAGCAGGCGAACGTGTTGGAGGCGCTGGACCCGTTGATCCATCAGGGTTTGGTGCAACTGACCACGCCCGACGATGGGCGCTTCGATCACTTTCGGCAACTGCTCCGAAAGCAGGAATTTCATCTGGTGTTCTTGAGCGGTCACGGAAAATTCAACGCCGACCCGCTGCTGGGTAAGACGGGCGCGTGGTTTCTGTTCGATGGCGCGGATGGCCGGAGTCATCCAGTGGAAGGTAAGGAACTGGCGCAAGCGTTTTCGGGAACCGCCGTGCAAGCGGTGGTGCTGTCAGCCTGTCAGGCGGCGGCGGGAACTGCGGGAATTGGGGCAAATCGTGTACGGCGACCGACCGCAACAATGTTTGTTGACCGGCGCGGGCGGCCAAGGCAAGACCAGTTTGGCGGGGCGCTTGGCGCAGCGCTTGGAAAACCGGGGTTGGCGAGTACGAGCTTACACGGCGGCGGAAACAGGTAATAGCTGGAGTCGTTTTCTCGCTCGATTGCAATCGCTCCTGAAAGACGAATCACTAAGGGACGAAGTGAATGATGAACTGTTGGACTGTCAATCGGAAACCGATGTGGCGCGAGTGTGGTTACGGGCGCTGTTGCAGCAGACCGGCAACAAGCTGGCGCTGGTGTTCGATAACCTGGAAACCTTGCAAGACCCAGCCACGGGGCGAATCACCGACGACGCGGTGGCGGCGTGGCTGGATGCCTGCAAGCCGGGTTCTGACCCTGCGCCGGTGGTGCTGGTCACCTCGCGCTGGGCGATTTCCGATTGGGAGGGAGACCGGCGCGTGCAGCGACCACTCGGAAAACCGCTGTACGGGGATTTCCTGCGCTATCACCAGCAGCGAGGCGGAGCGCCGTGGGGCGTGGAACGGCTGCGCCGGTTGTACGAGGCGCTGGACGGCAATTTCAAGGGTCTGGAGTTTTTCCACGGCTTGAGCCAAGTGGCCGGGGATGACGAAGCGTTTCTCCAACAACTGGAGCACTCCAAAAAGAAGCTGCAACTCCACATGATGGTGGAGAAGCTGGTCGGTTATCTGCAACCGGACGAGCGGGAATTGCTCAACCGGTTGCGCGCCTATCTCGCGCCGACGTTTGCGGATGGGGTGCGCGTCATCGCCCAGGGTTTGACCGATCCGGAGCGGTTGTTGCGGCGGCTGGTTGGGCTGTCGCTGGTGGACATGGAGATGGAGGTAACGTTGCGCTTGCCGCGTTACCGGCTGTCAGCGGTGGTGGCGGACTGGCTGCAAGCGCATGACCCGGAACCCGCCAGCGACATTCGACAAAGCGCGGCGCGGCATCAGCATTGGATACATGACTATTTGTTGCGTACTTTGGATCAAGCGTTGATTGCCCATGAAGCCTTGCGGCAGAGCGGCTTGGACGACGAGGCGGCCCGATTCGCGTTGGGCAACATCATTCCCTACTTTGAACTTACTGGGCTGTATCACATGCTGCTCAAGGACTGGTTGCCAGCGCTGCGGGAAAGCCAGGATCGAACATTACGAGCATGGGCGCTTAACGACTCTGGTAAGACGTGCATTCGTGTAGGCCAATATGACGAAGCCCGATCCTACTTGGAGGAGTCACAAACCATCTACCAAACTCTTGGTGACCGGGCTGGGGAAGGCGTGGTCCTCAACAACCTCGCGCGGATTTACTACGTACGAGGGGATTCCGCGACAGCGCTGTGCTATCTGGAAGAGTCGCTGGCCATACAGCGGGTCATCGGCGACCGGGCCGCAGAAGGCAGAACTCTTAATAATCTCTCGCAGATTTATGATACGAGAGGAGATTTCGCGACGGCGCTGCGCTATCTGGAAGAGTCGCTAACCATCCAACAAGCCATCGGCAGCCGGGCGGGAGAAGGCGCGGTCCTCAACAACCTCTCGGCGCTTTGCCATGCGCGCGGGGATTACGACACGGCCCTGCGCTATCTGGAAAAGTCGCTGGCCCTCCGCCGGGCCATCGGCGACCGGGCCGGCGAAGGCGTGACCCTCAACAACCTCTCGCAGATTTACCAGGCGCGCGGGGATTACGACACGGCCCTGCGCTATCTGGAGGAATCGCTGGTCATTATACGGGCCATCGGTGACCGGGCAGGATTATGCCAGACGCTGTTCAGCATGGGATATATCTATTTGGAGAAAGGTGAGCGTCAACAATTGGTTCCCTGCTTTGTAGAAGCCTATCGAATCGCTAAGGAAATTAGCTTGGCGGAAGCCCTGATGAACTTGGAAAATCTGGCGAAACAACTCGGCGGCGACGGCTTGGAGGACTGGGAACGGTTGTCGCAACAGATGGCTTCCGGTGAATAAGCCACGCGGAGCAAATCTGATGAATCAAGCTCAAGCCATCCCGCGTTTTACGCTCTACGATCAACTACTTGCCCTGCCGGAAAACCAAGTGGGCGAGATCATCGGCGGCCAACTCTACGTCCAGCAAAACCGACCGACCGGGCCACAAATCGCGGCGGCGGGAGCTATCAGCAGCATTCTCGGCCTGCCGTTCCACCGAGGGCAAGAAGGCCCAGGCGGCTGGTGGATTCTGCCCGAACCCGAAATTCACTTCGTCCGCGACACCGAAGTCGCCGTACCCGATCTGGCCGGCTGGCGGCGCGAACGGATGCCGACCATTCCCCGCGACCACCGCTTTGAAGTCGTGCCCGACTGGGTTTGCGAAATCCTCTCGCCGTCCACGGCGCAAAAGGATCGGACCCTGAAACTGCCGCTTTACGCCCGTTACGGCGTCGCCCATGCCTGGCTGGTCGATCCACTGGCGCGCACCCTGGAAGCCTACGAATTGCAAGACGGTCGCTGGCTGTTGCTTGGCGCCATCCGGGAAGACGATCCGGGAAGACGATCCGGTCTGTTTCCCGCCCTTCGCGGCGGTGACTTTTTCGCTCGCCGACCTGTGGGTTTGAATATACTGGCCGCCCACTCGGTCACCGCACGCCTCGCCACTCATGTCCACGTCCCCGCTTTCCCCCGCCGATTTCGCCCCGCTACGCCTGCGCAAGGACGAAGACCGCCGTTTGCGCGCCGGCCATCTCTGGGTCTACAGCAACGAAATCGATGTCGAAGCCACCCCGCTGCGCGACTTCCAGCCCGGCCAGCCGGTCGCGATTCAGGCCAGCAACGGCAAGACGCTCGGCACCGGCTACATCAATCCGCACGCCCTGCTGTGCGTCCG
>CALGOO010000265.1 GCA_937960715.1 uncultured Candidatus Competibacteraceae bacterium
GCTTGCAGCACCTCAACCCACAATTTCAACCTCCTGTCAATGCGTAAATCCTATAGTACATGAACATCCGTTCGGCGAAATTCGCCTCGTACTGGCCTTGCACCTCGACATGGACCAGCACCCACACCTCGTCGCCGTCCCGCCGCCACACCTGAACCAGCTTGTCGGCGTAGCACCGCCCCAGTCGCGCATCCCGCGCGACTTGCTGCAATTCCTTGTCCAGAAAGGCGTGCCCCCGCGCCCAGTCGATGCCTGCGTGGACGGCCGGGAAGAAAAACATGGCGAAGGCGGCGAAGTACCGCTCCAACACCTCTTTCCAAGGCGAATCATAATCGGTCATCGCGCATTCCGCCGCAGATTTGCGAACAGAGGATGAACAGCGGCGTTGACAATCGTGGGCAAGTCTGCTGCTGTCACAATCAGTAGTTGAAGCTTTTCAAGTCGTTACGCTTTATCTTCGGTCTTGGCGGGTTTTGACCCAGCAGGCAGGCGATGGGCCACGCACCACACCCCCGCGCCCATGCCGGGCTTGCCCCACTGTCCGAACCAGGCGATGAGATTCAGCACAGGAAATAGAAGAGCGTAAAGCACCCGATTTTTTTGCTCCGCCGCGCTAATCCTATAACTCAGATTGTTGACAAGGTTTTCCAGGAAACCATAACTGAACCCCGCCCGTTCGATGGCGAAACCGGCCTTGCGCACTCTTTCAATCAGTTCGGGCAGGTGATAACCAGGCCGGACATGGCCGGGGACGTTAAAATTATGGCTCCACTTGAATAACGGCCAGCGCCGGTAATAATGCGGCACATGAATCACCAGAATTCCATCCAGTTTCATGGCTCGGTAAAAACGCCGCAGTACATCAAGATCGTTTTCGATGTGTTCCAGATTATCCACGGAGACGATTAAATCATACTCGCCATCGCTATCCAGCGCGGTCAAATCACCGACTAAAAAACGGCAGTTCCCAATATAGCAGGCTTGGGCAATCTCCTGATTGATCCGCTGGCCTTGTTGGTCTTGATCGATGGCGTCGATCCTTGCCCGAGGATAGTGTCGGGCCAGTTGCCGGGTGATTACCCCACGACCACAACCGCCGTCAAGCACCGAGGTCGCGTCTGGTGGCAGCAAGCGACGTAACCAGCGCAAACGGATCCGCAATCCCACGATGGGCACCCCGAGCAACCGGCAATACCAGCGTTCCACTCGTCCCAACGAGGGATCCCAATACAGTTCATGACCCGGAAAACCTAGCATGGCTTCTCTTCCCTCAATAACCCATCAATCCAATCTCACCTGCTTTTTCGTCTGTTCAACGGGAACATCGATGAAACGCGGACCAGCGACTAACGCCCTAGAATCACTTGAAATTCCTCGCCGATTTCCTCGAATCGAATCTCGCGTTGATTTTTTCGGGCCGTTTGCCAAACCATGGGCAAACCACGTCCCAACCGATCCATGTAGCGCATGTTCTCCATGAATTTAACAATGATGGGGTTGACCGCATAGGAAACCCCCATCGGCAGTTTGGCGATATTGACGGAATTCGGCAATCTTCCGGGGCTGATAAATTCGATCCGATCGACAAACATTTGGATGCGGATTGGAGAGCCGGTAATCCGCAGTGTGATCATCGCCAATACTCTTGATCAGCGCCATGGCTTTCATGACCTGTTAGTCCGATTACTGCGGCGCTGGTGCTTGATGCCCATCCACCACCTCCCAAAGCTGGCCGATGATTTTGCGCCACTCGCGGCGTAGCACCGGATTCAGGGGCAGGTCCTGTTGCGCCTGTTCGAGAAAGGTCCGGGCCTCGTCGCGCAATCCGGCGCTGAGCAGGGTGCCGACGATCAAGGCGATGGCGCCGATATCGGGATCGGCGGCATGGGCGGCGAACAGATGCCGCAGGGCGCCATCGAGATCACGTTCGTCGCGGTAAAGTTCGGATTGAATGTAGTGTAGGTGGCTGAGTCGGCGACCGAAAGCGGTGTAGAGGGGGTTGGCCATCAACTGGTCCGCTAGCCTGTGCAAGTCAGCCTGTTCAAGACCGGGGCATTGACCTTGCTTGAGCATTTCCCGCAGACGTGATAGTGAATCGGCCGAGGACCCACTGTATTCGCCAGTGGCGGCGTGGGCTTCGGCTAACCGGTAGAGCGCCCGTGTTGCGTCAGGGTTGCCGTTCTTGCAGGTAAGCGGTAGCGCCATGAGGGTGATGCCGACCGAGGCAGGGCGGGCATAAGCGGCCCTTTCCAGGGTTTGACGGGCGGCGGCGGGATTGCCGACCGCCAGGTAGTTCGTAGCGAGAAAATGGGTGGCGCGCGGTGAGGTCGGATGGCGCCGCGCCCACAGTTCGGCGGCGATCCGCGGTTGTCCCCAGAGCGTGGTCAACTGCCAGAGCATCACCGCCAGTAACAGCGTGTAGCCGCCGAGGGCGGTCAGGGCGATCCGGCGCGGTGCGCTGCCTGGCTGAAGCGTCCAGACCCACCAGCTCAGCGCCAGCATGGGACCGACCAGCGGCAGGTAGTTGCGATGCTCAAAGTAAAGTTCCAGCGGCAGCACGGTGGATTCCAGCGCGTGGCCGCCGAGGTACCACCCGACCGCCATCGCCAACAGCGGCCAGCGCCGCCGTTGCCGAAAAGCTAGTGCCACTACCGTCAACCAGCCCAGCAGGGCGATCAACGCCCAGGATTGCTCGAACAGACCGCGCACCACGGGATAGTCGTCGTGAAACGGCGAGAAGGCCACCGGACGCGGCAACAGAGCCAGGCGCAGGTAATCCCAGAGGATCACTGCCTCGGTCATCAGGCGTTGGCCGAGGGTGAAATCGCGGCCGGCGTAGACCATCATCATGGCTGGCCAGGTTAAAGCGATGTAGATGACCAGGAGTACGGGTGGCACAGCCAATAGCCGTATTCGCCATCGACGCGCGGCGCCGAGTTCCGTGACGCCGGCCAGGACGGTTCCTTCCAGGATCAGGGCGTACAGCGCGAGCAGGATACCGTTTTCCTTGGCGAGCACCGCTAACAGGGTTCCCAGGCCAATGCCACCGACTTGCAGCCACCGGCCGCGCTTTACCCGGCCAGCCGCTTCCCACGATAATCCAATGAGGTAAACCAACAGGCCGCCCAGGACAAAGGTTGCGCACAGGCTGGTCATGCGTTGAATGATGATGAGCGAGGTCGAGGCCAGCAGCGGAGAGAGCAACCACAGGGCGGCGGCGGTAACCGCGATCCACTCGGCGCGCTGGGCCGGCTGGAGTTGGGCCAAGCGAACCAGACGCAGTATGGACCAGGCGAGCAGGGCGCCATTCAGCAGATGAATCAGGATGTTGATGTACAAGAATCCTTGTGGAGTGCTGGGCCAGTCGCTCCAGTTAAGAAGAAAACTGGCCAGCGCCACCGGTCGGGACAGGGCGCTGGCTTCGCCGTTGAACAGAAAAACCAGCACGCTCCAGCCGTCCCGAACGTTGGCCAGTCCTCTCAGGTTGACCGAGTCGTCGAAATTGAACATGCCGTGCTGGCTGGGCAGATGCAGCGCATATCCCACGACCAGTAACAGCCATACGGCAAGTCCGGGCAAGACCAGGACGATCTTGGGGTGCATCGAACCAGTCCGTCAGGGCAAGGGTGGCGAGGTTGTGGGTTGGCCGACCCTGGCGAGATCATCCAGGATAGCCTTTTCCAGCCGGGCGGCTTCGGCGATGAAATTGGGTCTTTGCACCCTGGATGCTCGTTTTAGATTCTCCGCAAAATTGTCTTGCAGGGTTTTCAAATGACTCAGGGCTTCCACCAACATACCATGGCTGGCCAGCAAGGCCACTTGCGCTAAGCCTGGCTCAATGTCGGGTATGAGTTGTTGTGAATGCTGAAAACTGCGCAAAGCCTGTTCTGATTTCTGTTGGTGAATGTAAACCAGTCCGCGCAGATGAGCAATCTGTCGCCTGAAATCGACTGTGTTTCGCGCGGTTTGACTTTCCGAAAGGGCATCCAGTAATCGATGGGCATCATCCGGACTGGCTCCCCGACAGCGGCCCTGAATG
This sequence comes from uncultured Candidatus Competibacteraceae bacterium, assembly GCA_937960715.1. Classification (GTDB taxonomy): domain Bacteria; phylum Pseudomonadota; class Gammaproteobacteria; order Competibacterales; family Competibacteraceae; genus Contendibacter. Next base: position 4,040 of record CALGOO010000265.1, read on the forward strand.
AGGGTATTGATCAATCCCTCAGTCAGCGGATAGGGATGAAAGTCGTAAATTCCGGATCGGGCCACGCTTTCCAACTGGGAAAGTTCGGCGGGGTTGAGGCTCGAATATTGACAGAGCAAAATCGTGCGGTGAATCCAGATTTCAAAATAGTTGGGGAAGTGACTGATGGTTTTATTCAGGTGTTGCAGGGCCAGGTCCGGTCTTCCACGCGCCTCCAATTCCATGACTAGGGTTCGTTGGGCTCTGATGGAGTAAGGATTGCTCTGCGCCCAGTGAAGAACCAGCTTCCCTTGGTTGCCCCATAAAATAGCTTGCTGATGAGTCAGGAAGGCAAACAGACCGACAAAAAGGAGCGGTACGAAATAAAGCCAGCGCCATTGTGGTGTCTTTCTGACCAACCAGTGCGTCAAGGGTAGAAAAATAAAAATGGCGGGCAGGTAGTTACGATGCTCGAAATAAATCTCCAGCGGTAGAAAGGTGGATTCCAGCAAGTGCCCGGCAAAGAAAAACAGCACCGCCAGGCTGATTAAGGGATAGCGGGGACGTAGTATCCAGGCGCCAGCGATTAAAATGAGGATCGCCAGCATTGCAGCCAGCGTCGTGGGAGGATCAAGCAGGCCATGCGAAAGCGCGGGGTTTTCGTTAAAAACGCCGCTGGCGCCAAGATTGGGCGCAATCAGTTGCTGGAGATAGCTGAATAGAATGCGGCTTTCGGTAAGCAGCCGCTCAACGAGATTGAAGGGACGATTATGATAGGCATAGGCCACGATATCCCAGCGGAAAGCCAGATAGCCGACGATGAGCAGGTTTGGCAGGCCCAGGAAGAGCATCAGCCAGCGGGATGAAGGGTACCGAGAGAGAGAATCCGTCTTGGAGTCGGTGTAATCACTCCCCTCGCCCCTTGAGGGAGAGGGGGTGGGGGTGAGGGGGTTAAAACCTGGATGGCGCAAGGCGGTGTATTCCAACACCGCGATGAGCAGCGGCAACAATGCGCCATTTTCCTTGCTGAAAACCGCTAGTGGTGTGAATACGACCACGCTCGCCGTCATCAAGACATAGGCGCGGTGGGGCCGGTAGGCCAACAAGCCGCGCCCCACGACATAAACCAGTAGACCCGCGATGCTGAACAGGGTGGAGAGAATCGCCATCCGTTGCACGACATACAGCGTGGTCGAGACGTTGAACGGGTGGAGCAGCCACAGCGCGGCGGTCAGCAGTGCCACGCGGGCAGCGAGTTTATCATCGCGTTGTGGGTCGCGCGCCAGCAGCAGCCGATAAATCAGCCAAGTCAGCAAAACACCGGTCAGCAGATGCAGGAGCAGGTTCGTGTATTTGAAGGAGAAAGGATCGGATGGCCAGTTGTTGTCGTTTAGAAGAAAGCTGAGCATCGATAAAGGCCGACCACCGACACCAGAGTTATTGCTAAGAACGTAGAGTTGAAAAGTCTCCCAATTGCGAACCCCACCGAGTTTTCCAAGTTGATCCAGATTGGCGAAATCATCCAGTAGAAACGGGCCATGAATTCCTGGCCAGTAGACGATCAACGTCAACGCCGCCATCAGCGGGAACAACAGCGCCGTCAAGGCGGATGAGTGAGCGGTATGATGGAAATTAAAACGGGTCACCCGCTGGCAACCCGTAACTTTGAGAGGAGGTTGAAAAAAAGGCATGAGGTGGCGTCAAGGTTATCGGCAGGCCTTCGGCGCATATTGGGGCGGTCCGCTAAAATGGCATTCCCATGCCAGGGAACCGGCGTTCTGGAACGGCGACAGCGCAAGAGTTTCACTGGAAACTATCGTATTGGCCTCGTTGCCCATGTGCGCGGTGATCAGGCCAGCCTTCACCACCACCTTGGCGGTGTATTTGCCAGCCACGCTGGTAGCGAGAGGTATGCCCAGCTTACCACTCTCCATGTCCGCCAAGCTCCCTTCGTTGGCATAAATATCCGCGACCTGTGGCTTAAGGCCACCCGCCAGAACACTGGCTTCCGAAACCTGGGCGCGAATGACGTAATCCTGATAGGCGGGGATGGCGATGGCCGCCAGGATGCCGATGATCGCCACGACGATCATCAGTTCGATCAGGGTAAAGCCGGCTGTTCGGTTTGTGGACAGTGGACGCATCTGGATGATCTCCCATAAAAAAGGCCCCATGGGGCCTTTTTCTGCTCCCGTCGCTCCAGACCCCAACGCGAGGGGTCTAGAGCACGGCAAGGATTAGGTCCGGCACGCCTTGGGCAGGTATTTATCAATGATGGTGGTGCCATCCGCAGCCCGGCATTTCCACACGATCGAACCGGCGAGCGTCGAGGGGTTCAGCACGAAGTTGTTGGTGCCAGCAGCCGCCACTAGCGCATTTGCCTCGTTGCCCATGGTAGCGGTGATCACGCCATCCGCCACCGCGACTTGCGCCACATACTTACCCGCGACCGAAGTTGGTTGGACGATGCCAAAAGAGCCGCTGTCAGCGTCGGTTATGTCGCCGCTATCGTTGTAGATGTCGGCCACAGCCGTCTTCAGGCCATCGGCCAGATTGGCGGCTTCGGACACCTGGGCGCGGATGGTGTAATCCTGATAGGCCGGGATGGCGATGGCGGCCAGGATGCCGATGATCGCGACCACGATCATGAGTTCGATCAGGGTGAAGCCTTGCTGGAACTTCTTCATGGGGTGACTCCTCAAGTTTTCAGAAACAACGTTGCTTTCGAAAGAACCCTTGGTTGGGCTAGGGGCTGAGGGATCGAGCCGCGGTCCCTTTGCGCCTTAAGTGATGCAGATGGCGTGCCAATCATTGAGGAGTGGCGCGATGCGCGTCTAACTGTTTGGAAATGTTGGAAAATCAGGAAATTGGAGATGACGTAGTCCAAAAATTAGAAACATTTATGGTATGAACGCTTTTCTTAAGCGACATAACACGGCATGAGGTGACCATCTTGGTCAGGTTTGGACCGGTGGGGGGCAAATATTCGCATCCCACTTGGTCAGAAAGGGACCAACTGGACTAAACTGGGCGTGATACCAATTCTGAATAGGTTTTCGTCATTCCCGCGAATGCGGGAATCCAGGCAGC
>CALGOO010000266.1 GCA_937960715.1 uncultured Candidatus Competibacteraceae bacterium
CGTGTTGATGTACCAGCTCAGCGACCAGGGCGCTATCGTCGGGATCAGCATCACCGGCGCCAAGTATTACCCAGACGCCAATCTGAACTGACGTCGCCTGAGCGGCGGTGGCGTGCTGGTCGCGTCAGGCCCGGCCCAGGACGGTTGCCGCCGATGACGGGCGGGGTTGCGCCTATAATGAGGCCCATCGCCCATCGGAGGTTTCCCGCATGTTAGGTGTGTTTCTCGACCGCGACTCGCTCGATCGCGGCGATTTGGATTTCGGCGGTCTCGATCGCGTGCTGCCGAACTGGCGCCATTACCCCGCCACCGCGCCCGCCGAGGTCGCCGGGCGGATCGAACAGGCCGAGGTGGTGATCAGCAACAAGGTCGCGCTGGACGCCGCCACGATCCGGCGGGCGCCGCGTCTGCGGCTGATTGTCATCGCCGCCACCGGTGTCAACAACGTGGACCTGGACGCGGCGGTGGCGCGCGGCGTCACCGTTTGCAACTGTCGGGGTTATGGCACGCCGGCGGTGGTCCAGCATGTGTTCGCGCTGCTGCTGGCCCTATGCACCCGCTGGCCGGAATACCAGCGGGCGGCGCGCGACGGCCGCTGGCAACGGGCCAGCCAGTTCTGCCTGCTGGATTTCCCCATCCACGAATTGGCCGACAAGACCCTGGGCATCGTCGGTCATGGCGAACTGGGCCGGGGCGTGGCGCGCGTGGCCGAGGCGTTCGGAATGCGGGTGCGGATCGCCCAGCGACCCGGCACGGTGGAGACCTTGGCGGATCGGACGCCGCTGTCGGCGCTGTTGCCGCAGGTGGACGTGCTCAGCCTGCATTGCCCGCTGACACCGGCGACCCGTGGCTTGATCGGGGCCTGGGAGTTGGCGCTGATGCGGCGCGACGCCATCCTGATCAACACCGCCCGGGGCGGGCTGGTGGACGAGGCTTTGCTGGCCGACGCGTTGCGCCGGGGCGCGCTGGGCGGGGCGGGCGTGGACGTATTGAGCCTGGAGCCGCCGGTGAACGGCAATCCGCTGCTGGCGCCCGATATCCCCAACCTGATCGTCACCCCACACTGCGCCTGGGGCAGCCGCGAATCGCGCCAGCGCCTGGTCGGGCAACTGGCGGAGAATATCGTGGGGTTTCTGGCCGGAACGCCGGTGCGGGTGGTGGGTTGACGTTTACGGCAAGTGCGGCCGCTCCAGGTATTCGTGCGACTGCATTTCCTGTAAGCGGCTGGCGGTGCGCTGGAACTCGAACCTCAGCTTCTCGCCGGTGTAAAGCTCCAGCACCGGCGCGGCGGCGGACAGGATCAACTTGACGCCCCGGTCGTAGAACTCGTCCACCAGATTGACGAAGCGTCGCGCCTGGTTCTCCATCTGCCAGTCCATCACCGGCACGTTGGAAATCAGCACGGTGTGATAGCAGCGGGCAACCTCGATATAGTCGGCGGTGCCGCGTGGTCCATCGCAGATCGCCCGGAAATTGAACCAGACGATGCCGTCCGCCTCGCGCAGGGTGGGAATGAACCGACCCTCGATTTCCACGTCGCCGCCGCGATGGCCCGGTTCCGGCGCGATATGGGTAAAGGCGTCCGCCAAAATCTGATCGGCCCGCTCGTCCAGCGGGTAGTGATAGATTTCGGCCTTTTCCAGGTAGCGCAACCGGTAGTCCACGCCGCCGTCCACGTTCAGTACGTCCAGATGCTGCTTGAGCAATTCGATGGCGGGCAGGAACCGGGCGCGTTGCAGACCGTCCTGGTACAGACCGTCCGGCTCGATGTTGGAAGTGGTGATCAGGGTGACGCCGCGGGCGAACAACTCCTGCAACAGACCGTACAACAGCATGGCGTCGGTAATGTCGGACACGAAGAATTCATCCAGGCAGATCACCCGCGCCCGGTCGGCGAAGTGGCGGGCGACCACCCGCAGCGGTTCCTGCTGGTGGCGCAGTTGCTTCAGCTCGGCATGCACCGACCGCATGAAGCTGTGGAAGTGGATGCGCTGCTTGCGTTCCAGCGGCAAGGCGTCGAAGAAGGTATCGACCAGATAGGTCTTGCCGCGTCCGACGCCGCCCCACAGATACAAGCCGCGCACGGTGGGGCCCCGAGTCGTGGCGGAGGGTGGATCGCGCCCGACCAGGCGGGTGAACAACCCCGGCTTCTTGCTCGGAGCCGGCTCGGGCTGGAGCAGCAGTTGCTCGTAAATTTTTTGCAAATGCTGGATGGCGCGCTCCTGGGCGGGATCGTGCCGGAAACCTTCCCGTTGCAAATCGCGGCGATAGCGTTCGTAAGGCATGGCGGAGCTCGACGGCGTGGAATGCTAATGGCTGGGCAGGAACAACGGCCGCCCGCGTGGATGGGGTGGGGGCGGCAGATACCGCGCCCAGTCGCGGGTGGGATCGCCGAAGGCGAAGAAATCCGGATTGATCAACACCGGCCGGGCGTTGTAGCGCAGCGGCCGGAGCTGGGTGTCGGTCAGATAGCCGCCCGCTTCCTCCAACAGGATCTGGGCGGCGGCGGTATCCCATTCGCCGGTGGGGCCGAAGCGCGGATAGAGATCGGCGCGGCCCTCGGCGATCAGGCAGGATTTCAGGGCGCAACCGAGGGCGATATGCCGGTGCGGACCGAGCAGACTGAGATAATCCTGCAAGCGCCGGGTACGGTACGAACCCTGGCTGCTGACCACGCGCACCGGGTAATGGCAGACCCGCGCGACCCGGATGCGCTGGGGCGCCTCGCTGGCGGGTTGCCTGAAGGCGCCACCGCCGCGCCAGGCGTAGTAGCAGGTTCCATCGACCGGCGGCAGGATCAGTCCCAGCACCGCCTCGTGGCGGTGAATCAGGGCGATATTGATGGAAAATTGGTCGCTGCGCTGGATAAACTCGCGGGTGCCATCGAGAGGGTCCACCAACCACAACCATTCCCAGTGGCTGCGCTCGGCGAAACCGACATCGGCCGCTTCCTCGGACAGGATCGGGATGCCGGGCGTCAGTTGCGCCAAACCCCGCAGGATGCAGCCGTGAGCGGCCAGATCGGCCTCGGTGACCGGACTTTGGTCCGCTTTTTCGGTCACGCTGAAACCGTTGGCGTAAACGTCCAGAATACGATGCCCCGCTTCCCGGGCGATGGCCTGAACCGGCTCCATCAGGGCGGCCAGGGCGTTGTCGGGAACGGTGAGCATGACGCGAAAAACCTCAAGGACTGATGGGCGCGCGAAGACGGCGCGATCTGCTTTAATTCTACAACAATCCAACCCCACGCCGTTTACTGGTGAAGCTTCCGACCATGACCCCGCGGTTGCCCTGGCCGCTGATTCGCACCGTCCTGCTCGACATGGACGGCACCTTGCTGGATTTGCGGTTCGACAATCAGTTCTGGCGAGAACTGGTGCCGGCGCGCTACGCCCAGCGCCACGATCTGCCGCTGGCCCAGGCCCGCGCCGAGGTGGCGGCTCGTACCCGGGCGGTGGAAGGGACGCTGGCCTGGTATTGCCTGGATTACTGGACCCGGGAACTGGCGCTGGACATCGTCGCCTTGAAGGGCGAGATCGAGCATCTGATCGCGGTGCATCCGCACGTGCTGGAATTTCTGGACGCGCTGCGCGCCGCCGACAAGCGGGTCGTGCTGGTCACCAACGCGCATCGCCACAGCCTGACCCTGAAGATGGAGAAAACCCGGCTGACCGGCCATTTCGACGCCATCGTCTGCGCCCACGATCTCGGCCTGGTCAAGGAGCAGCCGGAATTCTGGCCTCGACTGCGCGAGCGGGAGCCGTTCGATCCGGCCACGACCCTACTGGTGGACGACAATCTGGCCATTCTGCGCGCCGCGCACGCTTATGGAATCGCTCATCTGGTCTCGGCGCTGTGGCCGGATTCCGCCCATCCGCCCCATCCGGCGGGCGAATTCCCGGCGATTCACGACTTTTCCGAGTTGTTACCCGTGAGCGAATGCGCTTGAACCGGGATGACGTGAGGTAACAAGGTCATGCAGGAACTTCAGCCTGGACAGAACCGCCCGCTCGGCGGCGGGCGCGTGAAAATCGGCGTGGCGGGCGAGCCACGCGAGGACTTCGTCGCCCGGACCCAGATCGGCGCGGTGCTGCTGGCCGCCGATGGGCGGGCGCGGGATCTCGCCGACCTGATCAGCGCCGACCAGCCACGCTCCCGCGACGGCGCGGTGGCGTTCGCCGACCCAATAGGCGGGTTCGAGATCGATCTGGACGCCGTGCCGACGCCGGTCGCCCGCGTCGCTCTGGTGTTGACGGTCAGGCCGGGGGCGCCGCTAGGCACCACCTTCGGTGTGTTCGCCACGATCCACGCCTGGGTGACGGACGCCGCCAACGCGCCGCTGCTGGTGTTTCCGTTGCCGCCGACCGGTCGCGGCGAAACCGCGATGATCCTGGCGGAGCTGTACCGCCACCAGGGGCAATGGAAGTTCCGAGCGGTGGGGCAGGGGTTCGCGGCGGGCCTGGCGGCGCTGGCGGCGCATTTCGGCTTGCCGGTGCCGGAGCCGCCCGTCGCGGGTCCAGGCGCGCGGGGCGGAGCGGGCCAGGCCGGCGAAGCCGCCTTCAGCGGCACCGGGTTTTGCGTCCATCCGGATGGCTATGTGTTGACCAATCACCACGTCATCGATGGCGCGCGGGAAATCGTGGCCCGTTCGCCGCGCCAGCGGTGCGCCCTGGAGCCGGTTTTTTCCGATCCGACCAACGATCTGGCGCTGTTGCGGGCCGCCGCGCCCCTGACCGGGGTGGCGACGTTCCGCGACGGGCCGCAGGCGCGGCTGGGCGAAGCCGTGATGGTGGTGGGCTATCCGTTGGGCGGGCTACTCGGGTCGGGGCCGCAGGTGACCACGGGCAACGTCAGTTCGCTGATCGGTCTAGGCGACGACACCCGTTCCCTGCAATTCACCGCGCCGACCCAGTCCGGCAACAGCGGCGGTCCGCTGCTGGATGGCGATGGCGCGGTGGTGGGGGTGGTCAGTTCGAAGCTGAACGTGGTCCGCGTTCATGAGATGACCGGGGATATTCCGCAAAACGTCAATTTCGCCATCAAGGCGGCGCTGGCGCGGGGCTTCCTTGAAGCGGCCGGGGTGGATTATCAGAGTCGGTTGCCGCGCGCCGCCCGCGCCACCGCCGACATCGCCGCCGAGGCCCGCGACTTCGTGGTGAAGATCGAGTGCCGGGGATAAGTGGGCGCGATGCTTCACGAGAGCAAGTGAATCGATACCCGCGGAGCTTTCCCCGTCGCGCGCTCGGCGGCGCACGGCGCGGCGTTGCCGGGACGCGCTCCCCTCACCGGCAAACGGCCACTGCCTCTCCGGTGAAGCCAGGGGCTTCCTGGATTCGACCCCTCTAGCGCCCCATACCCTTCGTGGAATTTCCAAATACCGGAAGTACCCAACATGTTGACGTCCAAAACGCTGAAGGCGGAAAGCCTGTTGTTGCTGGCGGCGGTGATCTGGGGTTTCGCCTTCGTCGCCCAGCGGGTCGGGATGGACCATGTCGGCCCGTTCACCTACAACGGCGTCCGCTTCGTCCTGGGCGCGCTGTCGTTGCTGCCCTTGCTGTGGCTGGGTCGGCGTTCCGCCGCGCCCATCGCGCCCGGCGGCTGGCGGCCGATCCTGGGCGGCGGCTTGCTGGCCGGCCTGATCCTGTTCGCCGGCGCTTCGCTGCAACAGGTCGGCATCGTTCACACCACCGCTGGCAAGGCTGGCTTCATCACTGGCTTGTATGTGGTGATCGTGCCGGTGCTCGGCCTGTTCTGGGGGCATCGCACGCCCTGGAGCACCTGGGCCGGCGCGGCGCTGGCGGTGGCCGGTCTCTATCTTCTGACCCTGACCGACGACTTCACCCTGGTCGAAGGCGATGGCCTGGTGTTGCTCGGCGCCTTGTTCTGGGCGGGTCATGTGCTGGTGATCGGCTGGCTGTCGGGGCGACATATCGAACCGGTGCTGCTGGCCTGCCTGCAATTCGTCGTCTGCGCCGTGCTGAGTCTGGCGGTGGCGGTGGTGACCGAATCGATCACCCTGGCGGGGCTGTGGGGCGGGGCGATGCCGATTCTCTACGGCGGCCTGCTGTCGGTGGGGGTGGCCTACACCCTGCAAGTGGTGGCCCAGCGCGACGCCCCGCCGGCCCACGCCGCGATCATTCTCAGCCTGGAAACCGTGTTCGCGGCGCTGGGTGGCTGGCTGCTGTTGAACGAAATCCTGTCCGGTCGCGGCTTGCTGGGCTGCGGGCTGATGTTCGCCGGGATGTTGCTGTCGCAACTCGGTTTGGGCAAGGCCGCGCCCTCGCCGACCGAACCGGCGGCGCTTCCCGATCCGGCGCTGGTCGCCGACAAACGGCCCTAAAGCGGTTTCCGCCCGATATCGGTTCCTTTCGCCGGCTGGGCCTCCTCGCCGGACGCCGGCGCGGGTTCGTCGGACGCTTCCGGCTCGTCGCCCTGTCGCGCTTCGTGCCAGCACTGATAGCACAGCCGCAAGCCGTCTTGACTGAAAATGCTGGCGGGCGGGCCGAACCGTCCGCACAAATCGCAAACCAGATAGCTGCTGACCATGACCGCCTCCTCGCTGAATCTGCCCGCCGGCTGCGAACCCCGCTGTCCCGGCTGCACCCATCGCATGTTAGACGCCACCGCTAGCGAAGCGCAAAAAATGGACTGGCTGCGGCGGACGCTCGCACCCTGGGCGGATCGACTGTCCCCGATGCGGACGGTTGCGGGCGAGGCGCGCTGGGGCTATCGGGGCAAGGTTTGCCTGTCGGCGGTCTGGAGTGGGGCGGAGGACTGGAATTTCGGTCTGTGGCAGCGCGACGAACTGATTCCGATTCCCGACTGTCCCGTTCACACCAGCTTGGTGCGGGCCATGGTTCGCTGGCTGCGGGGGGCATTGCCGCCGGGAGCGATGTTTCCACTAGCCTTTTACGTTCAAGCCGGCGCGCAAGCGACCCTGATCCTGAAAACCTGTCGTATGCCCAATTTGGATTGGCTGGACGAGGAACGGCGGGCAGGGTTGGCGGGTATCGGGCTGGAGGGATTGTGGCTGCACTTGCATCCCGCCGCTGGCCGCCGGCTGTTCGCCCGCAACGGCTGGATCCTGCGGTGGGGACAGCCACGCTCGCGGGACGTTTTCGGGCTGGAATACGGACCGACCGCCTTCCAGCAACTGATTCCCGCGCTGTATCGCGAGGCGCTGGACGCGGCGGAGGCTTTTCTCGCGCCGGAGTCGGGCGACAGCCTGGCCGATCTTTATTGCGGCCTTGGCGCCAGCCTGGCGCGCTGGACCCGGCGCGGGGCGCGAACGCTCGGCGTGGAACTGGGCGGCGAGGCGGTGGCGTGCGCCGGGCTGAACGCTCCGACCGCGACCGTGTTGCGGGGCAAGTGCGCGGATCGGATTCCGCAACTGCGGGCATGGACCCCCACCACGGGAACCCGGTTGCTGTACCTCAATCCGCCGCGCACTGGTTTGGAGCCGGCGGTGCTGGCCTGGACGACCGACGAGTACCGACCCGAGCGGTTGGCCTATCTGTCGTGCAGCGCCGGGACGCTGAGTCGTGATCTCCGGGAATTGACCGAGGCCGGTTATACGGTGGAGCGGCTGATTCCCTACGACTTCTTTCCCCAGACCCACCATGTCGAAACCTTGGCGCTGCTGGGGCGTGGGGCGTATGGTTACCGGGCAATCGAATCTGATCGAGCGGACCGTGGACACTGTCTGCGATGATTGGCGAGGTCATCCATGACGCTGCCGGCGGTCAATTTGAGGGTGGGCGATATATCGTGTCCCGCGCTGCTCAAGCCCTTCGCGGTCCAGGTGTTGCAAGTATTGAGGATATGGTATCGACCCATACCCTCGTAAAACTGGGCGTCTCCGTAAATGCCTGGCGCGATGGAAACGATTTGGCCGGCTTCATCGTGAAACAGGCTGTTTGAAATGAACGTCATCAATGAAGCAAGCTCGGCTTCGGAAACGCAAGTGTCCACTATCTGGCTGCGCGGAAATGACTCGTGGGGAGAGTTGGGAACGGCAACAAGGTGAATGATGGTTCCCGTGGACCAGAACATGGCTTGTAGCGTAAGGCCCGTCGTGATCTCCTTGGCCAGATAAAAGCCCTTATCGCCCCAACCGATCTCGTAATAGGCGGGATGACCGAACCGTTCGGCCAAGGCGGGAATGCTTTGGTGCAGGTCGGAAGCCGGAACGACCAGCCCTGTATGCCATCCATGACTCACGACATGGATTCGATGCGTCGGCGGAGTATCCATCGCTTGCGGCTGAACGGCGTAAGGTACGCCTGAACAGGCGTATAGCAAGGCCAATGTCAAAAACAGCGCAAGGGGTTTAATCATTCAACAAATGAATTTCACGCCGTTTCAAATTGAAACGAGTGTGCAAACCATCTCCATGGTTCCAGCAATCGCCAGATACCGGTTCATGGAAATTCGTGTCTTCGATCGTCGCCGCTTTCATCCAGCAGCTGGCGAATAATCACCCCCGCCACCATCATCCCGAACAGCGCCGGCAGATAGGAAATCGTGCCGTTCACCGCCCGGGGTCGTCCAGGCGTCTCGCCGCCGACCGGCTGATGCGGCAGGGGCGGACGGCGCGGCTCGTCGCTGTAGACCACGGGATAGTTGAGCGGTGAACTCAATTCCCGCAGCTTCCGCCGCAACTCACGGGCCAGCGGGCAGACCTGGGTCTGATTCAACCGCGCCACCCGTACCCGGCTCACGTCCAGACAATTTCCCGCGCCCAGCGCCGAGATCACCGGTACGCCACGGCGATGACAGGCCGCCACCAGCGCCGCCTTGCAGGCGATGCTGTCGATGCAGTCGGCGACATGGTCGTGGGGCGTGGCGGCAATCAGCGTTTCCGCCGCTTCCGGCTGGAGAAAATCGCCGATCAGGGTCAACTCGATGGCGGGATCGATGTCGCGCAGGCGCTCGGCCATGACTTCGACCTTGGGCCGGCCCAGCGTCGAGCGCAGCGCCAGCAGTTGCCGATTGAGGTTGGAGGGCGACACCACGTCATGATCCAACAAGGTCAGCCGACCGATGCCGGCCCGCCCCAGCGCTTCGGCGGCGTAACCGCCCACGCCACCCAATCCGGCGACGAGCACATGCGCTGCTCGCAAGCGAGCCAGACCTTCGGTTCCGATCAGAATTTCAGTGCGGGCCTGGGGATGCGGCATCGGGTAGCTGGAACAAGCGACGGGCGTTCTCGCTCGTGGCGGCGGCGATTTCCACGGGGTCGGCGCCGCGCAGTTCGGCGACGCAGGCCAGCACTTCCGCCAGATACGCCGGTTCGTTGCGCGCGCCGGGATGGCCGCTGGGTGGCTGATCGGGCGCGTCGGTCTCCAACAGGAACCCGTCCAGCGGCAGAACCTTGATCAGACCGCGCAGCCGGTTCGCCCGGGGATAGGTCAGCGGCCCGCCGAAGCTGAGCAAAATCCCCAGGTCCAGCAACCGCCGGGCCTGATCCTCGCTGCCCGAAAAGCTATGCACCATGCCCCGCACGCCGGCGAACCGCCGCACCAGCTTGATCACCTGATCCACCGCGTAGCGGGCGTGGATGACGACCGGCAGGTCGTGGCGGCGAGCCAGGCGCAACTGGCCGGCGAAGTACTCCACCTGGAGATCGGGATCGAGGTCCGGCAGATAGCCATCCAGCCCGCACTCGCCGATGGCGGTCGGCCGTTCCCGCGTCAGCCAGTCGGCCAGTTGGTCAAGATGCTCCGGCCGATGCTCGGCCAGATAGGTGGGATGCAGGCCATAGCAGGGATACAGCCCCGGATAGCTGGCCGCGACCGCCTTGAGCTTCGGCCAGAGCCGGGCGCTGACCGCCGCCAGCACCTGCGCCTCCACGCCGGCGGCCCGCGCCCGTCGGTAGGTGGCGTCGCGGTCCGCGTCGAAACTGGCGTCGTCGAAATGGGTGTGACAGTCGATCAGCGCGAGCATTGGGGCGCGCATCAGGCGATCACGATCTGGACGTTGGCCGAGCGACCAAACACCGAGGAGGGCGTGATGCCGAACATGTTGCGAAACGCCCGGCTGAAGTGCGAGGAGTCGGCGAAACCCGCGCCCAGCGCCGCGTCGGTGAGGGTATCACCCTTGGCGACCAGCGCCGCCACCACCCGCATCCGATGCCACTGCCGAAAGCGCCGAATCGGCGCCCCAACCTCTTCCTTGAACAGATGCACCAGCCGGGTCGGCGACAGGTTCACGTATTCGGCCAGCTCGATCATCGAGTAGCTGTGCGTCAAATCTTCCTTCATCAGCCGAATCACTCGCCGAATCCGATGATCCAGCGGTTGCTGGCGCTCCCCGGAAACGGGCGGTGGGATCAAGCGGTTGAGCAACTCGTGTGTCGTGGTGGCGTCGGGCTGGCGTTCCCAAACCTCGCCCAGCGCCACCAGCGCCTCGGCTTCGTGCGCAAGGCGGTACAGGCATTGCCACTCGCCATCGAGCATGGCGTTCTGGATCGCCAGATAGTCGGGGCTTTCCGGCTCGAGGAACAGAATCGCCATGATCGCGCCGCCAATTTGCAGTTCGTTCAGACAGCCAGGCGGGACCAGCGCGCTCCGGCATTCCTGCCAGACATTGCTTTCGCTCTCTAGCAGTCGGAACGGTTTGTCGATGCCCAGGCAGAGCGCCGCCGAACCGAGCCGGTGTTCGGAGATATCCGGCAGGTGGCCGATGAAAAGACCGCGATTTTGCCAAACGTACAGTCTGTTCAAGGTCTTGCCTTTCTGATGGTGGAACGGGACCGGATCGCGAATGGGGCAAACCGGGTTGGGACCGTCTCCTGGCCGGATTTCAGCCGGAAACAGTCATGAAAGTGTAATGCGCGCGGGCGGCGCTAGCCAGTTTCGCCAAGTCGTCGCCATTTTCGACAAGCCGGGTTCGAGCCAAGTGATTAGGCTTGGCCATCCGCGACTTCCGTCGCCCTTGCGAATAACCGTCCGGCCCGGCGCCGGACCCTGAGGATTGGGAGCCATGTACGACACCATCATCGTGGGCGCGGGTTCGGCCGGCTGCGTGCTGGCCAACCGGCTGTCCGCCGACCCGACCCGACAGGTTTGCCTGTTGGAGGCGGGTCCCGACGATACCAGCCCGTGGATTCATATCCCGGTCGGCATCTTCTTCATGATGCGCAGCAAGACGCTGAACTGGCGCTATCGAACCGAGCCGCAGCCGCATCTGCATAACCGCCGGCTGTTTTGGCCGCGCGGCAAGACCCTGGGCGGCAGCAGCTCCAGCAACGCCATGGTCTACACCCGCGGCCATCGCTGGGATTACGACCACTGGGCGGAACTGGGCAACCGGGGCTGGAGCTACGCGGATCTGCTGCCGCTGTTCAAGCGGGCGCAGAATCAGGAACGCGGCTCGTCGGAATATCACGGCGTCGGCGGGCCGCTCAACGTCGCCGACCCACGCCAGCGCGGCGAGATCAGCGCAGTGTTCATCCGCGCCGCCGGCGAGGTCGGCTATCCGCTCAGCGACGATTTCAACGGCGCCGAGCAGGAAGGGGTCGGGTTCTACCAGTTGACCCAGAAGGACGGCCAGCGGTGCAGCAGCGCCCGGGCTTATCTGCATCCGGCGCGCGCCCGCCCGAATCTGACCGTGATCACCCGCGCTCTGGTCAGCCGGGTGTTGTTCGAGGGTCGGCGGGCGGTGGGCGTGGCCTATCGCGACCGGGACGGCCGAACGGTGGAGCTGAAGGCGCGACGGGAAGTCGTTCTGTCCGGCGGAGCGATCAATTCGCCGCAACTGTTGCTGCTGTCCGGGGTCGGGCCGCGCGCCGAGCTGGCGAAACACGGCATTCCCCTGGTGCGCGACTTGCCGGGCGTCGGCTGGAACTTGCAGGATCATCTGGACGTGATCGTCGCCCACCGCGAGCGTCGGCGGGCCTCCTATGGCTTTGCCCTGTCGTTCCTGCCGCGCCTGGTCAAGGGGATCATCGACTACCACCGCCACCGGCGCGGCTTCCTGACCAGCAACCTGGCCGAGGCCGGCGGCTTCGTCAAATCCGACCCCGCCTTGCCGCTGCCCAATCTGCAATACCACCTGACCGCCACCATTCTCGACGATCACGGCCGGCGTCTCTGGCACGGTTACGGTTATTCGCTGCATGTCTGCGACCTGCGGCCCAAGAGTCGCGGCCATTTGATCCTCAAAAGCGCCGACCCCTCGGCGCCACCGCTGATCCAGCCCAATTACCTCGACCATCCGGACGATCTGGAAACCCTGGTGGCGGGGGTCAAGACCTGTCGGAAAGTCTTGGCGGCGCCGGCGTTCGACGGCTATCGGGGCGAGGAGCTGTTCCCCGGCGCGGCGACGCAAAGCGACGACGCGCTACGGGAGTTCATTCGCCGCCGGGCCGAAACCATCTACCACCCGGTCGGCACCTGCAAGATGGGCCACGATCCCATGGCGGTGGTGGACGATCGACTGCGGGTGCATGGCCTGGCGGGGTTGCGAGTCGCGGACGCCTCGATCATGCCGACCCTGGTGGGGGGCAACACCAACGCGCCGACCATCGTCATCGGTGAGAAAGCGTCCGATATGATTCTGGCCACGTCGGACTGAGCGGGTTGTAACCGTTCACTCCCCCTCCCGGCGGGGGAGGTTGGGGGGAGGGCAAGTCGTTGGCGCCACTCCGTTTCCCCCCTCCCAACCTCCCCCCGCTGGGGGGAGGTG
>CALGOO010000267.1 GCA_937960715.1 uncultured Candidatus Competibacteraceae bacterium
TTTTGATATGAGTGTCAATGTATGTCTATATCTCTTTCAACTATTGCACGCCCCTGAATATTTGCCCCAGCAACGCGCCAGGCCCGTCCAGTTCGAGCGTCCTGACGGACTGGCCATCCTTATACGAAACAGTGGCTTGCACTTGATCGGCGCGAACGATCACCTGATTGACCGCTTGACAAAAGGGACATGGAGTTTCCGCCTCCACCAGCAGGTCGGGCTTTTGGGAAAGCTCGGCGCTCATCGTAAAGATTTCCCCGCACTGCCAGCACTTAATGTTCAGTGCCTGTCTCATCGTCATTGCTCCTTTTCCACTACCTCGACACCGCTAGGATAGCAGCGATAATCCCGCTGGAAAAACAGAGGGTCGAGGCCAACAAAGCGTTTCGCGCCACCCCCGCCATCCAGGAGATCGCCGCTCCATGCCCAAGATGCGCGCCAGCTTTCAAGGTCTGGTCCGATTGCTGGCCCAAAGCCTGTACCCAGAACCGGACGTGTTCATCCGCGAACTGCTGCAAAACGCCCACGACAGCATCCAGTTGCGCCGGGTCCACGAACCGGAACCGGCCGGCGAGATTCGCATCGACGTGGACGAAGCCAACCGCGCGCTGAGTTTCAGCGACAACGGTACCGGCATGGACCGGCGGGACATCGAGGAATTCCTGAGCGTCATCGGCAGCACCGGCACCGGCAGCCGCGCCCGCGAACTGGCTTCCCACGACGTGGCGGTCGCCACCATCGGCCAGTTCGGCATCGGCTTGCTGTCGGCCTTCGTGGTCGCGGAACGGATCGAGGTTTACACCCGCAAACCGATGGCGTCGCACGCCTGGCGCTGGGTCAACCACGGCGGCGAGGATTACGAATTGGACGCCCTGCCGGCGAGCGCGCAACCGCCGGGGACCCGCGTCGTCGTCACGCTGGCGGCCGACCGAACCGACTTTCTCGATGGTCGCCGCATCCGGCAAACCGCGCGGCGCTACGCCGATTTCCTGTCGTTCCCGATCCTGCTCGACGGCTTCGGCCCGATCAACGCCGTCAACGCGCCCTGGCACGAACCGAGCTGGCGCGATCCTGGCGAGCGGGAACGGTTGCTGAGCGCCTTTTTGAGCCAGCGGTACGCCGATCCGCCGCTGCTGGTCATCCCGGTCGATCTGTCGAATCCGCAAGCATTGGGCGGATTGTTCATCCCCAGCCGCTACGCGCCCGGCGGTCAAGCTGGCGGAACGGTCGATCTCTTCCAGACCCGGATGAGCATTCGCCCGAACGACGCCGAATTGCTGCCGGAATGGGCGCGGTTCGTGCGCGGGGTGGTGGATTGCCCGGCTTTGCAACCGACCGCCGCCCGCGACAACGTGGTGCGGGATGGGGCCTATCACGCCTTGCGCGAGGCGTTGGGCGAAATCATTGTCACCGCCCTACTCGACCTCGCCGCGCGCGACCGGCCACGGTTCCTGCAACTCTGCGACTGGCATCACGACGCCATCAAGGGCATGGCGGCGCGACACGCCGATTTCGGTGCGGCGGTCCTCGATCATCTCCCCTTCGAAACCCATCAGGGGCAGTTGACCTTGCCCGATTATCTGAGCCGCCAAGTGACGACGAGCGACGGCCGGCGACCGCTCTACTTCTTCACCCACGCCGCCGACGCCAACCAGTTCTACACGCTGTGCCAGGCGCGCGGCCTGCTGGCGATCAACGCCGGGCGACCCTTCGACGAAACGCTGTTACGCCGTTATGCCGAACAGCATCCGAAAACGGTGGAACTCAAACCGTTGGACCGGCTGGACGATCCGGCCTGGTACGAACGGCTGGACGTGGCGGAACAGGCCGAATACGCCCGGTTGGAACGCGCGATGGACCGGGCATTGGCCGAGATGGAAACGCGGGTCAAAACTCAGGTGCGCCGGTTTCGACCGGACGATTTAAGCGCGGTGTTGCTGGCCGGCCAGCGCATCGCCGCCTTCGACGCGATGGAACAAACGCTGGAGAAACCGTTTCTGCTGGACGGCCTGGCGGAACTGGCCGGCGAGGTGCGCGACCGCTTGCGTCGTCAGCCGTTGACCTTGCTGCTGAACGCGGCGCATCCGCTGGTGCGGCGCCTCGGCGAAGTGGCCAATCCCGCCGAGACGCGCTATCGGCCATTGCTGACCGGGCTCTACCACGCCGCCCTGCTCAACGCCCAACATCGGCTGACGCCCGCCGCCGCTCGCCGCTTTCATGCCGATTTACAGGCATTGTTGCTGGAACATTTGGAATTGCAAGTCCGCGACAGTGCGGCCAGCATCCGCAATTGACCGAGATCATGGCGGGAATGGCGCGGCCTTCGCTCCTGGCGGTTCACCCCCCAGTCGGCGGCTGATAATCGGGCGCCCGGTTGCGAATCGGCGGTACGGTTTGCAGATACCGGAACATCGCCCGCAGGTCGTCCTCGGTCAAGCGCGACATGGCCGGCCAAGGCATCGGCGGCATGATCGGCCGACCAACCCCGGCGTGCTTGCCGGTCTTGATCGCCTGCACGAAATCCTCCTCTCGCCAGTTGCCTAACCCGGTTTCCTTGTCGGGGGTCAGGTTGATCGCGTAGCTGATTCCCCAGGGCCCGGCATACGCGGTATTGGTCGCGGACCCGAACCAGACCCAGGATCCATCGGCCTTGGGTGGCGGTGGTAATTTCAGATTTTCCGGATGGCCCGACAGATGACGGGACAAATCCGGCTCCGGACCCTTCGGCCCCATCTTCATGGGCGTGTGACAGTCGGCGCAACCGAGCCCCGCCACCAGATAAGCGCCGCGCGCGGTGAGATCGTCGCCGCCGCTCGCGGCCAGGGCGGACCCATTGGCGACGCCAAGCCCAAGAGCGCCCATCGCCAGAAAACCGGCGGCCCTTGACGCTTTCCGGGAAGATCGAACCGCTTCCAAGTACGACGGAATCATCACTTGTCTCATCATGCACCTCGTCACCAGATAGAGCTTTTAGTCGGACTGCATTCCTCGGAAATTAAGTATAGATCGTGGACAAGCCACGCTTGCAAGGACCAATGAAAAGAATTGCATCGATAACTGATTGATAGTGCTGTTTAAACAGGGCTGGCCGGAGCCACCGTGGTTCCGCCGTGGCGATGGCTTTCGGTGTCGCTCTGGTAACCGTGAAAGCGCGCCATCCAAGCCTGATGATCTGCCAGCCGGTCTTGAAAGTCGTATAATCGATGGGGTCTTGATTCATCCGTCAGCGTCGGGCGGAAATCGTTTTCCGCCCGACGCCATCAACCAGTGCGATGAGGGGGAATCATGTCATTCAAGTCGTCCAACTATCTTGGGTCTCGACTCATACTGGCTGGCGCCGCTTTACTGATCGTGGCGTCTTGCAGTTCAACCGGTGAATTGGCGCGGCGCCCGTCGGAATCGCCGGGCTTCAGCACAACCGTCACCCAGGCCGGCAGCCCATTAACCCGTTATCGGCTCGACCACGACACGCAAGGCGTGATGGAAACCATCAGCAATATCGTCAACGTCAGCATCGTGTCGAACGACCCCAACGTCTACAAGGCCGAATACGAGGCCGGTTTCATCCAGGGCAAACTGCAAGGGCAAAAGATCATCGCGGCCCGCGACAACTCCTGGGACAACGCCTATCTGACCAACCCCAAGCACAGCTATCCCCAGCGGATTCCGCCCTCGGCGGCGGAACTGGCGCTGGCGCAACAGACTCTGGCGCTGAATCTTCAATACACCCTCGATTACGTCCAGCGCGCCAAGGATACGGGCACCGGTAAGAAAATGCGGCGGTTGCTGTACCGCCTGGTCGGCATTCACCACGGCGCGACCCAGGACCAGCCGGCGGTGCTGGCGTTTACCGACGCCTGGTCGCCGACCCTGAGCACCGCCGATCTGCAAATCGGCTACCAGACACCCACGCTGAGCTTCATGGACGTGTATTTCGTCAACGCCTTTCAGGATTTGCTCGATGTGCTGCCCGATCACCCGCCGCAAGCAGCCCGCGGCCGGCCCAGCAAGTGTTCCGCCTTCGTCAAGAAGACCCCGAATGACATCCTGATCGCGCATAACAGTTGGTCCGGCTTTCTGAGTCAGACTCAGGCGATGAGCTTGTGGGTCAACGGCGATTTCATGACCTTCAATCCGATTGCGCCCGGTTATCTGGGTTCAAGCTCGGATTTTGGCTACAACAACCATGGCATTCTGTTCAACGAAACCACTCATCACGCTACCTATACCGAACCCAAGGTCGAAGCGCTGTGGATGTTCTGGCGGGCGACACTGGCCGAGCAGTTCTCCCATTCGCTGGATGAATTTTTCAAGTACATTGCGCTGGAACCGTCCGGCACCTACATGAACGGCTACATGGTGATCGACGCCAAGACCGGGGACATCGGGCTGGTGGAGATGTCGTACAAGAGCTTCGTGTTCTATAAGGCGAACGGCAAGGGCGGCTACACGGTGACCACCCAGCCGGTGGGGCTGGACAAACGTTACGACCGCCAGATGGTGGCCAGCGACTACCTCATCGGCATCAACTATCCGGCGTCCTACCAGATTCGCCGCGATCTCCAGGCGCTAGATACCCGGCCGGCCCGCAAGCGGCAGCTCCTGGCGCGGATCGGCGCGGTGAACGATCTGGAATCGGCCAAACAGTTGATCACCTACACCGCGCCTCACAATCCGCTATCCATTTTCGGACGCTGGGACCTTGGCTATGGCGAGACGCCCACGCCCAAGACCATTCCCGATGGCTCGCTCGACGCCAAGGTGGGCTCCGCGACCATGGCCCGGCGGATGATGCGGCTACAGGGGATGCTGGACGTGGAGTCTCCGGTCCAGGGCTTCTGGATGAAATTCGGCACGCCTTACGTCAAAGGCACGCCATTCATTTGGAGCCAGTCGCAATGGAAGGAATGGAAACTGCGCGACGTGCCGGATCGGTTGGATGGCGACTATACCCTGCTGAACACCTATGTTCGGTAGCCAGGCGGCGGGGCTTCTCAAGCCGGCTGGCTGCAAAGGGCGCCATCACCCCGGCGGCCAGCCCAGTTCTCGCCCGGCCAGCAGGTGCATGTGGACATGAAAGACGATCTGGCCGGCGTCACGGTTGCAATTGATCACCGTCCGGTAACCGCGCTCCGCCACGCCCAGTTCCGCCGCGACGCGCTGGCCCGCCAGGTACAGCCGGCCGATCAGCGCGGCGTCGGCCTCGGTCAGATCGTTGAGCGTGGGAATATGCCGCCGGGGGATAACCAGCAGATGAACAGGGGCCTCGGGATTGATATCCCGGAAGACCACCACCTCGCCGTCGTCGTGGAGCTTGGCGGCGGGAATTTCGCCAGCGGCGATCTTGCAGAAAATGCAGTCGGTCATGACGGCTGTTCCGATAAGCTTTACAAATCCCGGCGGCCGGCGAAAGCGTGCGCCAGCGTGCCGCCGTCCACGGATTCCAGTTCCCCGCCCAGTGGCACACCGTGGGCGATGCGGGTGGCGCGGATGCCGCGCTCGCGGGCCAGTTCGGCGATGTAGTAGGCGGTCGCCTCGCCTTCCACGGTCGGATTGGTGGCCAGGATGATCTCGCGGACCTCGCCGGTATCCAGCCGCGCCTCCAGCGCGTCCAACCCCAGTTCCGCCGGGCCGACGCCGTCCAGCGGCGACAGGTGCCCCATCAACACGAAGTACACGCCCTGGAAACCGGTGGCCTGCTCCACCGCCAGTACGTCGGCGGGGGTTTCGATCACGCACAGCAACGCGCGGTCGCGACGCGGGCTGGCGCACAAGAGGCAAAGTTCGGTTTCGCTCAGGTCGCGGCACAACCGGCAGTGGCCAATACCGTCCAGCGCCGCCCGCAACGACTCGACCAGCCGGTCCGCGCCGTCGCGATCCCGCTCCAGCAGGTGCAGCGCCATCCGCTGGGCGGACTTCGGCCCCACCCCTGGCAGGCAGCGCAGCGCCGTCATCAATCGATTCAGCAGGGGCGAGGCGGCCACGGCAAACCGTCAGAACGGCATCTTGAAATCGCCCAGCATCCCCGGCGGCAAGCCCATGCCGGCGGTAAGACCGCCCATTTTCTCCTGCACGGTGCGCTCGACCTTGTGAACGGCGTCGTTGAACGCAGCCGCCACCAGATCTTCCAGCATGTCCTTGTCGTCGCCCACCAGACTGTCGTCGATTCGAAGCCGTTTGACTTCGTAGCGGCCGGTCATGACCACGCTGACCAGGCCGCCGCCGGATTCACCGGTGATTTCCATCGCCGCGATCTCCGCCTGCGCCTTTTGCAGGTTCTCCTGCATCTTCTGCGCCTGCTTCATGATGTTGCCCAAAGCGCCTTTCATCGTTTCCTCGCTGTCCTTCAGTCTTCACCCCAACCCCTCGCCCGCTGGCGGGCGAGGGGAACGAATCGTCAGCCGTCGCCGTCATCGAGCGGATGGATTGCCGCGATCCGGGCGTCGAACGTTTCCTGCATGTCCCGCACATGCGGATCCTGGGCGACCCGCTCGGCGGTGGTCTGCTGGCGTTCGGCCTGTTGCTGTTTTTGCTGGTCGGCGGGCGTCATCGCCGTGACGTTGCCAACCTGGAACTTCAG
Source organism: uncultured Candidatus Competibacteraceae bacterium (assembly GCA_937960715.1). GTDB lineage: Bacteria > Pseudomonadota > Gammaproteobacteria > Competibacterales > Competibacteraceae > Contendibacter. Next base: position 6,581 of record CALGOO010000267.1, read on the forward strand.
GCGGGCAGGCTGGCCAAGGTGCTGTTCCAGCGCCGCCCGGATTCGATCCTCGACGGTTTTGGTGAGCATCTGGGCGTGACCGGGTTCCAGCGTCAACTGGAAAAAATCGCCCTCCCGCGCCGTCAGCGCGCAATGCAGCGCCACCTGCTTGGCCATGCCCATCAACCCCAATTGTTCGACCAGCATGCCCCATTCCGAGACGGGCGGAATCGGAGCCGGCGTCATGGCCGGGGCCAGGGGCGGGTGGGAAGCGGGGGCGGCTGGGACCGATCTCGGCGCGGGAGCCATCACCGTCCCGGTGGGCGCCGACGCGGCGGTTTCCAGCGTCGCTGGCCGGAAACACAGCATCCGCAGCAGCACCATCTCGAACCCGCCGCGCGGCTCCGGCATCAGCGGCAGATCGCGCCGGCCCAGCAGGGCGATCTGATAAAACAGTTGCACATCTTCCGGCGCCAGCATCCCGGCCAACCGCCGCGCGTCCCCCGGATCGACCCCATCGTCGTCCGGGACGGCGTTGGGTACGACCTGCGCCAGCGCCACCCGTTGCAGCAACGACAGCAGTTCAGCTAGGACCGCCGCGTAGTCAGGCGATAGTTCATCCAATTCCGCTACCTGGCGCAAGACCGCCGCCGCATCGTCGGCCGCCAGCGCCTCCAGCAATCCCACCACCCGCCGCCGGTCGATGCCGCCGAGCATGGCGCTGACCGCCGCCGTCTCCACCCGGTCACCGCCAAACGCAATCGCCTGATCCAGCAGGCTCAGGGCGTCGCGCATGCTGCCGTCGCCGGCGCGGGCGATCAGCCGAACCGCTTCTTCCTCCCGGGGAACGCCCTCCGCCTCCAACACCCGATGCAAATACTGGGCGATCAAGGCCACCGGCAACCGCTTGAGGTTGAATTGCAGGCAGCGCGACAGGACGGTGACCGGCAATTTCCGTGGGTCGGTGGTTGCCAGCAGAAATTTGACGTGGGGCGGCGGCTCTTCCAGCGTCTTCAGCAAGGCGTTGAAGCTGTGGGTGGAGAGCATGTGGACTTCGTCGATCAGATACACCTTGAAGCGGCCCCGGCTGGGGGCGTACTGCACGTTTTCCAGCAGTTCGCGGGTGTCCTCGACCTTGGTGCGGGACGCGGCGTCCACCTCGATCAAATCCACGAACCGACCGGCGTCGATCTCCAGACAGGCGGAACACTGGCCACAGGGACGGGAGGAAACGCCAACCTCGCAATTGAGCGATTTGGCGAAGATTCGGGCGATGGTGGTCTTGCCCACCCCGCGAGTGCCCGTGAACAGAAAGGCGTGATGCAGGCGCTGCCGGTCGAGGGCGTTGGTCAGGGCGCGGACCACATGCTCCTGACCCGCCAGTTCGTGAAAGGTGCGCGGCCGCCACTTGCGGGCCAGAACCTGATAGCTCATGCGGCGCCCCGAAAGCGCGAGAGGACCCCAATCCCCTGGCCTTTGACCTTTCGCCTTTCGCCTTGCCGCTTGGAAAGGGTGGCGGTCCCTACCAGCCACACCCCGGCGCCCGAGGCCACTGCTGCCGCTGCTCCCTTCCGGGCCTGACGGGGTTCACAGCTTGTCGTCGCGGGGGGACCGATACGGACCGCCATTGCAACCAGCGGATGGGGCGGCGCGGCCGCCGATGGAACGATCCTGGAAAATCGAGTGGAGAGAGAAACCATCGAAACCCACAGCCAAGGTCTTGTTTCAAGCCGCGGTTGGCTCCGGGTGTCGCGGCGGTTCTCCCTGATGGTCACTCCGGACCGTTTCGCCATGCTTGTATTTTCATGATAATCCATCGCCGCTCGGATTGTCATCCTCAACCGGTCGGAAATGTGCTTTGGCATGACGTGGTTGGGTTGGCGCGAACGCGGGAGACGACGATGGATTTGTGGCTCAAGGGGATACTGATTGGCTTGGCGATCGCCGCGCCCGTGGGGCCAATCGGCCTGTTGTGCATTCAGCGCACCCTGGCGCGCGGACGCTGGGCGGGGGTGTCGTCGGGGCTGGGCGCGGCCAGCGCCGATGCGGTTTACGGGTGCGTCGCCGGTTTCGGGTTGGCGTCGCTGGCAAACCTGCTGCTGGCCTGGCAAGCGCCGTTGCAACGGCTGGGTGGGCTATTCCTGCTCTATCTGGCCTGGCGAACCTGGCGAACCCCACCCGCCACCGAGCAGGCGCCGGCCCAACCGACCCGAACCGGGCTGTTGGGGGATTACCTTTCGACCTTGGCCCTGACCCTGACCAATCCGGTGACGATCCTGGCGTTTCTGGGTATTTTCACCGGTCTGGGTCTGGTGGCCGAGGGACGGGATTGGGCGGCGGCCGGAACGCTGGTGCTGGGTGTGTTCGCCGGCTCGCTGTTGTGGTGGCTGCTGCTGGCCGGCGGCGTGGGGCTGTTGCGGGGACGGTTGACGCCAACCGCGCTGCGCGGGATCAATCGCGCATCGGGGTTGCTGATCGCCGGTTTTGGTATTTGGGCGCTGGCAGCGGCGACAGGGGGTTGACCGGCGCGGATGGGGCAAGACCGTGACCCTGCCGTGGCCCTGACCCGCCATCGGACGCCCGATCCGCCAGGGAACCATCAGTCAATGAAGAACTCAGGAAGGATGAGTCCTCTTTCGCTCCCTGTTTCCCCGGAAATCGCCATGTCCGAATCCCAGCGCCCCAATCGCCTGCTCCATGAAACCAGTCCCTACCTGCGTCAACACGCCCACAATCCGGTGGATTGGTATCCCTGGGGCGAGGAGGCATTGGACCAGGCTCGCCGCTCGGGCAGGCCGATCCTGCTGTCCATCGGCTACTCGGCCTGCCACTGGTGCCACGTCATGGCCCATGAATCCTTTGAGGACGAAGCCACCGCCCAGGTGATGAACGAGCTGTTCGTCAACATCAAGGTGGACCGCGAGGAGCGGCCCGATCTCGACAAGATCTATCAGAACGCCTTCCAGTTGCTCCACCGCCGGGCCGGCGGTTGGCCGCTGACGATGTTCCTGACCCACGACGACCAGGTTCCCTTCGTCGGCGGCACCTATTTCCCCAAGACGCCCCGCTACGGGATGCCGGCTTTTACCGATATTTTGCGCCGGGTCAGCGATCACTATCGCCAACACCTGGGAGAATTGCGCGAACGGAACCAGGCGCTGCTGGAGGCGCTGCGCGCCGAGCTGGCGGTTTCGTCCGAGGTCACTCTGACCGCCGCGCCGCTTCAGGCCGGGCGCGATCAGCTCGTGCGCAGCCTCGATCCGGTTCACGGCGGCTTTGGCGACGCCCCGAAATTTCCCCATCCCGGCGGTCTGGAGCGCTTGCTGCGGTGCTGGGTCACCAGCATCCAGGACGGCGGCCAACCGGACCAACCGGCGGAGGCCGCCGTGTCGCTCACGCTGCGGCGGATGGCGCGCGGTGGAATTTACGATCATCTGGGCGGCGGTTTCTTTCGCTATTCGGTGGACGCGGAATGGAGCATTCCGCATTTCGAAAAGATGCTGTACGACAACGGCCCATTGTTGGCGCTTTACAGCCAGGCTTGGCGAGCGACCGCCGATCCGTCGTTTCGCGCGGTCGCCGAGGAGACGGGGGAGTGGGCGATGCGGGAGATGCAGGCCCCGGACGGCGGCTATTACGCCACCCTCGACGCCGACTCCGAGGGTGAAGAGGGCAAGTTCTATCAATGGACGCCCGACCAGGTCCGGGCGCTGTTGAGCCCCGAGGAATACCTCGCCTTCGCCGTCTGCCATGGATTGGAGCAGCCACCCAATTTCGAGAATCACGCCTGGCACTTGCGGCTGACCGTGGAACCCGCCGAACTGGCCGGTCGGTTGGGCGTGGAACCGGCGCAAGTCGCCGTCTGGCTGACCAGCGCCCGTCGCGCGTTGTTGGCAGTCCGGACGCGGCGGGTCTGGCCCGACCGGGACGAGAAAATCCTCACCGCCTGGAATGGCCTGATGATCAAGGGCATGGCGGTCGCCGGCCGGTATCTGGGCCGGGCCGATTTCGTGGCTTCGGCCGAACGCGCCCTCGATTTCGTTCGCGCCCACCTGTGGCGGGACGGGCGCCTGCGGGCGGTCTTCAGGGAGGGTCAGGCGCGATTGAACGCCTATCTGGACGATCACGCCTTCCTGATCGACGGCATTTTGGAACTGCTGCAATGCCGCTGGCGCGACGGCGATCTGGATTTTGCCCTGGCCCTGGCCGAGGTGCTGCTCGATCAGTTCGAGGACCGCGAGGCCGGCGGCTTTTTCTTCACCGCCCACGATCACGAATCGCTGATTCACCGACCGAAATCGGCGTATGACGACGCCCTGCCGGCCGGCAACGGCGTCGCCGCTCAGGTACTGCTGAAGCTTGGGCATGTTACCGGCCAAACCGTCTGGCTGGATGCGGCGGAACGGGCCCTGCGCTGGGCCTGGCCGATGCTCCAGCAAGCGCCAACCGCCTGCAACGCCCTGTTGACGGCGCTTGATGAGTTTCTGGAACCCGCTCAAATCGTCGTGTTGCGCGGCGAGGGAACAGCGCTGGAAACATGGCGGGCCCGGTGCGCCCAACCCTACGCGCCGCGCCGGCTGACGTTGGCCATTCCCACCCAAGCCTCCCTGCCGGCGGGACTGCTGGCCGAGCGGCGAGCCGGGACCGCCCCAGTGACCGCTTACGTTTGCAGTGGGTTACAATGCCGGTCGCCGATCGCGGCGCTGGCCGAGTTGGAGTCCGAACTGGCTCGAACCGAAGCGATCGTGTCCTGAACCGTTGGCATGCCGACCTTCATGCCGGCGACCCGATCGACGGCTTACGAATTTTTCATCAGCATCGTCCGCGAGCTACCATAATTGCTTTATGGTTTACGAACCGTCGATGCCCGGTAGTCAGGGCGCCATGGTATTATTGGTATTATTCCCGGCAGCAAGCTATCGCAAATCCAGTGCCCTTGGCGGAAGCCACGCTTCCGCCAAGGGCGTGTAGCAAACCGTTCCCCTACCTTGGAGAAGGCACGCCATTATGACCGTTCATCTGTATTTCTCGTTGATTCCCGAGGCGCTGATCGCTTCCAACCTCACGCCGGAGCAGTTTGGGCAGTACTACGCCACCGGCCACAAGTACAAGTCCAAGGGGCAAGCGATCTTTTTCGAGGTGGATCCCGCGTTTCGCCACGACTTTTTCAATCTTGACGAAGGGGTGAAACGCTGTGTGCCGCACCCGGACGGCGCGCCGAAAAATTCGGTCTACATCTCGGTCTACCGGGTGCTGGAACACATCCCGGTCAGCGCGCTGGGCAAGCTTTATCTGAGCACGGCCTACGGCCATACCCTGGGCCTGGAGCGGGGCGCGATCACGCCGCGGCAGGGGCCAGGGCTGCACATGTATCAGGATTTGGTGCCGGTCAACAGCCTGGTGGTCAGCAACCTCGATCCGATTGGCTTTTATCAGGGCGTCACCAGCCAGCCGGCCAAATTCATCCGGTTTCCCGGCCTGTGCTTCGTCGAGCTGGGCCTGGGCGCGCTGGCGACCGATCCGGCGAATGGGCCGGTGGGCGATTTGCCGTACTCGTTCATCCATCACCTGCGCGAGACCTTGCTGGAGCTGGATCCAACGGGCAAGGAGAGCAAGTTGGTGCATCGGGTACATTCGCTGGAATTCCCGTACCGGATGATCAAGAGCGGTTTCTATATCGGTAACGGCCCCGATCTGGCGTTCTATCCGATGCCTTCGCACGAGGCCCTGCGCCGGGAACATAACCATTGGTGGCGCTCGGCTAATCTCTAAAGCGTCTGGTCCCGCCGAATCGTCTTCATCGGATCGGGGAGATCGTGGGAGCACGACCGGTGCGCGCTCCCACGTCCTTCACCAATCCCAACATCCGTCGTTTCCTGGCATTTCGACTGTTGTTCGGGGTACGTTTCTACTACCCCGTGTTCGCGGTGCTGTTTCTCGATTTTGGCCTGAGCGTGAGCCAGTTCGCAGTGCTGAACGCGGTCTGGGCCGCGACCATCGTACTCTGCGAAGTACCGTCCGGGGCTCTAGCCGACGCGGTGGGCCGACGGGCGCTGGTGGTGGCGGCCGGGGCGATCATGGTGGTGGAAATCGCCCTGCTGAGTTTTGTTCCACTGGGCAATCCCTCCCTGGTCTTCGCGGCGTTTCTGCTCAACCGCTTTCTGAGCGGTCTGGCCGAGGCGCTGGCCAGCGGCGCTGACGAGGCGCTGGCCTACGACAGCCTGAAAGCCACTGGACACGCGGCGGACTGGCCGCGAGTGCTCGCCACGTTGATGCGCTGGAATTCGCTGGCCTTCGTGGCAGCGCTGGCGCTCGGCGCCCTGATCTACGACGCCGCGGTTCTGCAAGGATTGTTGCGGGGATTGGGCTGGGAGGTAGCGCTCGATCCCCAAACCACGATGCGCTTTCCCCTGTATTTGACGCTGGTCACCGCGCTCGGCGCGTGGTGGGCGGCGCTCGGGATGACGGAACCGGACGAACGGCCCGCGCGCGCCAGTGGTTTGCCGTCGTCCATCCTGACGGCGTTGCGATTGACCCTGGACACCGGCCGCTGGATTCTGGCCACGCCGTTCGCCTTGGCGGTCATCGTCGGTGGGATGCTGTTCGATCACTTGTGCCGACTGTTCGTGACCCTGAACAGCACCTATTTCCGTCTGATCGGCTTGCCGGACGCCAGCTTCGGTCTGATCGGCGCCGGCATCGCCCTGTTGGGTGTCGGCATCGCCCGACTGGCTCCGGCGCTGGGCCGGCGATCGCCGCGCTTCAACTTCGCGTTGCTGGCGTCGTTGGGTTTGTTGGGCCTGGCCGGGGCGGCGCTGGCGTTGCCGCTTGGCCTGGGACTGCCGCCGGTCGTGCTGCTGCAAGCGGTGCTGCTGTTGACTGGTTATCTGGTCAGCCACTACCTGAACGCCATCACCGATTCCGCTCGACGGGCGACGGTGCTCAGTTTCAAGGGGCTGGTGTTCAATCTTGGCTACGGCGCGTTGGGCTTGCTGTACGCCGGCTTATTGATCCTGCTGCGCGAGGGGACGGGTGCGCCCGTGGACGAGATGGAGGTATTCCGGTCCTCCCTGCCGTGGCTGCCGGTATATGGCGTGTTCGTCGGCCTGTTGTTCGTCGCCTTCGCGGCGGCGCGGATACCCACCCGCGGGTTGAAGAGTCTGGTGGTGATGGGCCTGGCCTGGTGGGGCTTGGGGATGATCGTATGCGGTCGGATAGTTTGAGTACGATGGAAAGGGAAGGAGCGGGAGTAATTTCCCCGCGCAAGATGTCTAAATCAAGATGTCTAAATCAAGGGGTTGTCTAGATTTGGGGACTAGCCGTAAATCCGAGCGATCGGGCGCGGGCTGCGGTCACTCGGGGGAAGGGGTATACTGGGTTCGGTACTCGGCCCTCGGGGTTCCGCGCTTGACCGTCGAAGGGCAGTCCATGGCAGGACGTGAGCGATTACCGTTGATCGAATAGCTCGCTTACCAAGAGGATAAGATTATGAACCCGAGAAAATTGAAGCTGGCCAGCATGACGTTGCTGGTGTTGCCCTGTGTCTTTGCGTTGGGGAGCATGACATCAACCACGGCCGTCGCATCCAACGATCGGTGTTGGATGACCGGGGGAGGCAGTGTGTTCACCGATAGTGTGAGGGTAACACATGGTTTCGTGCTGAACTGTGACGTAACCCGAGGCCCTAATAACCTTGAGATCAACTGGGGAGGTAATCGCTTCCATCTGATTACTCTTACTGAGGCTAGTTGTTCTCTCGCGGGCGATCCAAAGCCACCTACCGCGTCCTTCAATACCTATATAGGTTCTGGTTTAGGCTACTACAGCGGTGAAGTCGGCGCCAATGGCTTTGGTGCGAGGGTCACATGGACTTTCACCGATACGGGAGAACCTGGCAAAGGCGATTTTGCTGAAATTAACATTTCGGACTCGGAGGGGAACTCCGTTCTCACTGTTTCTGGCTATCTAACTAAGAGCCTATGCGAAAAGTATAGGCTCAGGGTACACATTTATGACGGGCACTCTTCATTAGTTTGAGGGAACAGTTTTT
>CALGOO010000268.1 GCA_937960715.1 uncultured Candidatus Competibacteraceae bacterium
CCGCAGCAGCGTGGTCTTGCCGCAGCCGGACGGGCCGAGGAAGCAGACGAACTCGCCCCGGAAAATGTCGATGTTGACGTTATCGAGGGCGGTGAAGTCGCCGAAATGTTTGCTGAGGTTGCGGATGCGGAGGGAGGGCGGGGTCATGGGCGGTCAACCTGCTGATTGATCTCCCCTCGCCCGCCGGGAAAGGGGCCGGGGGTGAGGGCGCTTGCTCCCCTCGCCCGCCGGGAAAGGGGTCGAGGGTGAGGGCGTGGCTATTTCTTCGGCTCCGACTTGCCGTCGTAGCGCTTGGCCCACTCCGCCAGAATCCCCTCGCCCTCCGGAAGAGGGGTTGGGGGTGAGGGCATTCCGCCTACTTCTTCGGCTCCGACTTGCCGTCGTAGCGCTTGGCCCACTCCGCCAGAATCGCCTCGCGGTTCTTGGCCGCCCACTCGAAATCGTTCTTGATCATCTTCTCGGCGATGCCCTCGGGGTAATTCGGCACCGGCTTGGCGACGCCGGGCATGGCGACCACCGCGTAGCCTTCGTTGTACAGTTCGTTGGCCTTGCGGGTCACCGACCAGTCGGCCAGTTGTTTGGCGGCTTCGAGCTTCTTGGTGCCTTTCACGATGGCGAAGGCTTCCAAGTCCCAGCCCACGCCTTCTTTCGGCGCGATCACTGCGATGGGAGCCCCCTTGCTCTTTTCCTGCGCGCCGCGATAGGCGAAGGAAATCCCCACCGGCACTTCGCCGGCGGCGGCCATCTTGCAGGGCTTGGAGCCGGAGTGGGTGTATTGGGCGATGTTGTCGTGCAGGGCGTCCATGTATTTCCAGGCTTTCTCCTGGCCCCACATCTGAATCCAGGCCGACACGTCGAGGAAACCGGTGCCGGACGAGTTGGGATTCGGCATCACCACCTTGCCCTTGAATTCCGGCTGGGTCAGGTCTTGCCAGGAGGTCGGCGTGGGCAGTTTGAGTTTTTCGGCTTCGACGGTGTTGAAGCAGAGCGAAGCGACCCAGGCGCGCTGACCGACCCATTGCGGGGGCTTGGCGCTGTCCACGTATTTTTGCTCCAACGCTTCCACGCCCTTGGGCGCGTAGGGCTGGAAATAGCCCTGATCGGCCAGCAGCTTGAGGCTGGTCGCCGCCAGGCCCCACACGACGTCGGCTTGCGGGTTGGCTTTTTCGGCCAGCAGCTTGGCGGTGATGATACCGGTGGAGTCGCGGACCCATTTGATGTCGAGATCGGGGTTGTCGGCTTCGATGGCCTGCTTGAACTTGGCCAGCTCGTCGGCCTCGACGGCGGTGTAGACGATCAGCTCGGTCTTGGCCTGGGCGGCGAAGGCGGCGCCGGCCAGCATCAGCGCGCCAAACACGGTGGCGAATTTCATCGAAAATCCTCGCAAGTTGCGGAATGGTGAACGGCGACGGTCCAGAGCGGTCCGGCGCGATGGTTGGCAACCGAGGATTGTCCGATGATCGTGTTACGAAATTGTGATCCGCCCGAAACCTTGTTCGACCGCGCCCCTTCGCAGCGCTGGCGGGATGTCGGATCGAGCGCTCACGACGGCGGCAACTCCCGTTCGGTTTCGGCGATGCAGGTTTCCAGAATATCCAGCGCCCCGTCCATTTCCCGGTCGGTCACGATCAACGGCGGCGTCAGGGTCAACACGTTGCCCAGGCTGATTTTGAAGCTCAGGCCGCGCGCCAGCGCCCCATACAACACCGCCTCGGCGGCATCGCGGGCGGGTGTCTTGGCGGCGCGATCCGTCACCAGCTCGACGCCGAGCAGCAGCCCGCGCCCGCGCACGTCGCCGATCAGCGGATGGCGGTCGCGCATCTCCCGCAGCCGCGCCAGCGCCCGCTCGCCTTGCCGGCGGGCGTTTTCGACCAAGCCATCGTCCTCGATGATCTGAAGCGTGGTCAGCGCCACGCGAGCCAGCACCGGATTTTTCTCGTGGGTGTAGTGGCCGAACGCCCAATCCTGCCCCACGTCCAGTTCGGACCGGCACAGCGTCGCCGCGATGGGCAACACGCCGCCGCCCAGCGCCTTGCCCAACACCAGAATGTCGGGCATCACCCCGTCGTGGGCGCAGGCGAACAGCCGGCCGGTCTTGCCCAGACCGGTGGGGATTTCGTCGAAAATCAACAACGCGCCGTGCGCATCGCACGCCTCGCGCACGGTTTGCCAGAAACCGGGCGGGGGAACGTAGGGCACGGCGCGGGCCGGTTCGGCGATCACGGCGGCCACGTCGCCTTCCCGTTCCAGCACGTAGCGCACCAGATTGGCGCAGGTCAGACGGCACAGTTCCAGTTGCGGCCGACCTGCGGAGTCGGTGGTATAGCCGTAGGGGCAGCGATAACAGGCGAACGGCGGCAGATGCTCGGTGCCGGCCAGCAGCGGTCCGATGGGGCCTGATCGGAACAGCGCCTCGCCGCCGACGCTGGCCGCGCCGAAGCCGGCGCCGTGAAAGGCGTCCCAGAACGACAGGGTTTTGAAGCGGCCGGTCGCGGCGCGGGCGATTTTCAGGGCGATTTCGATGGCATCGGAACCGCCGGTGGCGAACAGCACCTTATCCAGCCCCGGCGGGCTGATTTCGGCCAAATGCCGGGCCAGCGCGACCGCCGGCTCGCAGGTGAAGCGGCGCGGCGCGAACGACAGTTCGTCCAGTTGCGCCTTGATCGCCGCCAGCAGGCGGGGATGGCCGTAGCCGATGTGGTGGACGTTGTTGCCGTGGAAATCCAGATAGCGGCGGCCGGCAGTGTCCTCGATCCAGCAGCCTTCGGCGCGGCGGATGGCGGCCAGACAGGGCGTGGAAACCGACTGATGCAAAAAATAATCGGCGTCCTCGGCCAGCAAGCGTTGGCCCTCGTCGTCCAGATACTCGGCCTGCCACGCCGCCCGCCGCGAGGTGTTGTTGGTTTCGCTTTCGCCGAGCGGCGGCGCGGTCGGCGCAATTCGCCGGTTCACGGCCGCTCGCCGCGCGCCAGCCGCGCTTCGATGGCGTCCAGGCAGCGCGGCAAATCGGCGATGGAATCGATCGCGTAATGGGCGCCGCCGGCCAGAAGCCGTTGGTGGGCGCGCTCGCGGCGCTGGCGCTGGTCGGCGGCCGGCAACGCTTCCCAGTCCGCCAGCGACAGGCCAATTTCGTTGCCGCTGATCGCGACGCCCACCGTCCACATGCCGGCGTTCAATCCCTCCTCGATGCCGGGCACCGTATCGTCCACCTTGACGCAGGATTGCACGGCTTCGATTTCCAGATCCATCATATTTTTGAAGCTCATGTACGGATACGGCCGGCCGCGCGGTACTTCGGTGGCGCAGATCGAGCTGTCCGGCACGTAGCCCTGCTCGGCGGCGGCTCGCAGCAGCGGTTCCATCATCGCCTGGCCGTAGCCGGTGTTGGCGCCGATGCGAATGCCGCGCGCCCGCAAGGTGACCAGCGTCTCCCGGCAACCGGGAATCAGTTGCGCGTAGTCGCGGATGGCGGTCACTTGCAGGGGCACGAACTCGTGATACAGCCGGTCGATGGTGGCCTCGTCCGGGGATTCGCCATAAAGATCGCGCCAGGCGGTGGTGATGCGGGGCAGCGCGCACAGGCATCGGATGTGTTCGCGCTTCTCGGTGCCCATCGGACCCCGCGCCTCGTCCAGCCCGAGATCGATCCCTTGGGCGGCGAACAGCCGCGTGAACGCGACCACCGGGGCCAGCGAGCCGAAATCCACCGTGGTGCCGGCCCAGTCCAGAATTACCGCTTGCACCGGGCCGCGATAGGAACGCTGATAGTGGAAGTGCATGGCGGCGGGATGTCCTCAAGGATCGATTGGGTTGAAAGCGGCAAGGCGTGGTGTTTCAGCATCGGATAATGTGCCGGATCAACCTTGCAGTTTGATGAATGG
>CALGOO010000269.1 GCA_937960715.1 uncultured Candidatus Competibacteraceae bacterium
TTGGTCTCTCCCGCTTTGAAGACAAGCTGTCCGATGCCTGGCCCCGTTGTCATAACCACGACGAATCGGCCTTTCGGATCATGACCGCGTTCCATCGCCTCATCGTATCAGCCACTGAATGGGAGGCGGAACTAGCGCTGATCGACGTTGGCCCCAATCTCGGCGCCATCAATCGCTCGGCGCTGATCGCTTCCGATCAGGTCTGTCTTCCTCTCGCCCCTGATTTATTTTCCCTGCAAGGACTTAAGAACCTGGGGCCGACCTTGCGCGAGTGGCGTGACATTTGGGGCGAACTACTGACTAAAGCGCCTTCTGACTTACCAATGCCAAAAGGAGCCATGCAACCGGCCGGATACATCGTCATGCAACATGGCATTCGTGATTCCAGACCGGTCAAGGCTTACCAACGCTGGATGGAACGTATCCCATCGATTTATCGCGCTGCCGTGCTGGATGAAAAGCCAGCCCCAAGAATTCCACCGGTCGATCAAGACCCGTATTCCATGGCTCTGCTCAAGCATTATCGCAGCTTGATGCCGCTGGCCATGGAGGCGCGCAAGCCGATGTTCTTCCTCAAACCAGCGGATGGTGCCATCGGGGCTCATGTGGATGCGGTAAAAAGTTGCTACAGAGATTTCCAGCGCCTTGCTCTGCGAATTGCGCAGAGTGCCGGTATCGCCATGAATGGCAATCACTAGATTTTAATCAAGAAATCTCATCTTGAGTGCCGAACCGGCTCTCAAGCCGATGGCATTTCGTGGGCCGCCAACCAAGCCGTTAAATCGGCGGGGGTTCGAAAATCCAGCAACGCCTCCATCAGTGCCTCGGCCTGCTCCAAGGACAGGCACCGAACCCGTTGTTCGTGCGCGGGCGCCAGCGGCGCCCCGAGCCGTCGCTGCAAGAGCCGCAGCGCTAGTTGCACGCTTTCTTCCTGGCGGCCCTCCTGGCGGCCCTCCTGGCGGCCCTCCTGGCGGCCCTCCTGGCGGCCCTCGGCGAAGACTTCCTGGTAAAACCGGGTTTGCTTGAGATCGGTATCAATCAGTCCCAGCATGGTCTGAATCTCCTCGCGACTGAGCTTGGGTAATTTGTAGACCAGAATCGTTTCCACGAAATCCGCCAGTTGTTCGGTCGGCCAGTCCGTCCAGGACGCCACGCGCGCCTGTTGCAACAATTGCGCGGCCTGGGCCAGGCTACCCTCCGGCTCGCTGGCGATCAATTGAATCAGCCCGACGCCGGCGTCCGTCACCGGCCGGTCCCGAAAGTCCTCCAGATACACCCGCCGGACTTCCGGCAAACCCACCAGCGAACCGTAGTGTCGGACGTTCAATCGCTCCTCGGCGCGGGTCGGGTAGATCACCACCGCCCGCCATGGATGCGGCGGCCGGTTGCGGTACAGATACAGCAACAGTTCGGCGAAGAATCGTCCGTAAAATTCCGCATCCGGCTGCGCCTGCACTTCCACGAACACCACCGGCGCCTCGGTCTGTTCCGGGGGTGGAACCAGCACGCCGTCCAGTCGGAAGGCGGTTTGCTTGATCTCCTCGGCGCGGAATTGATACGCGCCAGCGGCGAACGCCTCCAACCCAGCCAACTCAAACACCAGTTTCGGCGCACGCTGGAACAGACGATAAAACAGGCTATCGGTTTTCATTGGAAATCCCAGCCACTCCAAACACCCTCGCCCGTTCCAGCACGCCCACCGCCCAGCGCCGATGGGTGGCGGGCTCGCAGAACGAATCGCGCAGCCTGAACACCGCCGCCGCGTCCGCCGCCAGCACCGCCGAGGCCATGTCATAGTCCTCGCGCGGCACCCGGTAGCACGCCTCGATCACCGGGATTTGCGAGGGATGAATCGCGGTCTTGCCGACCAAACCGTGCTGCAAATCGGCTTCGACTTCCCGCGCCAACACTGCCGGCGCATCCAGATAATCGAACACCGGCGCGCTCAGGCGATACCCGGCCGGGTGGAAGATGCACACCAGATCGGCGATCACCCCGCGCAGTGGCGTGTCATAAATCGTCGCGCCCCGCGCCCGGCGGATGCCGAGCAGATTCAACAGATCGTTGCCGCCGATGCGCAGGCACAGCACCCGATCACTCAGCCCGCTGTCCTCCAGTCGGTCGCGCAATAATTCCATCCGGCGTCGATCGAACGCCTCGGCGGTTTCCAGAATCGGCAATACGTAATGGCCATAGCTATCGTCCCAGACCCGCAACCAGTCACCCAGCGTATGCGGGTCGAGCTTGGGCAGCGCGAAGCCTTGCACTCGCTCGATGCCGTCCATCCGCAGCAACCGCCGCAACACCGCCGGATTGCGGGGGCGGATAAACCGCAACAGCGGCCCCGGCTCCAGCTCCGGCAGCAACGCCGCCAGACGATCCAGCGCCGCTTCCAAATCCCGTTCATGCACCGAATCCTCGGTGCAAAAGATCACCGAACGCAATTCCGGCAGCTTCCAACCGCTGGCGATGGCCGCCAAATCCGGCCGGGTCGCCGGCACGTATAGCGAAGCACCCAACCGCATCGCCGATAATGTTGGCTGGTACTCGCGTGGGTCGTGAACGTGGCTTGGCTCCACAGGATGCAACGCGCGAAAATCGACGGGAATGACGCTCATGACAAATCCTGGATCAGGGCGGTGGCATGGATGGGCATGGCCGGATCGACCACGACGGGAACCCGCTTTTCCTCGGCCAGCAACCGCAAATGCTCGACATCGGGATGATCGGGATCGCGCAACAGCAACCGATCGGGCAATCGGCGCAGCAAAACTCGCGTCGCCTCCGCCACGCCGGGCTTGACGAAATTGCGGTCGGTAATCCGATAACGGGCATGGATGCGCGCCAGAAATTCCCGCATCAGCCGACAGCGTTCCAACCGCCGGTCGGGATCGCGGCAAACGGTCTCCGGCTTGACCCAGGTGAAATGCCCGGCCACCTGGTCGATAAACCAGCGGGAACGGTCGTGCGGCGCGAATTCGGCGTAGAACACGCAGCCGTGGAAATCGTCCGGGCCGATGGCGGCGTTGAGAATCGAGCGGCTGGTCAGCCCGGACACGGTCGCGTTCAGGATACCGCTGGGAATGGCGTAGTCGTCATCGGTCGCCGCCACGTCGGCGACGCCGCCGATGTCCGAAACCACATGCAGCGATTCATCCAGCGGTTCCGGCTGCCGCGCGTTCCAACGACGCAGGGCCCGCCGCAACTCCCCGGCGATGACGCCCTTGGCGGTCCAGCCGTCCACGAACGCCAGTCCCGCCGGCTCCCGCTCCTCTCGCCGCAAGATGAATTTCAAGGCATTCTCGTCGATGCCCCGGTCGCGGATGATGGAAATCGAGTAATGACGAACTTCCGCCCGCCCCAACCCGCGCAAAGCCCGCGCCAGCAACGCGCCAACCGGCGTCCCGGCCCGCGCCAACGAGACCACGGTGATCCGCTGGGGTCGGGTCTCCGCCAGATGACGCGCCAGCGCCATGATTTCCGTCGCCAGTCGCCGGGCGTAGCGCGCGGTCAGCGCCTCGAACAGCGCCAGATAACGCGGATTCGGCGCCTGCTCGGGCGCCAGCAGTTCGCTGTAATGACGCTGGCCGGATTGAATCCAACGTTCCTTGGTCGCCACGTCCACCCCCGCCATGGCCATCGGCTTGAGCAGGAACACGGTATCATCGGGAGGGTAGCTGCCGGAAAAAGGAGTCATCGGGAAAACTGGGCGTCGTTGATCGGGGTGGTCCCCGAAGTTTTATCGAATGTCGAGTTCGTTCAAGTCCAAACAAGCATAAAGCAAATAAGATAAACGAAATGTTTCCGTCCAAGATAAGGCTGACCTAGAGATGCCCCAGACCCTGGAAATCGAACGGCAAGACCCCATGGCCACGATTTGGCTCAACCGCCCCGACCGGCACAACGCATTCGACGAAACCCTGATCGGGGAACTCACCGACGCCTGCCTGACTTTGGAGGCCGATGATTCCGTGCGAGTGCTGGTACTGGCCGGACGGGGCAAGAGTTTTTCCGCCGGGGCCGATCTAAACTGGATGAAGCGCGCCGCCGACTACACCGTCGAGCAAAACCTCGCCGACGCTCGCCAACTGGCGACGATGCTGCGCACCCTGGCCCAACTGCGCAAGCCGACCATTGCCCGGGTACACGGCGCGGCTCTGGGCGGCGGAATGGGACTGGCGGCGGCCTGCGACCTTTGCGTCGCCTCCACCGCCGCCTCCTTCGCCACCTCCGAAGTTCGTTTCGGTCTCATCCCCGCCACCATCGGCCCCTACGTGCTGCGGGCCATCGGCGCCCGCCAGGCGGCGCGCTATTTTCTGACCGCCGAACGCCTGGATGCCCGCCGGGCCTGGGAACTGGGGCTGGTGCATGAACTGACGGAACCGGACACGCTGGACGCCAGGGTCCGGGACATCGTCACCGTGCTGCTGGCGGGTGGTCCCCATGCGCAAGCGGCGGCCAAGGACCTGATCCGCGCCGTCGCCAACCAACCCGAGGACGATGCCTTGGTGGAAGACACCGCCCAGCGCATCGCTCACATCCGCGCCACGCCGGAAGCGAGGGAAGGGCTTGGCGCCTTTCTGGAAAAGCGTCCGCCCAACTGGACGGTGGAGCCGTGACCATGTTCAAGAAAATCCTGATCGCCAACCGGGGCGAAATCGCCTGCCGGATCGTCAAGACCGCCCGCCGCCTGGGCGTCGCCACCGTGGCGGTCTATTCCGAGGCCGACGCCGAGGCCCGTCATGTGCGGCTGGCCGACGAGGCGGTGCTGATCGGTCCCGCCGCCGCTCGCGATTCCTACCTGGCGGTGGACAGGATCATCGCCGCCGCTCGCCAGACCGGGGCCGAGGCTATCCATCCCGGTTACGGCTTTCTGTCCGAGAACGCCGACTTCGCCGAGGCCTGCGTCCAGGCGGGCCTCGTGTTCATCGGCCCGCCGCCCGCCGCGATCCGGGCCATGGGTTCCAAATCCGCCGCCAAGGCGCTGATGGAATCGGCCGGCGTGCCGCTGACGCCCGGCTATCACGGCGCCGATCAGACCCCTGCCCTACTCCAGGCTGAGGCCGACCGCATCGGCTATCCGGTGCTGATCAAGGCCAGCGCCGGCGGCGGCGGCAAGGGAATGCGGGTGGTCGAGAACGCCGATGATTTCGCGGCGGCGCTGGCGTCGTGCCAGCGCGAGGCCACCAGTAGTTTCGGCGACGACCGGGTGCTGGTGGAGAAATACGTGATCCGCCCGCGCCACATCGAGATTCAGGTGTTCGGCGACGCACGCGGCCACTGCATTCACCTGTTCGAACGTGACTGCTCGGTGCAACGCCGCCATCAAAAGGTGCTGGAGGAAGCGCCCGCCCCCGGCATGACCCTGGAACGCCGCGCCGCCATGGGCCAGGCCGCCGTCAACGCCGCCCGCGCGGTGGGCTACGTCGGGGCCGGCACGGTGGAATTCATCGTCGATCCGGCCGGCCAGTTCTATTTCATGGAGATGAACACCCGCTTGCAGGTCGAGCATCCCGTGACCGAGATGATCACCGGCCTCGATCTGGTGGAATGGCAATTGCGCGTCGCGGCGGGCGAGCCGCTGCCGCTGACCCAGGAACAACTGGCGCTGCGCGGCCACGCCATCGAGGCGCGCGTCTACGCCGAGGACCCCGCCAAGGGCTTTCTGCCCGCCATCGGGAGGCTGACGCATCTGACGCCCCCGGAGGAATCGCTGCATGTGCGGGTGGATGCCGGCGTCGAGGAAGGCGACGCGATCACCCCGTTCTACGACGCGATGATCGCCAAGCTGATCGTCTGGGACGTGAACCGGGAACGGGCACTGACCCGGCTGCTGCAAGCCCTGGCCCAGTACCGGGTCGTCGGCGTGGCCAACAACATCGAATTTCTGTCCCGGCTGGCGGCCTGCCCCGCCTTCGCCAATGCGCATCTGGACACCGGTTTGATCGAGCGCGAACGGGAATTTCTGTTCCCCAAGGAACAGGAGGCGCCCGACGAAGCGTTCCTGGTGGCGGCGCTGGCCGAACTGCTGCGCGAGGCGCGGCAGGCCCAAACCGTCGCCCACGGCGATCCCGATCCCCGGTCGCCCTGGCGCCACCGCGACGGCTGGCGGCTGAACGCCAACGCAACCCGAAGTTTCCGATTCCGGCTGGGCGACCGTTCCCGCGGCGTCCAGGTCGGCTATCAGCGCGACGGCTACCGCCTGACCCTGGACGGTCGCGCCGTGTTGGCCCGGGGCGAGTTGCTGAACCCGCGCGGCCCGCTGCGGGTGGAACTGGACGGCCGCCGCATGGACGCCAGTTGCGTCGTGGCCGGCGAGCGCCGCTACGTCTTCCTCAACGGCCACACCTGGCCCCTGGCCCAGGTGGACCCGCTGCATTTCAACGCCGAAAGCGGCGGCCCCGAAGGCGGGCTGCTGGCGCCGATGCCCGGCACGGTCATCGCGCTGCTGACGCAACCCGGCGCGCGGGTGGCGAAGGGCAAGCCGCTGCTGATCTTGGAGGCCATGAAAATGGAACATACCCTCACCGCTCCGGCTCCCGGCGTGGTCAACGGGTTCCGCTTCGGCGTGGGCGATCAAGTCGGCGACGGGGTGGAACTGGTGGATTTCGCCGCCGAACCGGACACAAGTCGGACCACCGCCGAACTGGACTGAGGAGCCGCCGATGTCCTTGCCACGACAAGTCCGGATCGTTGAAGTCGGTCCCCGCGATGGCTTGCAGAACGAACGGGAGATCGTCCCGACCCCGGTCAAGCTGGCCTTGATCGGCCAGTTGGCCGATGCCGGACTGAAAACCATCGAGGTCGGCGCGTTCGTATCGCCGAAATGGGTGCCGCAGATGGCCGACAGCGCGGCGGTGCTGGCCGGCATCCATCGCCGACCGGGCGTCAGTTACCCGGTGCTGGTTCCCAACCCGCAAGGGCTGGAAGCGGCGCTGGCGGCGGGCGCGACCGAGATTGCGGTGTTCGGCGCAGCGTCCGAGACCTTCTCCCGTCGCAACATCAACTGCTCCATCGCCGAATCCCTGGACCGTTTCCGCCCGGTGGTGGAATTGGCGCGGCAACATGGCGTCAAGGCGCGCGGCTACGTGTCCTGCGCGCTGGGCTGTCCCTACGAAGGCGCGGTCGCGCCGGAAAAGGTGGCGGAGGTGGCCGGCGCGCTGTACGCGATGGGCTGTTACGAAATTTCCCTGGGCGACACCCTCGGCGTCGGCACGCCCGGCCAGACCCAGCGGATGCTGGAAGCCGTGGCCCGGACGGCGCCAATGGATTGCCTGGCCGGCCATTACCACGACACCTACGGGCAGGCGCTGGTCAATATTTACGCCTCGCTGGAACTGGGCCTGGCGACGTTCGACGCTTCCATCGCCGGGCTGGGTGGTTGCCCCTACGCGGCCGGTGCGTCCGGCAACGTCGCCACCGAGGACGTGATCTACCTGCTGAACGGGCTGGGGATTGAGACTGGCGTCAACCTTGACGCCTTGGTAGACGCCGCCGCGTTCATCGGCGAGGCGCTGAAACGACCGCCCGCTTCCAAAGTGGCGAAGGCATTGCTGGCGAAAACCGGGACTGGCTAAAGAGAGAACCCCGCCTTTCATCCATCGGGGGTTAGGATGGCGCCAGAGTCGAAGCATCTATAGTGATTTGAATCCAAACAGCACCGCCGGGGCTTCGAATCATTTCCTGGTTATCACTGATCCATCCAAACGACTCGAATTGCTCCCCATGAAGTACCCCGACCTTATTGTTCATATCCATCAACTCCTGCAAGGTATAGCAGCGTCGCTGACCGAGCTTGGTGTTGCAAGTCGCATGACCCCATGCTACCTGTTGAGGTATATGCTCAAGTTGTTCATAGACCAATGGATGGAAATGAAACAGGTTAACGATCGTGGAACGAGTAGCACCTTCAATTTGTTCGGCAGCATTCATCAAACCGCTTTCATCTTCAAGCCTGAGCATCTCATGTAGTTCACTATAACGAATCGGACGCAGACATAAAGGACAAGAGGTGAAGGTATTATTTACGATGCCTCTATTCTCATAGATTTGGTACTCAAGCAATGATAGCGATTTCAAAATTGCCTGAATATGAGCGGCTTGGCTGGTCAAATAGGGACTATCGACTGTATGAATAATTTGCCATGCAAGAACAACTTGACAAAGAAAGTTGGTATCCGCATCGGCATATTCAGGCGCAAATATTCCCTGCGGGGGGCCTTCAATACGTTCGGGTTTGGTAATGGTTTTCCCACCTCCAACTTTAGGCAACCGAAGTATATAATGCCCCCGATCCATAGCATCCTTTACACGTCGATCTATCCGGGTTCCATCGGGTTTTTCCAAATATCGCACATGCCAATCTGCAAGAGGTGGAAGTTTCTCGAAAACGTCATGGCTTCGGTATAAAACAAACGCGTTTTTACCAATAGCAGCTTCTGAATCCACTAAGCTGAATTGATTTTTAAGTTCACCAGCGGTTTCAAAACACTGCTCTGGCAATACACGCAAAACATAGTCGTTTTTATAAATGGATATATCTGGAATCAAAGCCAGTTTCTCGTATGGAATAATGACTCGGCTATTCCTATAAACATGATTCTGATAGGCCCCTTTTGCACCACCACGTGGAGTTGCATAGCCTGCCTTGCTGAGCTTATCTTTATCCTTCTCTTTCATGAAAGCCCATGCTTCGACCGGAGTCGTAGAGCATTTCCCCTGGTGACCAACAAGTCTTAGGCACCCATTTTCCAAACAAAGTAGTGGAATATTTTCAAGGATTCTTCTCATTTAAAACCCCTCATCCATATTTTCGATCCCACATGCCGTACATCCAGTTTTCCAGAAAGCAGAAGAATAAGTATCTTTTGAACCAGATCCTCCATCCGGTCCCGATAAGCATGAATTTTTTTAATCTGGGTAGAGTCACCTAAGGCTTGCTCCATGGGTAGCGCCAGCATGGCTGCAAACTGTAATGCCTTAATAACTTCTATCACTTGATCCTGATATTCCAATGGGGGAACGGAAATTTCAAATTCAAACAGATCAGCGACATAAAGCTCTGGATAAGTTGAACCATTCGCAACCTGTTCAAGATAGGGTCTGTTAGCGATCAGCCAGTAGGCTAGATAAGTTGCTCTTAAGTAAGGTCCACAAGTGAAAGCTAAAAATCCTTGATTCACAGTCATGGGAGTTGTATTAACCGCCACCATACCGACAGGCGCACGCTTGGTAAGCATGACAGTCCCTGCTGGGTGTAACTTGAGAGACGACTCGACCAACCCTTCACGGGTAACCGTTCGTTCCGTTGTCGACACAAAAATTCCTCCCCGACGACGGGATATTTCCTTTGGAGTCAGCCAGGGAATATCGCCATCCCAATATCTCTCAACCTCGGTTTTAGGCGTCGTTCCCGTATCGGCCGCAACGATCAATCCCCCCTTGGAGTCAGGTTCGAGAGTACCTTTTCGCCAATGAGAAGGACATTCAAGGAATGGTTCAGCCATCGACAAGTTCTTCCAGTAAATTGAGCGTCTGTTTCGCGGATTGGTCTACCGCAAGCAACATACCCTTGATCTCCGTCAGCTCGATGCGAAGTCTATCCATGTCGACTTCACCAATACATGCCCGATCAAAACCAACATATCTTCCAGGCACAAGAGCGTATTTATGACGTCCTACTTCTTCCCCGCTGACAGATCGACAGAAGCCCGGAATATCGCTATAAGCCGTATCTCCATCTCCTCGCCAATTATGATAGGCGCTAACAATTTTATTTATTTCTCTTTCAGTTAACTCTCGGTGGGTACGATCAACCATCACCCCAAAGGATCGTGCGTCCACGAACAAACACTCCCCACGTCGGTCCCGGAATCGTTGATGACTACCCTGTCCAATTCCACTTTTATCCTTGGCAATAAACCAGAGCGATACCGGGATTTGTGTTGAGTAAAAAAGCTGGCTAGGCAATCCAACCATGCAATCAACCAGATCATTTTCGATGATCAACCTTCGAATATGGCCTTCCCCGGAAGTATTGGAAGTCAATGCGCCATTAGCCAATACAAAACCAGCCATACCTTCTGGAGAAAGGTGTGATATAAAGTGCTGAATCCATGCATAATTGGCGTTACCTTCGGGAGGGATACCGTATTTCCAGCGTTTGTCGCTACGCAGGCGCTTTCCTCCCCAGTCCTTTTGATTGAATGGTGGATTAGCGATAATGTAGTCCGCCATTAAGTTATCGTGTAAATCGTGGGCGAAAGTATCAGAACTAATCTGACCCAGATTTGCATTCAGCCCCCGGATTGCCATGTTCATCCGCGCCAAGCGCCATGTGGCAGGATTAGATTCCTGTCCAAAAAGGCGAAGACTGGTTTGGTCGTTACCATGTTCTTCAGCAAACTGTTGTGACTGCACGAACATCCCCCCGGAACCGCAGCAGGGATCGTAAACCACGCCATGGGTGGGAGCCAACATCTTCACCAGCAGATTCACAACGCAATGAGGCGTGTAGAATTCTCCACCACGGTTACCCTCGGCTCTAGCAAACTGTCCAAGGAAGTACTCGTAGACACGACCCAAGATATCCTTACCCCCCCCATGACTTGAGCTAAAATCAGTTTTTGTAAGCGCATCCAATAGTGATTGGATTTGTGGTGGCTTCAAACCGCTTCTCTGAAAATCTTTCGGTAACGCTCCTCTTAAAGCTGGATTGTGTTGCTCGACAAATTCCAAAACTTCATCGATGCGAGCGGCAATTTCCTTGTCATCGGTACGTTGGAGCAATGATGACCAAAGCGCACCATCGGGAAGAATCCATGGGGAATCACGTCCCGCATCGACCAAATCAGCGAGTGATTTCAGGAAAATCAGCCCTAAAACTAGATACTTATACTGAGAAACATCGAGATGGCCACGCAGTTTATCAGCGATTTGCCATAGCGCCGTTTCAAATCCCAGCGTGGCGCTGGATTCATTGCTGGCAAAAAGATTGATCTGATTTCCAAGGTTAGATGGCATAGCTGAAAATCATCCGGTTAAGTATCGTCATTATTATATCGGTTCTTTCCAGCCCAACATCTGGTCAGTTCCCAAGGGGCACATTGTCTAGTCATCCTGACAACCGCTGAAAGACTATCATCCTAGCCTAAAAATCAGTAAGTTACCTCTGTTCATCCCCATTCGCCACTCGCCAGCGAACGGAGACTCATAGCTCCCCCTTCAAACCGACACCAGCGTCGGCGGCCGCTCCCGCAAGATATCTTCCATGCGGACGCCGACGCCGGCTTTGCTTTCCGGGTGAGTAAAAATGTAGAACCGCCCATTCTCGACCGCCGTAAACACCGCCTCGGCCACCTGCTCCGGCGCGATGCCCTGCTGGACCGCCTTGAACATGGTCAGGCCGGTCTTTGTCGTAACCGGATCGAGCTGGCTGGGGTCGGTGCGCTGATCGGCGTCGCGATGACGCTCGGCCTCGGCAATGCGGGTTCTGACCCAGCCCGGACACAGCACCGACGCCTTGAGCCGAGTCTTGCGCAGGGTCAGATCGTGATGCAGGCCCTCGGTCAGGGTCACCACGCCAAACTTGCTGACGTTGTAGGCGGCCATCGCCGGCTGCGAGATCAGGCCCGCGACCGAGGCGGTGTTGACGATATGGCCTTCCTCGCCGTTCTCCAGCATCCTCGGCACGAACGCTTGGATGCCATGAATCACGCCGTACAGATTCACCCCCAGCACCCAGTCCCAGTCGGCGGGGGTGGTTTCCCAAGCCGATTTGGCCAGCGCCACGCCGGCGTTGTTGACCAGCAGATGGACGCTGCCGAAGCGTTCAAACGCCCGCGCGGCCAGGGCTTCGACCTGCTCGGCCCTGGACACATCCATCTGGACGCCTTCAACTTCCGCCCCGCCTGCGCGCAACGCCGCCACGGTTTCGTTGAGTTTGGCTTCCGCAATATCGGCCAGCGCCAGTTTCATGCCCTTGGCCGCCGCCTGTTCGGCAATCGCCCGGCCAATGCCTTCCGCCGCGCCGGTGATGACCGCGACCTTGCCTTGCAATTCTTTCATGGAAAGCGCCCTCGGCTACACCAGCAGATAACCGCCGTCCACCGGCAGGCAAGCGCCGGTGGTGTAGCTGGCGGCCGACGAAACCAGATACAGCACCGCGCCGGCCATTTCCTCCGGCTGCGCCACCCGGTTCGCGGGAATGTGCAGCAACGCCTGCTTCAGAATCGCCGGATTGTTGACCAGCGCGGCGGCGAACCGGGTGTCGGTCGCGCCCGGCAGCAGCGCGTTGACGCGCACCCCCAGCGGCGCGCACTCCTTGGCGAAGGCGTGGGTCATCGAAATCACCGCCGCCTTGGTAATCGAGTAGATGCCCTGAAGCGGACCGGGAATCACGCCGTTGACCGAGGCGACATTCACAATCGCGCCGCCGCCGGTTTTCGCCATCAGCTTGATGGCATTCGCCGACATGAAGAAGTAGCCGCGAATGTTCACATCCACGGTTTTCTGGAAAGCATCCAGGTCGGTGTCCATGATGGGACCCAAATATGGATTGGTGGCGGCGTTGTTGACCAGGATGTCAAGCCGGCCGTGCTTCTCCTCCACGGTCTTGAAGAACGCGCCGATCTGGTCCATCTCGCCGATATGGCAACCGATGGCTTCCGCTGAACCGCCAGCGGCCTGAATGGTCTCGACCACTTTCTGGCAATCGTCCGGCTTGCGGCTGGACACGATCACATGCGCGCCCTGCGCCGCGAGAAGCTGGGCAATGGCCTGGCCGATGCCCCGGCTGGCGCCGGTCACCGCCACGATTTTGCCGCTCAGATCAAAGGGATTGGGAATCGTCATCATCAATTTCCTTAGGCTGCTCTCCCCTCTCCCAGCGGGAGAGGGGCTGGGGTGAGGGGGGTCAGCGATAGGTGATCAGCGCGGGCCGCCGCCGCCGTTCCAGATGCGCCTGGCCGTTGAGAGTGCCCAGGCTCACCCGGCCGGGCCGGCAGTGCAGTTGGGTCACGCCGGTATTCACCAGCGCCCAGTTGAGTTCGAAAATCCGCTGGTCGGGAATGGCCAGCACGCCTTGCAGCAGGGCGCCGATCGTGCCGGCGGAGGTGAACACCCACACCGCCCGCGCGGGGTCCACCGTCGCTATCAGCCGGTCGAGACCCGCCTGGCAACGCTGCCGAAACGCCGGCCAGGATTCACGGTAGTCGCCGTCGTGCGCGCCGCCGATCCAGCGAGCCACGGCGGCGGCGAACATCTGTTGAAAAGCGCGGTGCGGGTGATCGGATTGCGTCAAGAAGTGGCCGAGCGCGCCCGGTGCGGCCAGGTCCGGCCGGAAGCGGATCATGACTTCGTGGTGGTCGAACTCGTCGAACCCCGCATCCACGATCCAGTCTTGGGCCGCTGGCCCCGCGCCGTAGGCGGTCAGGCATTGCTCGGCACTCTGGCGGTGGCGGCGGGCCGTGCCCAGCGCGACCTGGCCGAGGTCGAAACCACAGTCCCTGGCCCAGCCGCCCAGCAGCCGCGCCTGTTCCTCGCCCAGCGGCGACAGCCGGTCGTAATCGTCGGCCCCGAAGCTGGCCTGACCGTGACGCACCAGAACAACCGTACTCATGCCCGGTTGCTCCAGATTCAAAGCTTCGACGCGGCGATCAGCCGCTGGCAGCGTTTTTCCAGGTAGCGGCCGATATGACCGAAACCGGCGAAGGCCGGGTTTTTGGTCTGACCGTGGAAATAGCGGTAGTAGATCTGTTGCACGATCACCGCCAGCCGGAACAGGCCGTACAGAGCGTAAAAATCGAAGTTGTCCACCCGATAGCCGGTCTTGCCGCCGTAATACTCGATCACTTCCTGGCGGGTCAGCATCCCCGGCAAATGGGTCGGCTGGCGGCGCACTTGCTGGAACAGGGCGTCATCGTCGGCCTGCACCCAGTACGCCAGGGTGTTGCCCAAGTCCATCAGCGGATCGCCGAGCGTGGCCATTTCCCAGTCCAGCACCCCGATGACTTCAAACGGGTTGGTGGGATCGAGCACCACGTTGTCGAAGCGGAAATCGTTGTGAATCAGGCAGGTGGCTACGTCATTGGCCGGCATTTTGTCCTTCAGCCAGGCTATGACCGTCTCGAAATCACCCACATCGTCGGTCCTGGCCTGGCGATAGCGGTCGATCCAGCCCTCGATCTGGCGGCGCACGTAGCCCTCGCCCTTGCCCAGGCTGTCCAGCCCGGCGACCTGGCAGTCCACCCGATGCAACTCGATCATCCGGTCGATGACGTTCAGGCACAGCTTGCGGGTGTCCGCAACGCCGAGGTTCAGGCCCTCCGGCAAATCCTGGCGAAGGATGATACCGTTGATCCGCTCCATCACGTAGAAATCGGCCTCCATCACCGCCGGATCATCGCAAATGGCTACCACGGTCGGCACATAGCGATAGACCGGCTTCAGCGCGGTCATGATCCTGGCTTCGCGCAGCATGTCGTGCGCCGACTTGGCCTTGTGGCCGAATGGCGGCCGGCGCAGGATCAAATCACGGTCGGGATAACGCAGCAGATAGGTCAGGTTCGACGCCCCACCGGCGAACTGGCGAATTTCCGGGGTTCCGGTCAGGCCAGGCAGATGGGCTTTGATGAAGGCATCCACCTTGGTCACGTTGAGTTCCTCGCCCTTGCGCACCGAACTGGGCTGATCGATCAGGGATTCCATGTTGTTCTCCAAAGCAAGGTGTAGGGCGGGTTAGCGAAGCGTAACCCGCCGAAACCGCAGCCAAATCGGCGGGTTACGGGCTGACGCCCTAACCCGCCCTACGATTCTCACACAATCAATATCTTAGCTTTCATATAGGCTCTCAGACCGTCCGGCCAAATTTGGCTTGCTGCTTCTGGTATTCCAGCTTCGCAATCAGCTTGCGATGCACCTCGTCCGGCCCGTCGGCGATGCGCAGCACCCGGGCGTAGGCATACAGCGCGGTCAACGCGAAGTCGTTGGACAGGCCGGCGCCGCCGTGGATCTGGATCGCGGCGTCGATCACCCGCTGCGCCATGCTGGGCGCGATCACCTTGATCTGCGAAATCTCGCTCATCGCCCCCTTGACCCCGACCGTGTCCATCAGCCACGCCGCCTTCAGGGTCAACAACCGGGCTTGTTCAATCGCCATGCGGCAGTCGGCCACCACGTCGGGATTGCCGCCGAGCCACGCCAGCGGCTGGCCAAAAGCGACCCGGCTCATCGAACGTTGGCACAGCAGTTCCAGCGCCCGTTCCGCCGCGCCAATGACTCTCATGCAGTGGTGAATCCGGCCCGGCCCCAAGCGACCCTGAGCAATCTCGAAACCTCGGCCCGGCCCGGCGATGATGGCGTCCAGCGGCAGGCGCACGTGGGTGAAACTGACTTCGCCGTGACCGAACGGCCCGTCGTAGGCCCCGAACACCGGCAACATCCGCTCGATCTGGATGCCCGGCGCGTCCAGCGGCGCGAGCACCATCGAATGCTGGCGGTGCTTGTCCGCCGTCGGGTCGGTCAGCCCCATGAAAATCACCACCTTGCAATGGGGATGACCGATGCCGGAACTCCACCACTTGCGGCCGTTCAGCACCACCTCGTCGCCCTCGATCATGGCGGTGGCCCGCATGTTGGTGGCGTCGCTGGAAGCCACCGCCGGCTCGGTCATGCAGAACGCGGAGCGAATCGCGCCGGCCAGCAACGGCTCGAGCCAGGTTTCCTTCTGCGCCTGGGAACCGTACTTGACCAGCACTTCCATGTTGCCGGTGTCCGGCGCGTTGCAGTTGAAGATTTCCGGCGCCAGCGGCGAGCGGCCGGTCAGTTCGGCCAGCGGCGCGTAATCGGCGTTGCTCAGGCCGGGACCGTACTCCGCTTCCGGCAAAAACAGGTTCCACAGCCCCGCAGCCCTGGCCTTGGCCTTCAGTTCCTCCATGATCGGCGGCTGTCGCCACTGGGTCCAGTCCGGGCCGTGAACGAGTTGCCGTTGGTAAATTGGCTCGGCGGGCAGCACCTCCTCGGTCATGAAGGCGGTCAGGCGTTCGAGGGAATCGCGCGCCTTGGGCGAATAGGCGAAGTCCATGGAAGCGGTCTCTGGTGGGTACTTGGATGTAGCCTACCCCACCCCTTTCGATCAACCCAATGAATAGTTTGAATACGGTATAATCCATTTCATGCATATTAGCCGCATCGATTTGAACCTGTTCGTGGTGCTGGACGCGATCCACCGGGAAGGCAACATCACCCGCGCCAGCCAGGCGTTGAAGCTGAGCCAGCCGGCGATTAGTCATGCGCTGGGGCGGTTGCGCGAGTTGCTGAAGGACCCGCTGTTCGTGCGCCAGGGTGCGGCCATGGTCCCTACCCCGCTGACCCGCAATCTGATCGGGCCGGTGCGGGAGG
Organism: uncultured Candidatus Competibacteraceae bacterium; assembly: GCA_937960715.1. Classification (GTDB taxonomy): domain Bacteria; phylum Pseudomonadota; class Gammaproteobacteria; order Competibacterales; family Competibacteraceae; genus Contendibacter. Next base: position 16,399 of record CALGOO010000269.1, read on the forward strand.
CGCTGCAAACCCTGGAACTGAGCGCGCGGCAAAGCCAGCCCTTCGACCCCCGCCAGACGCAGCGCCGGTTTCATCTGGGGCTGCGCGACGTGTTCGAGGCCACGATCCTGCCGGCGCTGGTCCAAACGATTCAGAACGAGGCGCCGGGGATCGAACTGTGCAGCGTGCGCACCGACCGCCGCGCGCTGGAGGCCGATCTGGCGGCCGGCGCGCTTGATCTGGCGCTGGACATCCCCTTGCCGGTGGGCGATGCGATTCGCCAGACCCGGGTTTCCCAGGACCGGCTGATCGTCATGGCTCGGGCGGAACATCCGACGATTGGGGACGAACCGACGCTGGCGGCTTATCTCGACCAGACGCATATTCTGGTCTCGTCGCGCCGCCAGGGCCGGGGACTGGAGGATTTCGAGTTGAACCGGGAGGGGTATCGGCGGAGGATCGGCCTGCGCTGCCAGCATTATTTCGCGGCCTGCCGGGTGGTCAGTCAAACCGATTGGCTGCTGACCATGCCGGAACAGTACGCGCGGATCGCCAATGCTCAGTTCGGCAACCGGATCGTGCCGTTTCCGTTGCTCACCCCACCGCTGGACGTGCATCTGTACTGGCACGCCAACGCGGAGCACGACCCGGCGAATCAATGGCTACGGGAACAGTGTATCGCGTTGCTGGGGGGCAGCGGCTAATCCAGTTGTTAAGGCAGTGATGCCGTAAATGCTCATAAACCACAGCTAACTCTATAAAAATATTTACTCCGCAATCTACCGACTGAAGATTTCTCAAAGCTTCGAGACTGGTTTCTTCAGCTTGAAGATGAACTGTGGGATCAAAAAATCAGCGCGGACTTTAAAGCCGGAAAATTCGATAGCCTGATTGAAAAGGCAAGGGCAGAATTCACCAAGACAAGGCTCGTGAACTGTGAAACCCTATTGAGACGATGGCCTGGAACACTCCCAGGCCCCAAAACCACCGCCAAGCCCGACCCTACGGCGGGGGCGGCGCCAGCACCTCGCGGCTGCCGTTGGTCTGCACCGGCCCCACCACCCCCGCGCTTTCCATCTCCTCGACCAGCCGCGCCGCCCGGTTATAACCGATGCGCAACCGGCGCTGCACCCCGGACACCGAGGCTCGCCGCGATTCGGTGACGATGCGCACCGCCTCGTCGTACAGCGGATCGCTTTCCCCGCCGCGCCCGCCGTTGTCGACATCCTCCCCGCCGTCGGTCTCCTCGCGGGGTTCGGCCAGCACATCGTCGATGTAATCTGGGGTGCCGGTCTGCCGCAGATAGTCCACCACGCGCGGAACCTCGTGATCGTCCACGAACGCGCCATGCACCCGCTGTGGCAAGCCGGTGCCCGGCGGCAGATAGAGCATGTCGCCATGGCCCAACAACTGCTCCGCGCCCATCTGGTCGAGAATGGTGCGGGAATCCACCCGCGACGACACCTGAAACGCGACCCGGGTTGGAATATTGGCCTTGATCAGCCCGGTGATCACGTCCACCGATGGCCGCTGGGTGGCCAGGATCAGATGGATGCCGGAGGCGCGCGCCTTCTGCGCCAGTCGCGCGATCAGTTCCTCCACCTTCTTGCCGACGATCATCATCATGTCGGCCAGTTCGTCGATCACCACCA
>CALGOO010000270.1 GCA_937960715.1 uncultured Candidatus Competibacteraceae bacterium
GCTCCGGGCCACCCCTCCTTGGCCAAGGAGGGGAGAACCACTCCGCCAGCCACGGCTCGGTCCGCCACACGCGCCGCCAGCTATTGGCAAAGCAGGCATGGCGGCCATGACCCAGCGCGCTGGACAGACTGGCCCGCAGGCGTTCGCCCGCTGGACGAGTCAGCCGGTGCTGGACCCCGCCGTCGAGCGGGCGATGCAGGCGCTGGCCGGTCTGGCGCAACCGGTCGCGCAGGTGGCCCAGCACCCGGCGGCGCACCAGCCGGTAGCCAGGCCGCACGATGTAGCCGAGAAAATCAATGCCCTGGGAAACCGGCGCCAGCCGGCCCGCATCCTTGAGTTCCAGCTTCAGCTCGCGCTGTCAAAATTCGGCGATGGCGTCCCGCCAGAGCCGGAGTTGGTTCGGGTCCGGATGCAGTAGCACGAAATCATCCACGTAGCTAGGAACCCCTGTATCGTTTTCCCCGGCTGCGGAGGACTGCTAAGTCCGGTGGGAAAAACCAGCCACGCCGATCCAACCACCCCGGCGCTGCGCGCCACCCCTCCTTGAAAAGGAGGGGAAAAACAACGCTGCGCAGTGATCCCCTCCTTTTCAAGGAGGGGTGCCCCGAAGGGGCGGGGTGGTTCGACCTGGCCAGCCACTTCATCCACAGAATCCAGCAGCCCTGCCTATAGCGGGGGGCGTGGGCGCACAGTGATCTCGGCACGCGCCGTCCCCGCAACGTTAACTTTGCGGGGACGGCTGCTGACCGGCCCGCCGCCGCCACCCGCCGCTCTGGCGACCCAGGGCGACCGCCAGTTCGGCGACCGCCTGAAACTCGCTGAAACTGGCAAAGGCGCCAATCTCCTTGCCCAACTGCACCATCAGCTTCAGATCATCCACGGCCAGCACCAGCCGGTCGATCTGCCGCGCCCGGTCGTCCCGCGCGTGCCAGGCGCGCAGGATCAGCCGACAGACCCCCATCGCCTGGCGGCGCAAATCGCTGCCCAGAGTGTATTTGTGGTAGCGCGGGAAGCGTCGCACCGCATCTTCGATCAACCGCAACAAGCGGGTCGCGTCGCGCCACAAGGTCTGTTGGTTGAGACCGGAGCCTTTATGAGGAGGCAGAGCCATTCAGCGAATTTCCCGAAACCCAAAACTCAAAACCACTGCCCGCCGCGCACCAACCGCACGGCGTAGTCCCAGCTCTTGAAGATGGCGCCGTCGCCATAGCCGAAGTCCACGACCCACGCGCTGCGGGCATCGGGGGCATCCGGCGACGCCGACCAATACCAATTGGAAACCGTGTTCGGGAAGTAGCCGGTATCAATGGTCGGGTTGGAGCGCGAGTAATCCACGATCGTGCGCAGTTCCTCGCCGGTGGGCATGCGCCAGTCGGTGAAGCCGCACAGGGCGGGATTCAGGGCATTCACCGCAGTCACGTAAGCCTGAGTATTGCACTGGTTGCCGAGGAAGCCGCCGCAGGTGTTGGAACCCAGTCTGCCGACATTGCCGTCATTGGTGGCGGGGTCGGGGTTGTACCAGGTATAGGTCCAGTCCTTGTCGCGCAAGCCGTTGTCGTCGGTCTTGACCTCCCACACCCGCCCGGTCACATTGTCGCGCACGCAGCCTCCACTCAGCGTGGTGAAGTCAAACCCGGCCGAGCCGCCGCCGGCCTTTTGCAAGCCGGCCTGGGCATCGCGGCCGGTTTCGGCATCCTGGCGGGGAAAGCTGGTTTGCGGACAAGCCAGGCCGTTCTGGGTGAGGTTGGCGCATTGAGTGACGCCGATATCGTTCAGCCCGGCGGCGACGGCCAGGCCAGGCAACAGCAACGCGGCCAATCGGCCCGCATGGGCAATGCGTAAGCGAGTCATGTCATGCTCTCCGTGATCTGGATCATCGGTCGGACGCCACCGGGCGGGAAAATGGCGGGGAAGCGACGGTTATCTTGAAAATAAGTCTTACAATGTAACGGGGGGTACATAAATCAATATTGAGACACTGAGACAAAACGAACGGAAGGCACTGGAACAATCGTGCTGATTGAGGTGCATTTCAAATGCTATGAACCATTAAAGTGTAATTTAATAGAATCGTCTGTATATAAATGGGGAGATACGCCCCTTGGAGAATCCCATGCGCTTTTTCAACACCGCCGGGCCGGTCAATCCGGCCAGACATTACGCCCTTGATCCCTTGCGACGGATCGACCTGGACAGCCTGTTGCCGCTGATCGAACAGGAGAAATATTTCATCCTTCACGCGCCCCGCCAAACCGGCAAGACCAGTTGCCTGCTGGCGCTGCGCGAGTATCTCAACGCTGGCAACCGCTACCGTTGTGTCTACGTCAACATCGAAATCGCTCAGGCGGCGCGCGAGAAGGTCAAGGAGGCGATGCGGGCCATGCTCTATGCCTGTCGGATGCAAGCGGAAAGGGTATCGGCCGAGCTGGCGCAAGTGGCCACCGAGCCATTACTGGAGCAGGCCGGCGAGTATGGCGCGCTGCAAGCGTTACTCAGCCGCTGGAGTCAGGTCAGCGACCGACCGCTGGTGGTGCTGATCGACGAAATCGACGCCCTGATTGGCGACACCCTGATTGCCGTGCTGCGCCAACTGCGGGCCGGCTACGCCGACCGACCGGCCGGCTTTCCCCAGAGCGTCCTCCTCTGCGGCGTCCGCGACGTGCGCGACTACCGGATTCATTCCGGCAGCACGAAGGAGATCATCACCGGCGGCAGCGCCTTCAATATCAAGGCCGAATCGCTACGGCTGGGCAACTTCACGGTGGACGAGATGGCCGCGCTCTATGCCGAACATACCACCGAGACCGGCCAGCCGTTCACCGACGACGCCCTGGCGCGGGCCTGGGACCTGAGCCGGGGCCAGCCGTGGCTGGTCAACGCCTTGGGCTATGAAACCTGTTTTCGGCTACCGGCGGGTCGGGATCGCACCCAGCCCATCACCGCCGAGTTGCTGGACGAGGCCAAGGAGGCATTGATCCTGCGCCGGGAAACCCATCTCGATCAGTTGGCTGACAAGCTTCGGGAGGCGCGCGTGCGGCGGGTGATCGAGCCGCTGTTGAGCGGCGAGCAACTGCAAACCGCCGCCAGCGATGAGGATGTTCAGTACGTTTTGGATTTGGGACTGATCGACCGCATCAACGGCCACCTGGCCATCGCCAACGCCACCTACCGCGAAATCATCCCCCGGCAACTGACCTACGTTCAGCAACTCGATCTCGAAGCCAGCCAGCAAACCACTTGGTACTTGCGTCCCGACGGCCGGCTGGACGACGATAAATTACTGGCCGGCTTCCAGGACTTCTTCCGCGAGCATTCCGAACACTGGCTGCAACGGTTCGACTACCAGGAAGCCGGCCCCCAACTGCTGCTGCAAGCCTTCCTGCAACGGATCGTCAATGGCGGCGGCCGGGTGGAGCGGGAATACGGGCTGGGGCGGGGCCGCACCGATCTACTGGTGATCTGGCGCTACCCCGGCGGGGTGCAAAAGATCGTGATCGAACTGAAAATTCGGCGCAAAACCCTGGAGCGCACCCTGGCCGAGGGGCTGGAACAGACCGGCCAGTACCTCGACCGGCTGGGCGAACGCGCCGGCCATCTGGTGATCTTCGACCGCAGCGCCCGGCCGTGGGACGAAAAAATCTACCGCCGTGAGGAAACCCACCAGGGCCGACGCATCATCGTGTGGGGGTGTTAAACGCCCCTCCTCAGTTCCGTGCTGGAACGCCTAAGAGGCGTTTTTAGACCGCTTCTAACACGAGGTACTGTGCTATGCCGTCTGAGTGGGAAAGTCGAGCCACGCTGCGCTACAGCTATACCCTGCTCGCCCCCGTCTACGATGCGTTCGTGGCCCCGTTCACCGCGAGGGCGCGACGGGATAGCTTACGGCGCCTGTGGGAGGGACCGCACGCCGAGGTGTTGTTGGTCGGTATCGGCAGCGGGCTGGATCTGCCGCTGCTACGACAGGGACCGCACTACACGGGCATTGACCTGACCCCGGCGATGCTGGCGCGCGCCCGGCGCAAGGCCGCTGCCCTGAACCTGGACATCCAGCTCGACGAAGGCGACGCTCGTCGCCTGCCCTATGGCGACGCTGTGTTCGATACGGTAGTGCTGCATCTGATTCTGGCGGTCACGCCGCATCCCGAACGAGTTCTGGCGGAGACGGCGCGGGTGTTACGGCGCGGCGGCCGGGCCTTGATCCTCGACAAATTCCTGCGACCGGGCCGGAAAGCCCCACTGCGGCGGCTGGTCAGTCCATTGCTGGGGCTGCTGGCCACCCGCACCGATGTCGTGTTCGAGGAGACGTTGACCCAAGTGTCGGGGCTGGAGGTCGTATCCGACCGGCCGGCGTTGGCCAGCGGCTGGTTCCGGCATATCGAGCTGCGCAAGACCGGACCGTGAAACCGAATCAGGGCTGTTTTGGTCGGTGATCCCGCCCTTGATAATGACCCGCCCCGCCCGCATTTAAGACGCAAGCCCCTTAGCCGCGGAACCACCATGACCGATCACGAAGCCGAACCCGAAGCCCTTGAAGTCGAAGTCGTGCGCGAGGACGACGAAGGCGACGCGCCCGCCACCAACACCATTGTCGCCGCCGCCGACATTCTGCCCACGACCCTGTACCTGCTGCCGCTGTCCGAACGGCCCTTCTTTCCGGCCCAGGCGTTGCCGCTGCTGCTCAACGAAGAGCCCTGGCTGCCCACCATCGAGGCCGCCGCCAATCGCGAGCAGCGGGTCATCGGCCTGATCCTGGTCAAGCCCGACAGCGCGGAAAAGGCCGGCCCCGACGATTTTCACGAGGTCGGCACCGCCGCTCGGATGCACCAGTTGGCCCGTAACGAAGGCCGCCTGCAATTCATCGCCCAGGGTCTGAAGCGATTTCGCATCGTCAACTGGCTATCCCACGAACCGCCCTACCACGTCCAGGTCGAGTATCTGAGCGAGGACGACGCGGCCGACGTCGAGGAACTGCGGGCCTATTCGCTGGCGGTGATCAACACCCTGAAGGAACTGATTCCGCTCAATCCACTGTATTCCGAGGAGCTGAAGTTCTTCCTCAACCGCTTCAACACCCATGATCCTTCGCCGCTGGCCGATTTCGCCGCCAGCCTGACCACCGCCACCAAGGAGGAATTGCAGGAGATTCTGGCCACCGCGCCAGTGCTGGAACGGCTCAAGAAGGTCATCGTGCTGATCAAGAAGGAACTGGAAGTCGCCAAGCTTCAGACCCACATCCGCAAGCAGGTCGAGGAGAAGATGAGCGAGCACCAGCGCAAGTTCTTCCTGCGCGAGCAGCTCAAGGCCATCCAGCAGGAGTTGGGCATCGCCAAGGACGACCGTACCGCCGACGTCGACCGCTTTCGCGAGCGGTTGACCACCCGGCAGGTGCCCGAAGCGGCGCTGAAGCGAATCAACGACGAACTGGACAAGCTGGCGATCCTGGAAACCGGCTCGCCGGAATACGCCGTCACCCGCAACTATCTGGACGTGATGACGGAACTACCGTGGGGCATTTATTCGCCCGACAACCTCGACCTCAAGCACGCCCGGGAAATTCTGGACCGCGACCACGATGGGTTAGAGGATGTCAAGGATCGCATCATCGAATTTCTGGCGGTGGGCGCGCTCAAGGGCCAGGTCGGCGGCTCGATCATCCTGCTGGTCGGTCCGCCCGGCGTGGGCAAAACGTCCATCGGTCGCTCGGTGGCCGCCGCGCTGGATCGCAAGTTCTACCGGCTGAGCCTGGGCGGGATGCGTGACGAGGCCGAGATCAAGGGCCACCGCCGCACCTACATCGGTGCCCTGCCGGGCAAGTTCATCCAGGCCATCCGCGACGCCAAGACCGCCAATCCGGTGATCATGCTCGACGAAATCGACAAGATCGGCGCCTCGTATCACGGCGATCCGGCCTCGGCGCTGCTGGAAGTGCTCGATCCCGAGCAGAACACCGAATT
>CALGOO010000271.1 GCA_937960715.1 uncultured Candidatus Competibacteraceae bacterium
GAGGGATAGCGCGTGCGCAGGAAGTGCGCCATTTCCTGGGCCCAGTCCACCTGGGTCCGTCGTTCGCGTACCGAGACGTGCCGCCAGCCCGCCAGCGGTTCGCGGAACATAAACATGCTGGCGGTACCCGCCCGCTCGTACTCATAGTCTACGCGACGCGGATGCTGGGGCGTCCCCACGATGGGGAGGCGCGTTTCCTTCAATAACTGGATCGGTTGCTCATCCATGCAGAGCACGGGATAGCGGGGGTCGTAGGGTCGGGCGTAGACATCGAGCACGTCCTCCATGCTGGCGGCGAATTCGGCATCGGCGTCCGGCGGCATCACCCAATAGGCGATCTTCCGCGTCGTGAAGTGATTTTTTTAGGGTCCTACGCAGCGTCTCGTAGCTTACTGTCTCGACCAAGTCTAACGTGACGGCCTGTTCCGCGAGCAGGCGTAGGGTCCAATGGGCGAATCCTGGCGGCGGTGGTCCCAGCCGCAAGGCGATGATCTTGGCTTCTTGATGGCCGTCGAGAATCTTGCCACGCACGCGATGCTTCGGCTGGCCGTTGAGGGTGATCTCAAACCCTTCCGTCACAAACCGCTCCCGAATGTTTTCGATGGTTTTCGTGCGACAGTCGAAGGCGTTCGCGATCGCCGCGTCGGTCCAGTGAGGTCCATCCGCATCGGTCTTGAGCAGAACGCGAGCGCGAAGCACCTTTTGAGCCGATACCCGTTGCCTCTTGACCAGACTGTTCAACAGGTCTCGCTCACTATCCGTTAGCCGAACAACATACTTTTTTGGCATCGCCCAACCCTCCTTCGTTGGGCGTACCTTGCCTAAAATTGTCCGTGATCGCTACCCTAAATTAGAAGTGTGACAAAGCACTAGGCCATTGCCGACTGGATGCGCCAAAAACCGGCTGGAAACCCAAATCGACAGCGCGGCGATGGGTTTCGCTACGCTCAACCCATCCTAAGAAAGCACAATGAGTTGTAGGATGGGTTGAGCGTAGCGAAACCCATCGATACGGGGCGAAACCACCAGAGGATCTGAACGGTTACGCCGCATTCAGGCGTTCTTCAGCGATTCGACCAGGTCGATGTACTGCCGCATGGCGTCTTCGTTCGTGATGCCCTTGAGCTTGGCCCAGGCGTCGTACTTGGCTCGACCCACCAGATCGGTGAAGCCCGGCCGCTTCCCTTCGACGTCGCCGGCCGAACCCTGCTTGAAATAGGCGTACAATTTCAACAAGGTATCGTTGTCGGGTCGCTTGCTCAGTTTCTTGCTATCCTCAACGGCGGTCTGGAAACGGCTGGCGAGATCGGACATGGCGGTTGTTCCTTCGGTGATGGGTACGATGAAAACGAGTGTAGCCGAACCACGAGAGAGTTCATTGCATGGAGTGGCTATGGGCCGAACGCGGCGGACGAAAGCGCGCGGCGCGGCGGCCAATTCAACAAAGTTCCTTGTAATCCACTGGCTTAGAATCCCTGGTCATTCATGATGCTGGATTTTTTTATGCCCAAGAAAAAGCAGAGCGAGCCCGTATCGGGAATCGATACCGCCTGGCTGCGCATGGAGCGTCCCACCAACCTGATGATGATCACCGGAGTCATGGTCTTCTCCGAGCGCCTGGCCTACGACCGGTTGCGGGAGGTCGTGGAGTCGCGCTTTCTGAAATATCAGCGATTCGGGCAGCGGGCGGTCCAGAAAGCGGCGGGCGCCTTTTGGGAGGTGGACCCGCATTTCGACCTCAGTCGACACGTGCTGCGCACCGCGCTGCCGGGCCGGGCCGACAAGGCCGAATTGCAGCACCTGGCCAGCGACTTGATGAGCACTCCGCTGGATTTCTCCAAACCGATGTGGCAGTTCCATCTGGTCGAGGATTACCAGGGCGGTAGCGCCGTGATCCTGCGGATCCATCACTGTTACGCCGACGGCATCGCCTTGATTCACGTCCTCCTGTCGTTGACCGACTCCGCGCCTGACGCGGCTCAGGCGACGCCGGCCGCCGCCGCCGAGGCGAAGGAGGAAAACGAGGACGCGGGCCTGTTCCGGCGGTTTTTCGAGCCGGTGGACAGGGTGGTGAACACCACGCTCAAGCTGGGCCGTGGGCTGGTGGGGGAGGGCGTCGACATCGTCCGCCATCCCGCCCACGCGCTCGACTACGCCCGCAACGGCGTGCGGCTGACGGCGGAAATCGCCCGGCTGGCCCTGATGAACGACGATTCCAAGACCCGCTTCAAGGGCGATCTGGGCGTGTCGAAGCGGGTCGCCTGGGCCGAACCGCTGAACCTGCGCGAAGTCAAGGTGGTCGGCAAGGCCCTGGGCGGCTCGGTCAACGATGTATTGCTGGCGGCGGTGGCGGGGGCGCTGCGCGACTATCTGGTCGAGCAGGGCGATCCCGTCCCCGAGGATTTGCAGGTGAGGGCCTTGATCCCGGTCAACCTGCGACCGCTGGAGAAAGCCGCCCGGCTGGGCAATTTCTTTGGGCTGGTGTTCCTGGCGCTGCCGGTGGGCATCGCCAATCCGCTGGAACGGGTGTACGAGGTGCGGCGGCGGATGAACGAACTGAAGGAATCCTATCAGCCGATCCTGGCGCTGGGTCTGCTGGGAGCCGTTGGCATGGGACCCAATCTGTTGCAGCAACCGTTGCTGGACCTGCTGAGCAACAAGGCCTCGGCGGTGATGACCAACGTGCCCGGCCCGCGCGAAGCGATCTATCTGGGCGGGTCCCGCGTGTCCGAGATGATGTTCTGGGTGCCGCAATCCGGCCAGATCGGCATGGGCGTCAGCATTCTCAGCTACAACGACCGCGTTCACTTCGGTCTGGTGGCCGATCGCAAGCTGGTGGCCGATCCGGAGGCGATCATCGGCCGCTTCGCCGGCGAATTCGAAAAGCTACTGTTCATTACCCTGATGAGTCCCTGGGGGCGGGAACTGGATTCGCGCGCGGTCGAGGACGCCCTCAAGCGGCTCGGTGGACCGGAGACTTGAAGCCCACCGAATTTTAGGATGTTTAGTCTAACGATGGGTCGCACAATAAACTCAAATCGGGGTAGGGAGTCCTTGGTCTGGGCTCCCGAACGCCCGGCGGAGGAGCATCGTCATGGTCAAGAAAGTCAAGGGCAACGCCGACAGCCAGTTGTCCCAGTCCGTGCGGGAATCCGCCCACCTGATCTGGCTGGCGGGGCTGGGAGCGTTCACCAAGGTGAGCGCGGAAGGCGGCAAGCTGTTCGAGGCGCTGGTCAAGGAAGGCGAAAAGGTCGAGGAGCGGACCCGCGAGGTCGCCGCCGGCGCGTTGGAAGCGGCCAGGGAACAGACCGGCGAGGCGCGCGGCCGGGTGGTCGAGACCTGGGACAAGGTGGAACAGATTTTCGAGGACCGGCTGGATCGGGTGCTCGGCCAGCTTGGCATTCCCAGCCGCGAGGATCTGCGGGAGCTGACTCAGCGGATCGATGCCTTGCAGGCGCAACTCGAGGAGCTGGGTCGCGCCCAGAACCCTCCCCGGTCGTGAAGCCCGAGTGAGCGCGGCGAGGGAGTGGGCGACCCGCGGCGATGTGACCTGGGCGCGGATGGATACGCTCCACCAGCCGATGGTGGTGACGATTCTACTGGCGCTGGCCGAACCGCTGGCCGACGAACGGTTGCGCGAGGTGTTGACCCGGCGCTTGCTGCCGTTCGCCCGCTTCCGGCAGCGGCTGGTCCGGGAAGGCGGCCGCCACGCCTGGATCGAGGATGCGGCGTTCGATTTGAACGCCCATCTCAAACGGCGGCGCTTGCCGGAGTTGGCCGATCGGCGGGCGCTGGCGACGCTGGTGGGCGAAGTGGCCAGCCAGCCGCTGGACCCGAGCCGGCCGCTGTGGCACTGCGTGGTGGTGGAAAACGTGGGAGCGGGCTGCGCGCTGCTGTTCCGGGTCCATCACTGCATCGCCGATGGCATCGCGCTGTTGCGGGTGTTTCTGACTCTGGCCGACCGGGCGCCGCGTTCGGACGGAGAATCGGCGCCGGAGGCGTCGCTGGAGGCACGGCGCGAACAGGCTCGGCTGGCGGCCAAGACGGCCAAGACGGCCAAACCGTTCGCCAACGGCTTGGCGCGGTTGCGGTGGGGTGGGGCGCTTCTGGCGGGGTTGCTACGGCAACTCGTGGTGATCCCGGAGCCCCGCACCGCGTTGCGGGGGGTGTTGAACGGCCAGAAGTGCATGGCCTGGTCGGCCCCGTTTCCCCTGGACGACATCGCGCGCATCCGCCAGCGCTGGGGCGGGCGAGTGAACGACGTGATGCTGGCCGTGGTGACCGGCGCGCTGGGCCGGTATCTGCGGGCGCGGGGCGATGTCCGGCCAGGGCTGATGGGGCGGCTGGTGGTGCCGGTCAATCTGCGGCCCTACCAGGAAGACATTCAACTGGGTAACCAGTTTGCGGTGGCTTTTCTGAAGCTGCCGCTGGACGTGGTCGATCCGGTGGCGCGGCTGGAGGCGGTGCGCGCGCGCATGGCGCGGGTCAAGGCTTCGCCGGAAGCGATGGCCAATCTGCTGCTGATCCGGCTGGTCGGCGGACTGCCCGGCTGGTTGGAACAGGGGTTGTTGCGGCTGTTGGGGTTGAAGGCGACGGCGGTGTTGACCAACGTGCCGGGGCCGGAGGAAACGCTGTATCTGGCGAACGCGCCGGTGACGCGGGTGCTGGCCTGGGTGCCGCAGGTCACCAGCATCGGGATCGGCGTTTGCGTGCTGAGTTACGCCGGGGCCATCACCATCGGCGTCACCACCGATCAGGGCGTGGTGGCCACGCCGGGGGAACTGGTGGCCGGGATCGAGGCGGAAATCGCCGAACTGTTGGCGCGCGTGGGCCCGGACGCCGCGTAGTTATCCATATCAGTCCCAGGGAATCGATGGAGGTCATATGTTGGTTACCCAGCCCGAAAGCGTTCGACGTCAAGCCAGCGGTCCCCGGATTGGCCTGGCCGTCGCGGGCGGTGGGCCGGTGGGGCTGGTCTACGAAATCGGGGCCCTGCGCGCGCTCGACGATGCCTTGGACGGGGTCGATTTCAATGATCTCGACGTGTACGTGGGCGTGAGCGCGGGCGCGGTGGTGGCGGCGTTGCTGGCCAACCAGCTTGCGACCGGCCAGATGTGCCACATCTTCATCAGCAACGAATCCGAGGAGCATCCGCTCGATCCCCGGATTTTTCTGATGCCAGCATTCGGGGAGTACTGGCGGCGGCTGTCAACCGCGCCCTATCTGCTGTGGGAGGCGTTCTGGCGCTATTGGCAGAATCCGCTGGACCTGAGCCTGCTGCAATCGCTGACCCGACTGGGTCGGGTGTTGCCGTCCGGGTTTTTCGACAACGAGCCGATTCACGAGTATCTGGCCCAGATGTGGAGCGGTCCGGGTCGGACCAACGATTTTCGCCAACTGGCAAACCGGTTGTATGTGGTGGCGGTGGATCTCGATACCGGCGAATCGGTGAAATTCGGGGCGCCCGGCTACGACCATGTGCCGATTTCCCGGGCGGTCCAGGCCAGCAGCGCGTTGCCGGGACTGTATCCACCGGTGGAGATCGACGGCCGCTGTTTCGTGGACGGCGCGTTGCAAAAGACCATGCACGCCTCGGTGGCCTTGCAGGAAGAGCTGGATTTGCTGTTGTGCCTCAATCCGCTGGTGCCCTTCGACGCCCGACTGGCGGTTCGGGGCGGCCGGCCGACCCAGGTGAACCGGCTGGTGGAAGGCGGCCTGCCGGTGGTGTTGTCCCAGACCTTCCGGGCGCTGATCCATTCCCGGTTGCGGGTCGGCATGCAGAAATACGACAGTGAGTTCGAACGTACCGACATCGTTCTGTTCGAGCCTAACCGCGACGACGCCAAGATGTTCTTCACCAACGTCTTCAGCTTCTCGGGTCGGCACTGGGTGTGCGAGCACGCCTATCAGAGCACCCGTCAGGATTTACTGGCCCGGCGGGCCGAACTGGAGCCGATCCTGGCCCGGCATGGCGTTCGGATGCGGCTGGAGGTGCTGGAGGATCGCGACCGGCATTACTACACCGGCCTGCGCGATCAACGGGATTTGACCGCGCCGACGCGGTATCGCAGTCGACTGGCTCGGCATCTGCACGCGGTGCTGGACCAGTTGCAGGAGGTCGTCTCGGCGCCGACCGGCCGCGCGCGTTGATCGATCCGCCCGGCCTCGGTTCGCGTCGGCCGAGGCTTGTCCCGGTCGATTAGGCCAGATACTCGTGGCTGATCTGCTGAAACAGCCGCCGCGCCTTCCCATTGAGGAAGGGCGCGACCAGGGACAGCACCTGATAGACCCCCAAACCCAGGTTGCTGCCCTCGTCCGGAGGGGCGCTGGCGCTGGCGCGGACGCTCTGAAAGTTCAGCCAGTAGGTTGCCACCACCGCGATGTTGCGAGCCAGCGCCGCGATGTCCTCGCCGGTGGCGTCCATCACGCCCGCCTCCACCAGACCCTTGCAGATGGCGGTGGCGGTGTTGATCTTGCGCTCCAGGATCCGGCGAAAATGAGTCCGCAGCTTCTTGTTGCGGCTCAGGATGTTGTCGAGGTCGCGGTAGATGAAGCGGTACTCCCAAATGGTTTCGAACACCAGGTGCAGGTACAGCCACATGTCCTCCATGTCCGGCACGCGGCGCTCGGGCGTTTGCAACACCGCGTCCATCCGCCGTTCGAACTGCTGGAACAGCAGCCCGATGATTTCATCCTTGCTGCGGAAATGGTAGTAAAGATTGCCGGGACTGATGTCCAACTCGTCGGCGATATGATTGGTGGTGATGCGGGGCTCGCCGTGCTCGTTGAACAGTTGCAGGCTGGTTTGCAGGATGCGGTCGCGGGTTTTCATGAGGACGGGCGCGGGTCCGGGCGGGTGGCGGAGCGGGGCCGACGGGAGGGTGTCGTTTAATTGTGGGTGGTTTTGGACTATTTTCCAACGATCCGGCCTGGCCGGGATCATAAGAACCAAAGGAGGTCAGCATGGAAAAGATTTGGTTGCGCGAATATCCGCCGGGCGTGCCAGCCGAGGTGGATCTGAATGAATTCGGTTCGTTGAAGGATATTTTGGAAAGAAGCTGCCAGCGGTTCGCCGATCTGCCGGCGTATTCCAACCTGGGCGTGACCCTGCGCTATCGGGACATCGACCGACTCAGCCGCGCGTTCGGGGCCTGGCTGCAACAAACGCTCGGTTTGGGCAAGGGCGAGCGGGTCGCCCTCATGATGCCCAACGTCCTGCAATATCCGGTGGCGCTGTTCGGCATCCTGCGCGCGGGTCTGGTGGTGGTGAACGTCAATCCGCTGTACACGCCCCGCGAGCTGGAGCACCAGCTCAAGGATTCCGGCGCGGCCGCCATCGTGATCATCGAGAACTTCGCCCACACCCTGCAGGAAGTCTTGAACCAGACCTCGGTCAAGACCGTGATCACCACGCAACTCGGCGATCTGTTCCCGTTTCCCAAGCGGCCGCTGGTCAATTTCGTGGTCAAGCGGGTCAAGAAGCTGGTGCCGGCCTGGAATGTCCCCGGCGCGATTCCGTTTCGGCGGGCGCTGAGCGAGGGATCGGGCCAGACGCTGGCGGACGTGCCGCTCGATCACGACGATTTGGCGTTCCTGCAATACACCGGCGGCACCACCGGCGTGTCCAAGGGGGCGATGTTGACCCACGGCAACCTGGTGGCGAACTTGCAACAGGCCTCGGCTTGGCTCAGCCCGGTGTCCAAACCGAGCGAGGAGACCATCATCACCGCCCTGCCGCTGTATCACATCTTCTCGCTCACCGCCAACTGCCTGACCTTCATGAAGGTGGGCGGTCACAATATCCTGATCACCAATCCACGCGATATGCCCGGCTTCGTCAAGGAACTGGGCAAGGTCCGGTTCACCGCCATCACCGGCGTGAACACCCTCTTCAACGGGTTATTGCACACGCCCGGTTTCGACCGGCTGGATTTCAGCGCCCTCAAGATCAGTTTGGGCGGTGGGATGGCGGTGCAGCGAGCGGTGGCGGAAAGCTGGCGGAAGGTGACGGGAACGCCGCTGATCGAGGCCTATGGACTGACCGAAACCTCGCCGGCGGCCTGCATCAATCCCCTGAGCTTGCCGGAATACAACGGCAGCATCGGCCTGCCGATACCCTCCACCGAATTGTCCATCCGCGATGACGGCGGTCGGGAGCTGGGCATCGGCCAGGACCAGGTCGGCGAAATTTGCGTTCGCGGCCCGCAGGTGATGCGCGGCTACTGGCGACGGCCCGAGGAAACCGCCCAGGTCATGACCGACGATGGCTACCTGCGCACGGGAGACATCGGTTACGTGGACGAGCGGGGCTACGCCCGAATCGTGGATCGCAAGAAGGACATGATCCTGGTGTCCGGCTTCAACGTCTATCCCAACGAAGTCGAGGACGTGGTGGCGCTGCATCCGGGGGTACTGGAAGCGGCGGCGGTGGGGGTGCCGGACGAGAAGACCGGCGAGGCGGTCAAGCTGGTGGTGGTCAGGAAGGATCCGGCGCTGACCGCCGAGGCGCTGATCGAGCATTGCCGCCAGCGTTTGACCAGTTACAAGGTCCCGCGCCGGGTCGAGTTTCGGACCGAGCTGCCCAAGACCAACGTCGGCAAGATTCTGCGGCGGCTGTTGCGGGAGGGATAGACATGACTCCCTCTCCCCTTGGAAAAGGGTTGGGGTTGGGGTGAGGGCGTTGGGTCAGGCCGCCGCCTGGGTATTGATCGCCCGCTCCAGCCAGTCCAGCAAGTGATCCGCCGGCTCGTGCCAGTTCAGTTCCATCATCATGGCGTGGGCCATGTTCGGAAAGATGCGCACCTCGGCGTTGCCGTAGAAGCGGGCGGTTTCCTCGACCATCGCCGGCGAGACGAACACGTCGTTGCGCGCGCCGAGCACGAGGATGGGCATCCGCAACTGACGCGGATTCAACCGCAGCGGATTCAAGCCCATCATGTCCAGCGCCACCACCTGCGATTCGGCCTGGACGAAATCGAAGTACTGCCGCAGTTTCGCCAGCGGCATGTTTTGGGAAAACAACAGTCGCCGCATCATCTCCGGCGTGCCGTAGGTGGGACCGAGCAGCGAGAACAGGGCCATCTGTTGGAACAGGAACGGATGGCGCATTGCCATGTGCAGGTTGGTCGGCAGCAGGCCCTGCGGCGGCACCGAGGCCATCAGCACCACTCCGGCGATCCTGGCGTGATTCTCCAGGTATTTCTGAATCACCATGCCGCCCATCGAGTGCCCGATCAACACGGGCGGAGCCGGCATGGTCCCGACGGCTTTTTCCAGGTCGGCGACGTAATCGGCCAGTCGCCAGGTGTGCAGATGCTCGTGACCCTCGCTGCGACCGTGACCGCGCAGGCTGAAGGCGTGCGCTTCGTAGCCCCGTCGCGCGCAATGGGGGAGAAAGTTTTCATCCCAGCAGCGGGCATCGGCGAACGAACCGTGCATGAACAGCAAGGGCGTCGGCTTGGGTGTGGTTTCGGGATAGCGGCTGATCATCTCCAGTTTCATGATGAAGGTCCTGTGCGGGCGGGCGGGGAAAATGAGAGGATACGATAAGAGGTCGGATCGAAGCGGCGCTTGCGGGAAATGGTTGCGCGGGTGACGGATCGGCGCTTCGTCAGCGCAGGGCCACGGTTTTCACCCAAACCAGCTCGCAAGCGCCGGCTCCGGTGTCGTCGCGGCTCAGCGAACTGCGCCAGCGCCAGCCGTCGTCACGGCGCACGTCGACCAGATAGCCGCTTAAACTGACGATTTGGCCGGCGCGCACCGACTTCAACTGGTCGGCGACGGCGCGCGAGGCGGGAATCAGATGCATGTTGGCGCTGTGCGTCTCGATCTCCCGGCGCGGGATGGGAAAGGTGGCGGTATGCCAGTAGTAGAAGCGGTTGCGCTGGTGGACGGTGATCTGGGCCAGCACCGCGCTGTCCGACATCGGCCCCCAGCCCAGCGTCAAATCCACCGGCGCCAGGTCCGCGCCCGCGTCGAAGCGGTAATCTTCCCGACCCAGTACCCGGGCCTCGATGGTAAATTCCGCCAACGCCTTGATTTCGTATCGATCCTTGCGGAAGGTCGGCGCCGCCGCGTTCAATCGCTGTTGGCGCGGAACGTCGGGCGCCAGCACGCCGGGCGGCTGTTCGATGGGCCGGTCGCGCCAGGCGAACCAGGCGCCGAGCGCGCAGATCAGGAGCAGGAACCAGAGGCGACGCATGGGTGGTGGGCCATTTACTCAAGGGACCTTGCCGAAGCCCAGTCCGCGCTGTCTATGGTCGTGACCGTGCAGCGCAGACGGCCATGACTGAGCAGCGCCTCCACGACATCGCCGGCGCGGACGGCGTCGGCCCGGCGCAGGATTTCACCATCCGCTGGTCGGCGCACGATGGCGTAACCGCGGTCGAGGGTGGCGAGCGGACTCAGGGTGTGAATCTGGTCGCTCAGGCCGCGCAGACGCTGGGCGGCGGCTTCCAGACGCTGGCGCGCCGCCGCGCGTAGCCGTTGGTCCAACTCGTCGAGCCGTTGCGCGCGATCCCGCAGGCGCTGGCGCGGCTGCGCGCGGTCGAGCCGGCGCGTCAGTTCCGCCAGTCGCTCGCGTTGATGGACGAACCGCCGTTGCAGCGCCCAATCCAGCCGCTCTTCCAGCAACCGGACTTGGCGCAGCCATTCCAGCCGGTCGGGACTGGCCAATTCGGCGGCCGCCGTCGGGGTGGCGGCGCGCAGGTCGGCGGCGAAATCGGCGATGGTGACGTCGGTTTCGTGGCCGATGCCGGTCACCAGCGGGATGGCGCAGGCGAAAATGGCCCGCGCCACGGTTTCCTCGTTGAAAGCCCGCAAATCCTCCAGCGACCCGCCGCCGCGCGCCAGCAGCAACACGTCGCAGTCCCGGCGTTCGGAGGCGCGGCGGATGGCGCGGGCGATCTCTTGCGCCGCGCCGTCGCCCTGCACCGGGACGGGATAGAGCAGGACCGGCAGACCAGGACAACGGCGGCGCAGGGTGGTCAGCACGTCGCGGATCGCGGCGCCGGTGGGGGAGGTGATGACGCCGATCCGGTGGGGGAAGCGAGGCAGGGGCCGTTTGTGTTCCGGCGCGAATAGTCCTTCCCGTTCCAGCTTGAGGCGCAGTTCGTCGTAAGCCCGGCGCAGCGCGCCGGCGCCGGCTTCCTCCACGTATTCGACGATGAGCTGAAAATCGCCGCGCGGTTCGTACAGGCTGACCCGACCCCGCGCCAGCACGTGTTGACCGTTACGAGGGCAGTCCCGGAGCAGGAAGGCGCGGCTCTGGAACAGCGCACAGCGGATCTGCGCCTTGGCGTCCTTGAGCGAGAAATAGAGATGGCCGGAGGATGGGCGGGACAGATTGGAGACTTCGCCCTCCACCCACAGCGACGGAAATTCGCCTTCCAACAGGGCGCGCGCGGCCTGATTCAGGCGGGAGACGGTGTGGGTTTCGCGATCCGACCGCATTAGCCGTGAAGTGTCGTCATGGATAACCATGGGCCAATGCCCGAACAGGTGGAACAGGCGGGACGTTGTTTTCACGCCGGAGGCCGTCGTAGTCAGTGTACGTGGTTTCAGTGATCCAAAGCTAGGCATGGCTTGGACAGCCCTGGATCTGGTTGGCCGCTGACCATTTACCGTCCGCGCGTCGTGGCATAGACTAGCCCGCTTAATTTTTTGCCAAATCCCGAGGCCCGCCATGCGTATCGTTCAGGAAGCCCTGACCTTCGACGATGTCCTGCTCCTTCCCGCCTATTCCGCGGTGTTGCCCAAGGACGTGAGCCTCACCACCCAACTGACCCGCGCCATCACGCTCAATATCCCATTGATGTCGGCGGCGATGGATACGGTGACCGAGTCGCGGCTGGCGATCGCCCTGGCGCAGGAAGGCGGCATCGGTATTATCCACAAGAACATGCCGGTCGAGAAACAGGCGCAGGAAGTGCGCCGGGTCAAGAAGTACGAAAGCGGCGTCATCAACGACCCCATCGTCACCTCGCCGACCACCACCATCCGCGAGGTGCGGGCCCTGACCCGCGCCCACCATATTTCCGGCGTGCCGGTGGTGGAGGGTGAAAGCCTGGTCGGCATCGTCACCAGCCGGGATTTGCGTTTCGAGCACAACATGGATGCGCCGGTCAGCGCCATCATGACGCCGAGGGAGCGGCTGGTGACGGTGCGCGAGGGGGCCAGCCGCGAGGAAATCGTGGCGCTGCTGCACAAGCACCGCATCGAGAAGGTGCTGGTGATCAATGATCGCTTTCAGTTGCGCGGCATGATCACGGTCAAGGATATTCAGAAATCCAGCGATTTTCCCCACGCCTGCAAGGACGAATGGGGCCGGCTGCGGACTGGCGCGGCGGTGGGCACCGGCGGCGATACCGAGGAACGGGTGGCGGCGCTGGTGGGGGCCGATGTGGATGTGGTCGTGGTGGACACCGCCCACGGCCATTCCCGGAACGTGTTGAACCGGGTGCGGTGGATCAAGCGGCATTTTCCGCGGGTGCAGGTGATCGGTGGCAACATCGCCACCGCCGCCGCCGCCCGCGATCTGGTGGAAGCGGGGGCCGATGCGGTCAAGGTCGGGATTGGGCCGGGTTCGATCTGCACCACCCGCATCATCGCCGGGGTCGGCGTGCCCCAGATCAGCGCGGTCGCCAACGTCGCCGAGGCGCTGCGCGATACTGATGCGCCGGTGATCGCCGATGGCGGGGTGCGCTATTCCGGCGATCTGGCCAAGGCCATCGCCGCCGGCGCGCATTCGGTGATGATCGGCAGCCTGTTCGCCGGGACCGAGGAAGCGCCCGGCGAGATTGAGCTGTTTCAGGGCCGTTCCTACAAGTCCTATCGGGGCATGGGCTCCATCGGCGCGATGACCCAGCAGCACGGTTCCAGCGACCGCTATTTCCAGGAAGGCAGCGCGGTCGAAAAGCTGGTGCCGGAGGGCATCGAGGGCCGGGTGCCCTACAAGGGCAGCGTGCTGGCGATTATCGGCCAGTTGATGGGCGGGTTGCGCTCCAGCATGGGCTATGTCGGCTGCCAGGACATCGCCGAGATGCGCGTCAAGCCGGCGTTCACTCGGGTGACCAGCGCCGGGATGCGGGAGAGCCATGTCCACGATGTCGCCATCACCAAGGAAGCCCCGAATTATCGGGTGGAATGAGTTCCGCCCCCCGCCGCCTTGACCCTCTCCGACCAGGGGGAAGGACTGCCGTCATGACCGCCCGCGACATCCATCTCGACCGGATTCTCATTCTCGACTTCGGTTCCCAGTACACCCAGTTGATCGCCCGCCGGGTGCGGGAAATCGGGGTTTATTGCGAGATTCATCCCTGGGACGCCGAGCCGGCCGCGCTGCGCGCCTTCCATCCGCGCGGCGTCATTCTGTCCGGCGGGCCGGAATCCACCACGGTGGCCGAGGGTCCGCGCATGCATCGGGAACTGTTCGATCTGAACGCGCCGCTGCTCGGTATCTGTTACGGCATGCAAACGATGGCGGTGCAACTCGGCGGCCAGGTGGAGACCGCCGATCACCATGAATTTGGTTACGCCCAGGTGCGCGCCCACGCCCATTCCGAACTGTTGCGCGCCATCGAGGACCACGCCAGTACCGAGGGTTATGGCCTGCTGGACGTGTGGATGAGCCACGGCGACCGGGTGACCGCGTTGCCGCCCGGCTTTGCCCGCATCGCCAGCACCGCGACCTGCCCCATCGCCGGCATGGCGAACGAGGAAAAACGCTGGTACGGGGTGCAGTTCCATCCCGAGGTGACCCACACCCGCCAGGGCGAGCGCATCCTGCGCCGCTTCGTGCTGGACATCTGCCGCTGCGAGCCCCTGTGGACCACCGGCAACATCATCGAGGACAGCATCGTCGCCATCCGCTCCCAAGTGGGCGACGACGAGGCGTTGCTGGGGCTGTCCGGCGGGGTGGATTCCTCGGTGGTGGCGGCGTTGCTGCACCGGGCCATCG
>CALGOO010000272.1 GCA_937960715.1 uncultured Candidatus Competibacteraceae bacterium
TTTAACGACTCGCGAAGACGACCGCCACCGCGTCGACCGTGGCGCCGCGGTGGCGCCGATTCGGGCCTGGCTCCCACGCGCCCGCGTGGGAGGCCCGTCCCATCCCTATGTATTCTACGCCTACTTCACCGCGCTGGGGCTGGACCTCACCCCGGAGGACGCCAGTTGCCACGGCCGCCTGGACCTGACGGTGCGGTTCAACGGCCAGATTTATCTGTTCGAGTTCAAGGTGGTGGAACTGGTCCCCGAAGGCCAGGCCCTGCGGCAGGTCCAGGGGCGGGGCTACCCGACAAATATCGGGCGGAGGGCCGGCCGATCCACCTGATCGGCGTGGAGTTCAGCCGGGAGCAACGCCGGGTGGTGCGGTTCAAGGTGGAGACGGTTTCGCCGTAGCCGCTCACACCACCCGCCACGCCACCCGCTCGAAACCAAGAGCCGCCCTGGTTAGAGCCCGTTCACGACCAGTCGGCTACACTGTGTTGTCTTCCGACTCACAGCGATCCGAGCCAGCGATGATCAAACGCTATCCAGCCATGCTGTTGCCGATAGGGATTGCTGTTGGCGCGTGCGGGTGCAGTTCCTTTTTGCGCGAAGGCACGGCCGATCTGGCCGGCGTCGGTGGCGCGGCCATCGCCAGCAGCGCCACCGACAACGCGGCGGTCGCCACCGGCATCGGGCTGGGCGTGCGCTCGGCGGCGATGGCCGGCCTCCAATATGCCCAGCGCAAGACGCATCAGAAACAGCAGGACCTGATCGCCCAGATCGCCGGCAAACTGGAGCCCGGCGCGGTGGCGACCTGGCAGGTCAGCCACACGATTCCCATCGAAGACGACGAGCGGGGCCGGGTGACGGTCAGCCGGATCATCAGCGGGCGGAATCTGGTCTGCAAGGAAATCGTGTTCTCGATCGACACCGCCGCCGACCACAAGCCGCAAAGCGACTTCTACGTCGCCACCATCTGCCGCGACGCCGACCGCTGGAAATGGGCCTCCGCCGAACCGGCCACCGAGCGCTGGGGCGCGTTGCAATGAAGCGGTCGCGCAAGGTGACTGCAACACCCTCGAAAATCGATCCCACCGCGCCGCTGGTCGCCAGTCTGCTGGCCGTCGTTCTCACTGGCTGCAATAGCGTCGGCGGGTTCGCCGGGGCCGCCGCCGGCATCGCCAGCGGCGCGGCCACCACCAATCCCGCAGTGGGTTATGGGGTCAGTATCGGGGTTGCGGTCGTGGTCGACGCCACCACCAAATACGTGCTTCGCATCTGGCATCAGGCCGAGCAGGATCAAATCGCTGCCCAGATCGGGCGGATGAAGCCGGGCGACATCGAAGCCTGGAAAATCCAGCACCCGGTGCCCTACGAAAACGAACACGGCGAAATCGAGGTGGTGCGCATCCTGGCTTCGCCGCTCGCCCTGTGCAAGGAGGCGCTGTTTTCCGTCGTCGATGGCGAAGGCGACAAACAGACGCGCCAATGGTTCGTGGTAACCGCTTGCCGGCAGGGCAAAACCTGGAAGTGGGCGGTCGCCGAGCCTGCCGTTGGCCGTTGGGGCTCCCTACAGTAACGTGAGTTCCGGATAAGGATGGGGGGTGGCCCCTGCGCGGAACCTGCTAAGGTTCTTTGGTTAACGTGAGTTCCGGATAATTATTCCTGAAAAGTTAAAAGCTTAAGTTCATTTTGGGACAGGTTGAGGGAGGGTTTGCGAGGTTGGTAAGTGTAGGCCACTAATGCGGCCAATACATTGATCATGGCGTTGACGACACTGCGATGGCGGGTGTGCTCGATCTGCTGGATGTTTTTGATCTGATCGTTGCTCCTCTGAACGGAAAGGATTTTTTCATCTCCCCCCTCGCTTACTGTCGGTGCTTCTACTAAGCAACGGTGGCGCTTTTTGGTGAAGCAATAACTTAACAAGTCGCTGAAGCAGAAATTGGCTCCGCTGCGCTACGCCAATTCTGCTTAACTTTGTCGTTAGGCAAACGGACGATCGTGTGCAGGTTGCACTCCGCTAGCAGGTGTTCCTTGAGCCGGGTCTTGACGCCTTCGCCGAACAGCGTCCCGTCCGGCAGCACGACCGCCGCCCGACCTCCCGTTTTCAGCGGGCGCACGATCAGCGCCAGAAACAGATCGGCGGTTTCGCGGGTCTGGAAGTGCTTGGGAAAATTGCTCTCGATGCCGTCTTCCTCCCGCCCGCCGAAAGGGGGATTGGTGAGGATGAGATCCACCCGGTCGCTGGCGCCGTAGCTGATGTAGGGCCGGGCCAGGGTGTTTCATGGGTGACGAACGACGGATCGTCGATGCCGTGCAGCAGCAGATTGGCCACGCACAGCATGTGCGGAAGCTGCTTCTTCTCCGTCGCCCGCAACGCCCGCTGCATCCGCTGCTCGTCGGCGGGCGTCTTGACGTAATGCTGCCGGATGTGGCGGATCGCGCAGGTGAGAAACCCGCCCGTGCCGCAGGCCGGATCAAACAGAATCTCGCCGGGCCGGGGATCGATGCGCTCGGCCATGAACCCCGTCACGGCGCGCGGCGTGTAGTACTCGCCCGCATTGCCGGCGCTTTGCAGGTCGTTGAGGATCTGCTCGTAAAGAGCGCCGAAGTGCTGGCGCTCCTTGAGGTCGTTGAAATCAATGGCATTGATCTTGTTGACCACCTTGCGCAGGAGTTGGCCGGATTTCATGTAGTTGTAAGCGTCCTCGAACACGCTCCGCACCAATCGGCGGCGGCCATTCTGGCCGGCGACCGGTAGTTCCTTCAGCGAAGGGAACAACTCCTCGTTGATGAAGTCCAGCAAATCCTCGCCGATGATGCCCTCCGAGTCAGCCGCCCAGGCCCGCCACTGAAACGAATCCGGAATTGGCGAACGATAGCCCGGCTGCGTCAATTCCAGTTCCCGATCCTGATCGTCGATGATCTTGAGGAAGAAGATCCAGCACAGTTGGGAAATGCGCTGCGCATCGCCATCGACGCCGACATCATCGCGCATGATGTCCTGGATGGATTTGACGGTGTTGCGAACGGACATGGGTTAGGCGGCTTCCTGATAGAGCGCGGCTTGCAGGCGACGAACGGCCTGCTCAAAGCCGCTGCGACTGCCGAAGGGCTTGATGAGTTGCACCACGGTGCCCATCCGGTCGAAGGGCGCGACTTTCAGAATACCGGGGTCATCGAGATCGAGCACGCCCTGATCCTGATACTTGTCCAGCAACGCTTCCAGCACCGCGCGGGCCTGGGGGCCATGGTGGGCGAACACATCCTGCCGACGGACGTTCGCCGCGCGCGCGCCGGGTCAGCGGCGGGCGGTCGAAAGCGACATGGCAAATCAGGTCGAAAGGATCGAAGTCCTTGCCGACTTCCTCCATCAGCGGGTCCAGCAACAGCCCTTCCTTTTCGAGTTCTTCGATAATGGCCTGCTTGCGCTCGGCGGCTTTCCAGCGTTTGAGAAAATCATCCAGGCTGGCGAAATGCCGTTGCAGGCCCTTCCGGGTGTAATCCCGCAGGCTTTCCGTGACCAGTTTGCCGTTCTCGTCCACATATTCCACCCGCTCGGCCAGCACGGTGACGTGGACGCCATCCACATAGACTTTTTTGCCGGGTTCGGGATCATCGGGCGGCAGACCGATGTCGGGCAGCGAGCCATCCACCGGGGTTTCCCCCGTTTCCGTGTCATACGGCGGCTGATCTTCCTCCAGATCACGCCCGGTGGCCTCGACTTCGGGCGGTGTGATCGGATCCTGGTCGCCCGGTTCGTAAATCTGCGCCGGCTCGCCGTCAAAGGCGGGATCGGCGAAATGATGGGTCGCGCCGCGAAAATCCATCAGGGTGAAATAGAGCTTCCCGGTATCCTCGTGCATGCGGGTCCCGCGCCCGACGATCTGCTTGAATTCGCTCATCGAGCCGACATCGCGTTCCAGCGCGATCAGCCGGCAGGTCTGGGCATCGACGCCGGTGGTCAGCAACCGCGAGGTGGTCACCAGCGCCGGATAGCGGGATTCCGGATCGATGAAATTGCCGAGTTGCCGGGTTCCTTCCTCATCATCGCCGGTGATCCGCATCACATAGCGGGGATTGTCGCCCACCAGGTCGGGATTCTCGTTGATCAGCGCTGGCGCATCCGGGCGGCGTGTTCGGTGTCCACGCAGAACACGATGGTCTTCTGGAACCTATCCCCGCTCTCCTTGAGAAAATCCGATACCTTGCCAGCCACGATCCGGGTGCGCTCGTCGATCACCAGACTGCGGTCAAAATCCTTCTGGTTGTATAGCCGGTCCTCGACTTCGTCGCCGTCGCGGTCCCGCTTGCCCTTTTCCGGCCGGTAGCCTTCCACATCGACGTTGATGTGAACCTTGATCACCTTGTAGGGGGCGAGAAAGCCGTCGCGGATGCCCTGCTTGAGCGAGTAGGTGTAAACCGGTGGGCCGAAATACTGGATGTTGGAAACGTATTCGGTTTCCCTGGGGGTGGCGGTCAGGCCGATCTGGGTGGCGGCGGCAAAGTAGTCGAGAATCTCCCGCCAGGCGGAATCCTCGGCGGCGCTGCCCCGGTGGCACTCGTCGATGACGATCAGATCGAAAAAGCCCCGCGAGAATTGCCGGTACACCTTCTGGCGCTCTTCGGGACCGGTGATGGCCTGATAGAGGCCCAGATAGATTTCATAAGCCGTGTCGATGCTGGCGCTGGCATCGGCGGCGGCGCGGACGATGGTTTTGGCGCTGGTGCTGAGCTTGGCCATGGCCGGACCGAAAGGTCGGAAATCGTTGACCATGGTCCGATCGACCAGAATGTCGCGGTCGGCCAGGAACAGGATGCGTTTCCTGTAGCCGGCCTTCCACAGCCGCCAGATGATCTGGAAGGCGGTGTAGGTCTTGCCCGTGCCGGTGGCCATGACCAGCAGCAGGCGCTGTTGCCTTTTGGCGATGGCCTCGATGGCGGCGTTGATGGCGCCGCACTGAATAGTACCGGGGCGCCTTGCCGCCGTCGTCGTAATAATCTTGCAGGACCATCCGCTCGGCCTCCGGCGTCAGTCCCTTCCAGACACGGTAGCGGGTCCAGAGCGCGGCGGGGGACGGAAAGGCGTCCAGTGGGAGCGTGGTTTCCAGCTCGCCGCTCGTGCCGGTGCGGTCGTGGAACACAAAGCCGTTGCCGTTGGAGGAGAACACAAACTCCAGCGCCTGTTGCATCCCGTCGCCGATGCCGTGGTTATTGTCCTTGGCTTCGATCAGGGCGATAGGCGGGTTGGGCCGATAATAGAGAAGGTAATCGGCGCGTTTGGCCCGGCCACGGGCGACCAGTTTGCCGCGCACGACGATGCGGCCCTGGGTGAAACTGACCTCACGCCGGATTTGCGCGGTTTCGTCCCAGCCAGCCCCGACCAAATACGGGGTGATGTATTTGGCGCAAATATCGCTTTCGCTGAGCGATTTCTTGTTCATGGCGGGTTCCGGGCAGGGTGGACGAATCATCGGCCTGCTGGCGAAAGGCTTGCGTGCCGGACCCAGAACGATCTGGCCTGTACTTTCTTGAGGAACTGCCAACCGGCGACATCACGCCTACTGCTTACACTGCGCTTACAACGAAAAAGGCCTACTGAAAGAAGATCAGTAGGCCTTTGTTTCATCTGGCTCCCCAGCGCGGACTCGAACCACGGACCCGGTGATTAACAGTCACCTGCTCTACCGACTGAGCTACTGGGGAAAAGGAGGGGGGATTTTATTGACCCCCGCTCGCCCTGTCAATCCTGGTTCAGCGCGCGACCACCCGCTGAATCCGCTCCAACGCCTTGACAAGGTTCGCCATGCTGGTGGCGAACGAGATGCGGACGCAGCCTTCCGCGCCGAAGGCCGAACCTGGCACCAGGGCCACGCCGACCTCGGTCAGCAACAGTTCCGCGAAGGCGAGGTCGTTGGCCAAGCCCAGCCGCTCGATCACTTTCCGAAAGCTGGGGAAGATGTAGAACGTCCCGTCCGCTGGCGCCACCTCGACGCCGGGCATCGCTTTCAGCGCGGCATGGACATAAGCGTGCCGCTCCCTGAATGCCTCGTTCATCACCGCGATGCAGGACTGATCGCCGTTCAGCCCCGCTTCGGCCGCCACCTGGGAAATCGAAGTGGGGTTGGACGTACTTTGCGACTGGATGTTGGTCATCGCCTCGATCAAATCCTTCGGACCGCCGCAATAACCAATCCGCCAGCCGGTCATCGAATAGGCCTTGGAGACGCCGTTCAGCACGATGGTCCGGTCGTACAGGTCGGGGCAGACGTTGAGGATGTTATGGAATTTCTCCTCGGTCCACAGGATGTGTTCGTAGATGTCGTCGGTGGCGATGTAGACCTGGGGATGCCGACGCAACACCTCGCCCAGGGCGGTCAGTTCGGCGGCGCTGTAGGCCACCCCGGTCGGGTTGGAGGGACTGTTGATCACCACCAGCTTGGTGCGGGGGGTGATGGCCGCTTCCAGTTGCGCCGGCGTGATCTTGAATCGCCGGTCGATACCCGCCTCGACGATCGCCGGCACGCCGTCGGCCAGCAACACCATGTCGGGATAGGAGACCCAGTACGGCGCGGGGATGATCACCTCGTCGCCACGGGTCAACAGTGCCTGGGCCAGGTTGTAGAAGCTCTGCTTGCCGCCGCAAGAGACGAGAATCTGCTTCGGTTCGTAGCTCAGGCCGTTGTCGCGCTGAAACTTGGCGATGATCGCCTTCTTCAGGCTGGCCGTGCCGTCCACCGGGGTGTACTTGGTGAACCCGGCGTTGATCGCCTGGATCGCCGCCGCCTTGATGAAATCAGGCGTATCGAAATCCGGTTCGCCCGCGCCCAGCCCGACCACATCCTGGCCGGCGGCCTTCAATGCATTGGCCTTGGCGGTCACCGCCAGGGTGGGAGAAGGCTTGATGCGCTGGACACGTTCGGAAAGAGGG
This sequence comes from uncultured Candidatus Competibacteraceae bacterium, assembly GCA_937960715.1. Taxonomy (GTDB): domain Bacteria; phylum Pseudomonadota; class Gammaproteobacteria; order Competibacterales; family Competibacteraceae; genus Contendibacter. The sequence goes on from CALGOO010000272.1 coordinate 6,917, forward strand.
GTACTCACGGGGGCTCCTGGATGCTGAAGGGTTTGAACACAAAGACTAAGCGTGGTGTCGGATAATACTGGAAATTTTCCCCTGGCCAAACTCCCATGCAGACCCACGAACCCTTCACGCTCCATGCTCCGTTCCAGCCCGCCGGCGATCAACCCGAAGCCATCCGCGCCCTGGTCGCCGGCCTGAACAGCGGTCTGGCGCATCAAACCCTGCTGGGCGTCACCGGCAGCGGCAAAACCTTCGCCGTCGCCCACGTCATCGCCGCCGCGCAGCGGCCGGCGCTGCTGTTGGCGCCGAACAAGACCCTGGCGGCACAACTGTACGGCGAGATGCGCGAGTTTTTTCCCGGCAACGCGGTGGAGTATTTCGTCTCCTATTACGACTATTACCAGCCGGAAGCCTACGTACCGTCGTCGGACACCTACATCGAAAAGGACGCTTCGATCAACGAGCACATCGAGCAGATGCGGCTGTCGGCCACCAAGGCGATCCTGGAGCGGCCCGATACGATCATCGTCGCCACCGTGTCGGCGATTTACGGCCTGGGCGATCCCGAGTGGTACATGAAGATGATCCTGCATCTGGTGCGCGGCGAGAAAGTGGACCAGCGCGCCATCCTGCGCCGACTGGCGGATTTGCAGTACACCCGCAACGATCTGGAACTGGCGCGCGGTGCGTTTCGGGTGCGCGGCGAGATCATCGACATCCATCCCGCCGAATCGGATCAGGAAGCGCTGCGGGTGGAACTGTTCGACGACGCCATCGAATCGCTCAGCCTGTTCGATCCGCTCACCGGCAAGGTCTCGCGCAAGCTGCCGCGCTACACGGTCTATCCCAAGAGCCACTACGTCACCCCGCGCGAACAGCTTTTGCAGGCGGTGGAGGCCACCAAGGAGGAGTTGCGGGAGCGGCTGGCCGAGCTGCGCGCTGCTGGCAAGCTGCTGGAGGCGCAGCGGCTGGAACAGCGCACCCGCTTCGATATCGAGATGATGCTGGAGCTGGGCTATTGCAGCGGCATCGAGAACTACTCCCGCCATTTGTCCGGCCGCGAGGCGGGCGAGGCGCCGCCGACCCTGTTCGACTATCTGCCGCCGAACGCGCTGATCTTCATCGACGAAAGCCACGTCACCGTGCCGCAACTGGGAGCGATGTACAAGGGCGACCGTTCGCGCAAGGAAACCCTGGTCGAGTACGGCTTCCGCCTGCCGTCGGCGCTGGACAACCGGCCGCTGCGGTTCGACGAATTCGAGCGGCTGAGCGGCCAGACCATCTTCATTTCCGCCACGCCCGGCCCGTTCGAGCTGGAGCATTCCGGCGCCGCGGTGGCCGAGCAGGTGGTGCGCCCGACCGGCCTGGTGGACCCCGAAACCGAGGTGCGGCCGGCGCTGCATCAGGTGGACGACCTGCTGGGTGAAGTCCGCGAGCGGGTGAATTTGAAGGAACGGGTCCTGGTCACCACCCTGACCAAGCGCATGGCCGAGGATTTGACCGAGTACCTGGCCGAGAATGGGGTGAAGGTGCGCTATCTGCACGCCGACATCGAAACGGTGGAGCGGGTCGAGATCATCCGCGATCTGCGGCTGGGCCAGTTCGACGTGCTGGTCGGCATCAACCTGCTGCGGGAAGGGCTGGATTTGCCGGAAGTGTCGCTGGTGGCGATTCTCGACGCCGACAAGGAGGGCTTCCTGCGGTCGGAACGCTCCCTGATTCAAACCATCGGGCGGGCCGCTCGCCACCTGCGCGGCAAGGCGATCCTGTACGCGGATCAGATCACCGGCTCGATGCGGCGGGCGCTGGACGAGACCGAGCGCCGCCGCGCCAAGCAGCGAAACCACAACGAAGCGCACGGCATCACCCCGCGTGGCATCCAGAAGGCCGTGGCCGACATCCTGGAAGGCGCCTATTCCCATCCCGGCGCTCCGCTGCCGGCGACGCAGTACGCCAAGGTCGCGGAGGAAACGGCGGCTTACGCCCACGAAACGCCGGCGCTGCTGATGAAGAAGATCAAGCAACTGGAACAGGCGATGTACCGCCACGCCCGCGATCTGGAATTCGAGGAAGCGGCGAAACTGCGCGACGAAATCCAGCGGATTCGGCAATTCGGACTGGGCCTGCCGGAAGTGAAGGCGGGATGAACGGCATCGTTTTGAAGCGAGAGTCCGCGGTTGCGGGGTTGAGTGGACCGATTTCGACCCGGGCAACTTGCACAGCCATGGAATTTTTCTACGCTAAATCCTATCCAGTGGGCTGATTTTTCCAGGAGAAACCATGACCGAGCTGAACGGCGTAATGATGCAGTACTTCCACTGGTATTCCCCGGACGATGGCAGCCTTTGGAGTGAAGTCGCCGAACGGGCCTCGACGCTGGCCCAGGCCGGATTCACCGCCCTGTGGCTGCCGCCCGCCTACAAGGGCATCGGGGGTAGCCGCGATGTCGGCTATGGGGTCTACGATCTCTACGATCTCGGCGAATTCGAGCAAAAAGGCTCCATTCGCACCAAGTACGGCGCCCGCCAGCAATACCTCCAGGCCATCGCCGCGCTGCGCGCCGCTGGTCTTCAGGTCTATGCCGACGCCGTGCTCAACCATCGCATCGGCGGCGACGCCACGGAAACGACTCGGGCCACGCCGTTCCTCCAGGACGATCGAGTGCATCCACGGGGAGGACTCCGGGAAGTCGAGGTGTATACCCATTTCCACTTTCCGGGTCGACGGGGCCAATACTCGCCGTTCGAGTGGCGCTGGTGGCATTTCGACGCCGTCGATTACGACGCCAGGACCCAGGAACGGGGCATGATTTACCTGTTCGAGGGCAAGCAGTTCGACGATCAAGTTTCCCTGGAGAGAGGCAATTTTGCCTATCTGATGGGCTGCGATCTCGATTTTCAGCACGAGGAGGTGCGCGCCGAACTGATCCGTTGGGGGAAATGGTATCTCGACACCACCGGCGTGGACGGCTTTCGGCTCGACGCGATCAAGCACATCGCGGCCTGGTTTTTTCCGACCTGGCTGGACGAGATGGCGGAACATGCCAGCAGGGAGCTATTCGCCGTCGGCGAGTACTGGTCCCCCGACGTCAACGCCTTGCATTTGTACTTGAATCGACTGGGACCCCGGATGTCCCTGTTCGACGTGGCGCTGCATTACAACTTTCACATGGCCAGCCGCATGGGCGGCAATTACGACATGCGGCGCATCCTGGACAACACGCTCATGCAGCAGCGGCCGTACCAGGCCGTGACCTTCGTGGAAAACCACGATTCGCAACCGCTGCAAGCCCTGGAGTCGGTGGTCGAGCCCTGGTTCAAGCCCTTGGCCTACGCCATGATCCTGTTGCGGCGGGAAGGCTATCCCTGCGTGTTTCACGCCGACTATTACGGCGCGGAGTACGAGGACAAGGGCCGGGACGGCAAGTCCTACCGGATCGTGCTGCCTTCCCACCGCGCGCTGATCGACAAGCTGCTTCACGCTCGCCGCCACTATGCCCACGGTTCCCAGTACGACTATTTCGACCACTGGAACCGAGTCGGCTGGACCCGCCTGGGCAACGACGAATTCCCCAAGGCCATGGCGGTGCTCCTCAGCGACGGACCCGGCGGCGGGAAATGGATGGAAGTTCGCAAACCCAACGCCCGGTTCGTGGACCTCACCGAACAAATCAGGGAGCCGGTTTACACCAACGACGCCGGCTGGGGCGAATTTCACTGCCAGGGCGGTTCGGTGTCGGTGTGGATCGAGGCATAGCGGTGTGCAAAACGCCTCTTAACCTTGAACCATCCGGATGATCTCGGCGATTTGCTGGGCTTCGGGAAGCCTCAGCCGTTGCGCGTCTTGCAGGGCCAAGTTTAAGAGTTCCAACGCCTTTTCGCGGTCTCCCGTCGCGCCGCGTTTCAGGTAAATGATTCCGAGGTTGGCACGAAAAATGAGAACATCCCGCACCGATCCGAGTCGCTGGCACACCGGCAGCACCGCTTCCTGGTAAATCCGCAGCGCTTCGTCCAGCTCGCCCCGATCCTGCAACACGTCGGCGATCTGCCCCAGCGTCACCGCCCGCGAGCGCACGTCCCCCAGCCGCTCGTAGACCGGCAGTTCTTCCTCCCGGTAAATCCGCAGCGCTTCGTCCAGCTCCCCCCGCGCCTGCAACACGTCGGCGATCTTCCCCTGCGTCACCGCCCGCGCCCGCACGTCCCCCAGCCGCTCGTACACCGGCAGTTCTTCCTCCCGGTAAATCCGCAGCGCTTCGTCCAGCTCCCCCCGCG
>CALGOO010000273.1 GCA_937960715.1 uncultured Candidatus Competibacteraceae bacterium
CTACAAGCACGGTCCGGCTGGAATCTGAACCCGGTAAAAATGCTTGTTGTTTTTTTATGTATAAAAAGACAAAAAACAACAAAATGGTGGCCATGATCAACACCAATGCTTTCCATCACCGGTCACCTGGAATTCAGCCTGGTTTAAGACAGACCCCCTAAAGTAACGCGCAAGCCTTGGTAACCAGGCTTGCAATTTCAAAATCCAACCCGGAGGTCAATCCCAATGAACCCGCGTCAACTGATCAACGCCGTGGCCCTGGCCATGATCGCAACCACCACCACGACTACCGCCATTGCCGCCGGTGAAGCGCCCGCCACCCCGCCACCCGCCACTCCAACCAAGGCCGCTCCAGCTCAAGCTGGCATCACCAAGGAACAGGCCATCCAAATGGCCCTCAAGGCCCATCCAGGAGAGGTCACCAAGGCTTACGAGGACACCAAGAAGGGCAAAAAGACCTGGGAGGTCAAGATCAAGGGCAACGATGGCAAGAAGTGGGAGGTGTATTACGATATCAAGACCGGCGAACTGGTCGCCGAGGAAGCCGACTAATCGCTGAAGAGACCCCGCCTCCTCCCACTGGCTTTATCGCCATGGCGGAGGCGGGACCTGAGAGGAGTAGAGGCTTCCATGACCAACCCCGATGCCAACGAAATCCCTGTCTGGGACCCACCGGTCCGTCTGTTCCACTGGACCCTGGTGATTGCTTTCACCCTCGCCTACCTTAGCCAGGGCGAACCTTTTGAGGAGTTGCAGGATCGTCTGGACGGCGAATGGTTGCAAACCCTCCATGTCTGGGCGGGCTATACCGTCGCCGGGTTGCTGCTGTTCCGATTGTTCTGGGGTTTCGCTGGACCGCGTCATGCCCGGTTCGCCGATTTCGTGCGCGGACCGCGCGAAACCTTGTGCTACGTCAAGGGTGTGTTGACCCTACGCGCGCCGCGCCATTTGGGACACAATCCCGCCGGCGGCGCGATGATCGTCATCCTACTGTTGAGCCTGAGCGGCACCGTCGTCGCCGGGCTGGTGCTGTACGGCGCCGACAAGGGACTGGGTCCATTGGCGGGATTGTTGCTGGACAGCAGCGAAGCGACCATTCACTCCATCAAGGAGGTTCACGAATTCCTCGCCAACTTCACCCTGCTGCTGGTGGTGGGGCACCTGGTCGGCGTGATTTGGGAAAGTCTGCTGCACCGCGAGAACCTGGCCCGCGCCATGATCACCGGCCGCAAGCGGGCCTGAGCGCGGCGCCATCCTGGGGAAACGAGCCCATGCGTCGCCTTGCCGGACCCGCCGCTGTCCTGCTGCTGGCGGTGGGTCTTCTGGTTCCCGACCCGGTCAGCGCCGGACGCGATCAGGAGGAAATCCGCCGTCTGCGGGGCGCGGGACAAATCTTGTCCTTGGAAACCATCATCGCCAATCACCGTCGCCAGCACCCCGGCGGTCAATTGCTGGAGGCGGAACTGGAGTTCGAGCGAGATCGTTATGTCTACGAACTGAAGATGCTGGGCGACGACGGCGTGGTGCTTGAGTTCGAATACGACGCCCGCACCGGCGAGTTGTGGCGCGTGGAGCACGAACGAGCGTGGAAGAGGTAGCGATGCGCTTGTTGCTGGTCGAGGACGACGCCGTCTTGAGCGGCCGGTTGCGAACCGAACTGACGCAGGCTGGCTTTGCCGTCGATGTGGCGGACAACGGTGTGGAAGCCGAATTCATGGGGGACTCCGAACCCTACGACATGGTGGTGTTGGATTTGGGCCTGCCCGGCCGTTCCGGGCTGGACGTACTGCGTCACTGGCGCGCGGCTGGCAATCCGGTCCCGGTGCTGGTTCTGACCGCTCGCGACGCCTGGCACGAAAAGGTCGATGGCTTCAAGGCCGGCGCCGACGATTATCTGGGTAAGCCGTTCCATGTGGCTGAATTGCTAGCTCGGCTTCAGGCTCTGCTGCGGCGCGGCGTCGCCCGACCGCACGGTCCCTTGCGGGTTGCCGGTCTGGAGCTGGATGAAGACACCCAGACCGCGCGAATCCTGGCCACGGATGAAACCTTCGAGCTGACCGGCACCGAATTCCGCCTGCTCCGCTACTTCATGCGCCATCCGGGCCGGGTGTTGTCCAAAAGCCGACTCGCCGAGCATATCTACGATTTCGACGCCGAGCGCGACAGCAACGTGCTGGAGGTTTACATCAACCGGCTGCGCCGCAAGCTAGGCCGCGAATGGATCGTCACCCGTCGCGGTCAGGGCTACATCCTTGGAGCCGACGACGCATGACCTCGCTGCAAGCCCGGCTATCCACCGGCTTGATTTCGGCGTTGATTCTGTTGACTATCCTGGCGGTCGCCGTCGGTGGCTATTCGCTGCGCCAGATGGCCGAGAATTTCGTCGCGGCTCGCCTGGAACACGATTTGGAAACCGTGCTGGCCGCCTTGAGCTTCGATGCCAGCGGTCAACCGCAACTAGCCGCTGACCGGATCGGCGCCAACTTCCGCCAGCCGTATTCCGGCCACTACTACCAGATCGAAACCGCCAGCGGCGAACTCTGTTCCCGCTCGCTGTGGGACGCCGACCTGACGCTGCCGCCGCTAGCCCCCGACCGCGTCACCCGAACCTTCGTCACAGGCCCGCAGGACCAGCGACTGCTGCTGGTCGGTCGCGCCTTCCGGGTCCAGGATCGGCCGGTCACCATCGCCGTGACCGAGGATTTCGCGCCGGTGAACGCTGGCCTCCGGCGTCTGTTGCTGGAATTCGTGCTCATCGCCCTGGCGATGTTTGGCGTGCTGCTGCTGTCGCAAAGGCGGATCGTGCGGCGTGGCCTGGCGCCGCTGGAACAGGTCCGCCGTGAACTGCCCCGGCTGGCGCGCGGCGAAATTCCGCAACTGTCGCTGGAAGCACCGGATGAGGTGCGGCCGCTGGTCGCGGAACTTAATCGTTTGCTGGACTTGTTGAACCAGCGCCAGCGCCGGTCTCGCCATGCCCTGGGTAATCTCGCCCATGCCTTGAAAACGCCTCTGACCGCCCTTACCCAACTTGCCGAGCAACCTCCCCCCCCCGGCGACGCCACCGGCTGGTGGCGGGAGTTACGCCAGCAACTTCGGCAAATTCGCGCCTTGACCGAGCGCGAACTCAAGCGGGCACGTATCGCGGGCGGTGGCGCGCCCGGCCAGCGAGTGCTGCTTGAGCGGGAGGTAGCCGATTTAATCGCGACCTTGCGCCGCATTCATCGCGACCGGGATCTTGCTATCGAAGTCCGGATTCCGCCGGGCAGCGGGTTCGTTGGCGACCGGGACGACTTGCTGGAATTGCTGGGAAATCTGCTGGATAACGCCTGTCAGTGGGCGGAAACCGAGGTATGGTTGACCGCTGGCGCGGACGCGGGGCGGCTCTGGTTGCGGATCGAGGACGACGGGTCGGGCTGCCCGCCGGAGCAGTTGGAAGCGTTGCGGCAACGCGGGACGCGAATCGACGAGTCCCGCGCCGGTCATGGTTTGGGTCTGGCCATCGTCGGCGACATCGTCGCGCAATATGGCGGAACCTTGCGGTTGGGCCGTTCCGAGGCCTTGGGCGGCTTTCTTGCCGAGGTCACATTGCCTTGCCCGTCGGCCGACGATCCATAGGAAAACCCCCGCGTGGAGCGGGGGGCGGTCAGCGCGGAGTCAGACAGCTTCGCATTCGATCGCGTGGGGGTGGTCGGCGGCGAAGTGATCCAACACCTCTCTCCAATGCCGCGCTTCCCCTGGATGGCCATGACGCGTGGCCATTTCGATATCATCCTCGATGATGTGTTCGATGGTGAACTCACCACCGGGATTGTGAGCCAGCCAACAACCCATCTCGGCGGCGACGATTTCCGGCACATGCTCGTGTTCGGCGATGGCCGCGATCTCTTCTTCGTCCAGGTCGCTCAACCCGACGCAATCCTCGAAGCTCAACATGACACGTCTCCTCATCTCTGACTGCTGATTCGCACATCCCAAAATAAAAAACCGGACCGCCCTCGACGACCCTGACGAGGTCGTCTCCGGCAGTCCGGCAGTCCTGAATTCTCTACAGGATCCGCGACTTTCCGCCCCTATCTCACGGTAGGTTCGGCTTTTATCCGAATCGTTTAACCTTGGTTAATCTAACATAAAAACGTCAATTTGCACAGGGTAATGCAAGGGCTGGCCAGGGTGAGCACGCCAAAGTAGTAGAGCAGGGCGGCGAGGAAGTCCGGCGTGCGCGGGGCGGTCAGCACGTCGCATCGGAATACTTTTCGTAAATGGCGGCGGCGCTCCGGTTGTGGGATAGTGACCGGCGAAGAACAATGACGAGAACCGAGAACCCTCACATGCCGTTCCTCGCCAAGCTTTGGGAAGCGGTCATTGGCAAACCGCACGATCCACTCCGCCCAGAAACCCGCCATAACATGGCCCTCGTCGCTTTCCTGGCCTGGGTCAGCCTCGGCGCCGACGGTTTGTCCTCCGCCTGCTACGGCCCCGAGGAAGCTTTTCTGGCGCTGGGTCAGTACACCCACTTCGGTCTGTACCTGGCCGCCGCCACTTTCGTGACCGTATTCATCATCGCCCTGGCCTACAACCAGGTCATCGAGCTGTTCCCTTCGGGCGGCGGCGGTTACAAGGTGGCGACCCAACTGTTGGGTTCCAGGGCCGGGCTGGTCTCTGGCTCGGCCCTGCTGGTGGATTACGTGCTGACCATCGCCATCTCCATCGCCGCCGGCGTGGACGCGCTGTTCAGCCTGCTGCCGCCCGGCGCTCAACCCCACAAGCTCATGACGGAGATCATGCTGGGCATCCTCCTCATCGTACTCAACCTGCGGGGGATGAAGGAATCCATCAAGGTGCTGCTGCCCCTCTTCCTCGGCTTTTTCGTAACTCATGTCCTGCTGATCGTCCATGGCGTGATCGCTCATGCCGATGGTCTGCCCCGCCTGATTCCGGACACCATCGCCGAAACCGAGCATCTGACCCAGCAGATGGGTTGGGTATTCGCCGTCTCGCTGTTCCTGCGGGCCTACTCGCTGGGCGGCGGCACCTACACTGGCCTGGAGGCGGTCTCCAACAACGTCAACATGTTGACCGAGCCGCGCGTCCGCACCGGTCGGTACACCATGCTCTACATGGCGGGCTCGCTCAGCTTCATCGCCGGTGGCGTCATCCTGCTGTATCTTCTCTGGAACGTGCAACCGGTCGCCCATCAGACGCTAAACGCGGTTGCCTTCAGCGCCATCATCGACAGTTGGCGACTCGATCCGATTCTCAGCCATGGGTTGCTGGCGGTGGTGATGTTGCTGGAAGCCGGCTTGTTGTTCGTCGCCGCCAACACCGGTTTCCTCGGCGGACCGACGGTGCTGGCCAACATGGCGGTCGATTCCTGGGTGCCGCGCCAGTTTCGCAACCTGTCGGGCCGGCTGGTCACCCAGAACGGCATCCTTCTGATGGGGCTGGGGGCGCTCGGCATTCTGTTGTGGACCCAGGGCGACGTATCGGTATTGGTGGTGCTGTACAGCATCAACGTGTTCATCACGTTCTCGCTGTCGCTGCTCGGCCTGTCCCTGCACTGGTGGACCAGTCGCTACGACGAGCGCGGGTGGAAATCGCGACTGGCGCTGTCCTTGCTGGGCTTCGCGGTCACCGGCGGCATCCTGGTGGTGACGGTGGTGGAAAAGTTCACCGAGGGTGGCTGGTTCACCATTCTGATCACCGGCCTGATCATCGGCGTCTGCGCGTTGATCAAGCGCCACTACGAGCGGGTCCGCGTGCAGTTGCGCGCCATCGACGCCCTCTACGCGCCACGTCCGAGCTGGGGTGAGGATTTACCGGCGCCCCCGCTGAATCCGGAGCTGCCCACCGCGATCTTTCTGGTCGGCAAGAACCGCGGCCTCGGCATGTATACCCTCAAATGGCTGAATGAAGTGTTCACTGGCCATTTCAGGAATTTCATCTTTCTGAGCGTCGGCGAGGTGGATGCGGAGAGCTACGGCGGTAAGGGCGCGCTGCGCTCGCTTCAGTATCAGATCGAGAATTCCCTGCGCTATTACGTCAACTATTGTCACGGTCAAGGCTGGGCGGCGACATCCCACGCCGCCTACGGCGCCGACGTGGAAGCGGAATTGGAGAAGCTGGTGGTCAAGGTGGTCGAGGAATATCCCAACAGCGTGTGCCTGGGCAGCAAGCTGATCTTCGACGACGAAAGCTGGTTGATCTCGTGGCTGCACAATCACACCGCGATCGCCATGCAACGCCGCCTGCATCTGCGAGAAATCCAGATGATCGTCACGCCGATCCGGATCTAGATCCACCCAAGGGAATTGGATTGAAACCAAACCTGCCGACTGTAAAATCAAAAAACCTGAATGTAAAATTAAAAAACTTGATGAAAAAGCGGTATAAAATCCATAACAAGTTTATTTTAAATGAAATTAATCCAAAAAATCGGTAGCGGATCGCCCGCCAGAAAGGTGCCGAAACGCGGCTGGAAATTCAATCCATGGCGAATCGGAATTGTGCGACCGGCTCACTCCGGCAACTGGGCGACCAGGCGCAAGATCGCGACCGGCGATCCAGGGGCGCTGGCCGAGGCGCCCGGACGCCCGTACTGGATTCCAACGCCGCGACATGCCGACGCCACGAATTCGCTCGCCGCCGGCGTGGAGTGGGCCGACCATCCAGGCGCCGGGTCGGCGCCCCCACCCGGCGCCGCTCCTGATTTACCCCCGCGTGGATCGGAACCGACCGGCGGCGATGACCGGACCCCAGGGATTTCGCCATGAGCGCCAACCTCCGCGCCGTCCTGGCCGCCATCGCCGGTTTCGCCGCCGTGCTGCTAGCGATTTGGGGCGTGAACCAGGGCATTGTCCAACCGGCCTTCGTGAAACTGGAGCAGGCCCAAGCCTTGGAGGATGGCGCGCGCGCGCGAGCGGCGATCGAGGGCGAGCTGCGGCAACTGGACCGAAAATTGAGCGACTGGGCCGAATGGGACGACGCCTACGCCTTCGTCGACAGCCGGAACCCGGCCTTCATCCAGTCCAATCTCGGCAACTGGCGCGTGCTGGAAAAAGGCACTCATCTGAACCTGTGCGTCTTCCTCGACCGTCAGGGGCGACGGCTGTACGGCGGCGGCTACGATTCCGACCTGGGCGGCGCCGTACTCCCAGCCGCGTTCGCCGGCGACCCACCGGCCGTCTGGCCCACGCTGCGACCCGCGTTGGAACGGGAACAGGCGCGCGCCGGCCTGTTGTCGACCGAGCACGGTTTGCTGTTGGCGGCGGCCCGCCCCATCCTGACCACCCAGGGCGAGGGGCCGGCGCGCGGCCTGCTCGTGTTCGGCCGGTTTCTCGACCCCTCGTTGCAGCGGGCGCTGGCCGAACAAACCCAGGTGGCGTTCGAGTTACTGCCGGCGGGCGATCCGCGCCTGACGCCGGCGGAACGCGCCTACCTGGCGACCTCGCGCGCCAGCGCGCCCGAACTGCGACCGGGTCCGGCCGGGACCGGATTCGTGTACGAGATTCTCCCGGACCTGACCGGCCAACCGGCAGCCTTGCTGCGCACCCCCATCCGACAGGCGATCTCGGCGACGGCGCGGCAGACCAGCCGCGCCCTGGTGGGCGTCCTGGGGCTGGCCGCCCTGGCGTTGCTGCTGGGTCAATCCGTGTGGTCGAATCGACTCCGGCGCGACGGCCCGAGGAGCGCGACGGCCTGGAGCGTCGCTACCCTGGCGGCCCTGATCGGCCTGACCCTGAGCGCCGGCCTGGCTTGGGAGTTTCACCGGCAGGGTTTGCTCGCCCCGCGTGACTTCCAGGTTCTGCTGGCGGGTGGTGTGATCACGCTGCTGCTGGCGTGGTACCTGTTCGCGCTCATTGCTCAGCGGCAGCGGGCGGAGCGGCTGGCGGCGGCGCGCACCGCCGAACTGCAAGCCAGCGAGGAACGATACCGGGTCGCCGCCCTGATGACCGGTCAGATGATCTACGACTACGACTGCGCGAGTGGTCAAATTCAATGGGCTGGCGCTATCTCCACCATCACGGGTTATCCGACCGAGAAGTTCGCCGCCGTTGACATTGATGCTTGGGCGGCGTTGATCCATCCCGATGATCGGCCGGATGCGCTCGACCGGCTGAACCAGGCCATGGCCAGTGGAGCCACCTACAATGTCGAATATCGGCTACAACGGAAAGAAGGATCGTACCGCTGGATCGAAGACTATGGCGCCTTTCTGCTGAACTCCAAGGGAGAGGTTTACCGCATGCTGGGCGCCATGAAGGATGTCACCGAGCGCAAGCAGGTGGCGGAGGCGCTCGAGGCACGCGAAGCGCAACTGCGCACCTTGATCGACGCCATGCCCGACGTCGTGTGCTTCAAGGACGGCGCCGGACGCTGGCTGGAAGCCAATACATTCGCCGTCCGGCTGTTCGGCCTGGGGGGCGCGGCCTATCGAGGCAAGACCGATACGGAACTGGCCGAGTACAACCCACCATGCCGCGAGGCGCTCCAGCGGTGCGAGGAAACGGACGCCATCGCCTGGCAACGAGGCGAACCCACGCGGAGCGATGAGCGCATCTCTCGGCCGGACGGGACCGAACTCACGTTTGACGTGATCAAGATTCCCCGATTCGACCACCAGGGCCGCCGCCACAGTCTGGTGGTCGTGGGCCGCGACGTGACCGACCGTCACCGGGCCGAACAGCAGTTGCGCCAATCCGAGGAGAAATTCGCCAAGATTTTCCTCACCACCCCGAATGTGGTGATCATCTCCCGCCTGCGCGACGGATTGCTGCTGGACGTCAACCCCGGTTTCGAAGCCGTCACCGGTTATTCCCGAACCGAGGCGGTCGGCCGTTCCTCCCTGGACCTGGAATTGTGGGCCGATCCGGCGGATCGGGAGCGGATGGTGAGCGACTTGCGCCTTTATGGTCAGGTTTTGTACCGCGATTTCAGTTTCCGGCGCAAGGGTGGCGCCGTGCGCGCCGGCCATTATTCCGCCCGCCCCCTCGCCATCGACCACGAATCGTGTCTGCTGTTCGTCATGCAGGACGTCACCGAACGCCGACGGGCCGAAACGGAACTGCGCCAGCACGACCGGGTGCTGTGGGCCATGGCCGACACCCTGGCCCTGCTGTTGTCCGGGCGCGACTTGGACGAAACCATCGGCGCGGCGCTGGCGACGCTGGGCCGGGCGGTGGGGGTCGACCGGGCGTACATCTTCGAAAACCATGCTGACCCGGCCACCGGCGTGCTACTCGCGAGCCAGCGGTACGAATGGTGCGCCGAGGGCGCGACTCCGCAGATCGACAATCCTGAATTGCAAAACATGCCCTACGACGTTTTTCCCGGCTGGGACGCCACCTTGACCAACGGCGTGGCCATCAAGAGCCTGGTGCGGGAGTTGCCCGAAGCCGTGCGCGCGATGATGGAGCCGCAGGCCATCCGTTCGCTCCTGCTGCTGCCGATCCAGATCGACGACCGCTTCTGGGGATTCATCGGCTTCGACGACTGCCATGCCGATCGAATCTGGTCCCCCGTCGAGGAAAACATGCTGCGCACCGCTGCGGTCGCGCTCGGCCACACGCATGTGCGGCTGCGGGCGGAAGCAGCCCTGCGCGCCAACGAACGACGCTTTCGGGCGATGATCGAACATGCTCCGGACGGTATCGTGCTGTTCAACGAAACCATCCGCTACGCCAGCCCCGCCGTTAAGCGCCTCCTGGGCTACACCCCCGAGGAAGCCCTGGCCCTCGATCCCGACCGGTTGACGCATCCCGAAGATTTACCGCCCCTGCTGTCCCTGTTGAACGACCTCCTGGGTCAGCCGGGGCATGTGGTGACAACCCAGTATCGCTTTCGCCATAAGGATGGTTCCTGGCGCTGGCTGGAAAGCACCATCAGCAACCTGCTCGCCGAGCCGAGCATGGGCGCGCTGGTCTTCAATTTTCGCGATATCACCGAGCGTTGGCAGGCGGAAGGGCGCCAGCGACTGGCGGCGGTGGTCTTCGAGGCGGCGCGGGAGGCCATTCTCGTGGCCGACGCCGAGACTCGAATCCTGGCCGTCAACCCGGCCTTCACCGCCCTCACCGGCTATGCCGAAGCTACGGTGCGGGGACGAAGTCCGCGCCTGCTCTGGGCCGATCGCCAGCCGGAGGCCTATTTCGAAGCCATGGAGCGAACCGCCGCGCGCGAAGGCGTGTGGCAGGGCGAGTTTTGGGCCCGGCGCAAGGACGGCGACCGCCGCGCCGCGTTGGCCAGCCTGTGCGCGGTGCGGGACGCGAGCGGTCGAATCCTCCACTACGTGGGTATCGCCACCGACATCACGGATCAGAAAGCCGCCGAGCGACGCATCGAGCGCCTGGCCTACTACGACTCCCTGACCGATCTGCCCAATCGGGCGTTGCTGGCCCAGCGGGCCGCTATGGCCCTGGCCCTGGCGGCGCGGCATCGCAACAGTCTGGCGGTGTTGTTCTTCGACCTGGACCGGTTCAAGGAAGTCAATGACGCGCTCGGTCACACCGCCGGCGACGCCCTGCTGGCGCAGGTGGCGGCCCGGCTTCAGGCGCTGGTCCGGGTCGAGGACACGGTGTGCCGGCTGGGCGGCGACGAGTTCGTGCTGCTATTGCCGGAAGCCGACCAGGAAGGAGCGCTGCGGGTGGCTGACAAGGCGCTGGCGGCGTTTCGTCAGCCGTTCGCCGTGGCCGGCCACGACCTGAGCGCGACCGCCTCGGTCGGCATCGCCCTATACCCGCATGACGGCGCCGACTTCGCCGAGCTGCTCAAGAACGCCGACGCCGCCATGTACCGGGCCAAGCACACGGGGCGCAACACCCGGGTGTTCTACGACCGGGCGATGAACGCGGCCACCCTGGCGCGGATGGTGCTGGAGGCGGAGTTGCGTCAGGCTCTCGTCGCCGGGCAATTGCGTGCCTATTACCAACCCAAGGTGCGCTTGAGCGACGGAACCCTGGTCGGCGCCGAGGCGCTGGTGCGCTGGCAGCATCCCGAGCGGGGTCTGATCCCGCCAGGGCAATTCGTACCGGTGGCGGAAGCCAGCGATTTGATCGTGGCCCTGGGCGACTGGATGCTGGTCGAGGTTTGCCGGCAACTGGCCGCCTGGCGGCGCCAGGACGGGCCGCCGCTGACCGTGGCGGTCAACCTGGCCGCCCGTCATTTCCGCCAGCCGGGGCTGGCCGACCGCATTCGCGGTCTGCTGGATGCCCACGACCTGCCGGCCCAGGCGCTGGAGCTGGAATTGACCGAGTCCACCCTGCTCGACGCCAACGCGGACACGATCGAAACCCTGCGGCAACTGGAACGACTCGGTCTGGGCCTGGCGCTGGACGATTTCGGCACGGGTTATTCCAGCCTGAGCTATCTCAAGCGCCTGCCGCTGACCGCGTTGAAGATCGACCAGGGGTTCGTGCGCGATCTGGTAGCCAATCCCGACGACCGCGCCATCGCCGCTACCATCGTTGCGCTGGGCCATCACCTGGAACTGGCGGTGGTCGCCGAGGGGGTGGAAACCGAGGATCAGCGCCGCTTGCTGCTGGAGCAGGGTTGCGATTTGGCCCAGGGTTATTTGTTCAGCCGCCCGCTGCCGGCCGAGGCTTTCGCCACCGCCTGGCTGACGCCGGCCCGCGCTTAGGGCTTACCGCCCAACTTCTCGCGGGATGACCTCGATCATGCCGGACGCTCCGACGTCTTCATGAACCGTCGCCGATTCCTGCTCTCGCTGGGAACCGCCGCCACCGCGACCGTCGGCGGGATCTACGCTTGGCGGCGAACCCATTCCGCCGACACACCATCCCTGCCGGAAGGCGAAATCATCGGTGCATCCGACACTCTCGGTCACCGACTATGGACTCTGGATTTTCCGGAACCGACCGAGACGCTGAAAACTCCGGTGATCATCGTCGGCGGCGGCATCGCCGGCCTGTCCGCCGGCTGGAAGTTGCAGCGGGCCGGGTTCACCGATTTCGTGATCCTGGAACTGGAATCGGAGGTCGGCGGCAATGCGCGGAGCGGCCAGAACGCCATCACCGCCTACCCGTGGGGCGCGCACTATCTGCCGTTCCCGACCCAGGAATCCCGCGCGGTGCGGGAATTGCTGGCGGATTTCGGCGTATTGCGCGGCGATCCTTACGCCACCGAACCGGTTTACGACGAGCGCTACATCAACTTCGCACCCCAGGAACGGCTGTACGCCCACGGCGCCTGGCACGATGGACTATGGCCGCAGGTCGGCGTCTGCCAGCGGGACCTTGACCAATACCGCCGCTTTCACGACCTGATGGACGATTTTCAACGGCGACGCGGGACGGACGGGCGCAAGGCGTTCGCGATTCCCGGCGACCTCAGCGCCCGCGACCCCGACCTGTTGGCGCTGGACCGGCTGTCGATGCGCGACTTTCTCTTGCAACACGGGCTGGATTCCGAACCGTTGCACTGGTACGTCAACTACGCCTGCCGCGACGACTACGGCTGCCGGCACGACGAAACTTCGGCCTGGATGGGGATTCACTACTTCGCCAGCCGCGACGCCCTGGCCCGCGACGCCGACAACGACGATGTGCTGACCTGGCCAGAGGGCAACGGCTGGCTGGTGAAAAAGTTGCGGGAACGGCTGGCGGCGCATCTGAACACTAACGCCGTCGTCTGGCGGCTGTCGGAACTGGACCGGGCGGTCCTGGTGGACGCTTACCATCCTGGGGAAAACCGCTCGACGCGGCGACTGGCGCGGATCGTGATCTGGGCCGCGCCGGTGTTTCAGGCGCCTCGGGTATTTCGGGAAGGGTCGCCCGAACGAGCGGCGGCCATCGGGGAATTTGAGTACGCGCCCTGGCTGGTGGCCAATCTCAGCCTGCGCGGCTTCCCGGCCGAGCGTCGGGGAGCGCCGTTGAGTTGGGACAACGTGCTGTACGACAGCGAGGCGCTGGGCTACGTGGTCGCCACCCACCAGCACCTGGCGGCCCACCAGGAGCAAACCGTGTTCACCTGGTATCACGCCCTCAGCGATGGCCCGCCAGCGGGGGAACGGCAACGCCTGTTGACGACACCGTGGGCGGTGTGGGCGGAGAAGATTTTGCGCGATCTCTCCAAACCGCATCCCGACATTCGGCGACTGGTTGGCCGGCTGGATTTGATGCGCTGGGGACACGCCATGGTCCGGCCCCGCCCCGGCTTCGTCTGGGGCGAAGCCCGCCAACGGTTGCTGAATAGCCAGGACCGGGTATTGTTCGCCCATTCCGACCTGAGCGGCTATTCCATCTTCGAGGAAGCCAATTATCGCGGCGTGCTGGCGGCGGAACGGACGCTGGCGGCGCTGGGCATCGGCTTCTCGTCCTCCGTCCAGCCCTGACCACCTCCGGCGCGGCGGTTCGCGCGCTCACCCCTGGCTCGTCACCGCCACCAGGCGCTGAATCAACTCCTGCGTTTCTTCCGGCGTCAAGCCCAGCCGACCCGGCTCCAGATGCACTTCCAGCCCCGGCCGCAGCGTCACCCGGCTCCAAACCTCGACGGTTCCCGGCTCCGGTGCGGGCGGCAGCTCGACCCATTCGCCCCGCAGCAGTTGGCCGATGCGCTCCAGGGACACGCCGGCTGCCTGCCATTTGCGGATCAGCAGCAGTTGTTCCAGATGGCGGCGGGTATAGTACGCGCCGCGCCGCTCGCCCTCCGGCGGGTCCAACAATCCTTTCTGGGTGTAGAACCGCACGGTGCGTCGGGTGACGCCGGTCAGACCGCACAGTTCCTCGATCCCGAAGGTGGGTTCTGCCGTTTCGTCCATCGCCCCTCACCCCGTCGCGCACCAGGTCTTGACCAGCGGTTCGACCGCCGCCGCCAGCGTGGCCGAGACCTGTTTCCGGCAGCGGGCGCGAATAGCGCGACTGGCGTTGCGCGGCAACCGGCATTCCGGCCCGTGCTGGAGGAAGGCATGAAGCAGCGCCGCCACGACGGCGTCCTCGGTCTCGCCCGTGCCGACCAGGTCGCGCAATCCTGTCAGCAGATCGTCCGGCAGGCCGGCGGTGGCCAGCTCGTCCAGCGTGGGCAAAGGCTGTTTCGGATCGGCCAATCGCGCGGCGCTCGCTTCCAGCCAGCGGGCGAAGTCGGCGGGCGTGCCGGCGGTGGTCACCGGCGGCGGAGTTGGCGGCGGAGCTTCCTTCCGCAAGGCGTCGAACATGGTCTTGGCCCGGCCCAACAGGGATTTTTGCGCGGCCCTGGGCGCCGGCGCGGCCATCTCCCGCAAGGCGTCGAACATCGCCCGGACACCGCCGGACAGCGAGGGTTGCGCTGCTCCGGGCATGGGTGGGGGCACGACCAGCGGCGCGGGTGGAGGCGGTGACGGCGCGCGTCGCAAAAATGCCGGCGCGTCGAAGTGGTCGGGACTTTCCTGAAGCAAATCCATCATGCAAGGCGCAGCCGCCATCACGCTCCCCACGCCACCCCAGCCGGCCGCCAGCCGGTGCGGCACGGTGCGCAGTTCCGGCAATTCCGTCGCCTTTTGATCCTCGGCGCGCATGTCCACCATCAGGAAATGGGTATGCGGCGTGACCAGTTGATAGTCCACCGCCAGCGCCGTGGCGTCCTCGGCGGACAATTGGGCGATGCGCCGGGCCGCCGCCAGCCGGGGCAACGTATCGGCGGTTTCGGCCACCGGCCACGGTTCTAGCGTCACGCCCTGGCGCAACCGCCGACCGTCGCTCAGCGTCAGATTCAACGTCGCCGGCCCTTCGGGTCGCGCCGGCAACCAGGCCAGCAAGTGCAAGGTATCGCCGCTGAACACTCGTTCAACTTGCTCCGGCAGCCGCCGGATCGGCTCGACCGGCCAGGTCATGGTCACTTCGGCGCGCGGGGCGCGAATCCGCTCGAAATGGCGGACGATGCGCGCCGCCATGTCCTCGTTGGGATGGACGAATTCACACGCGCCGCCGGTCGCCTCCGCCAAACCCCGCACCAAACCCTCGGCCACCGCCGCGCCCACGCCAACCGCGAAGATACGGCAGCCGGACTGACGAGCCTCGGCCGCCAGTTGCTCAACGTTCCAGGCTTCGCCATCGGTCATCAGCAAAATGTCCAGCGGCTGGCCTTGGCGTTGCCGATAGGCCAGTTGCAGCGCCGCGCCGATCTCGGTACCGCCCATATTGGCGTCCAACCCGGCCACCAGCGCGCGGGCCTGCGCTAGGCCCCGGTCGTCGGCGGGATGCAGTCCGGTAAAAAAGGCGCGGGGCTGACTGCCAAAGGCGATGAGATTGAAGCGATCCGCCGGTTGCAGCCGGTCCAGAAGCGCCAGCAACGCATCACGGGTTTGGGCGATGGAGTCGCCGGCCATCGACCCGGAACAGTCGGCGATCAGCACGCAGTCGCGGCCGCCAACGTCGGCGTGGCCCGCCAATTCCGGCTGGAAACTGGCCAGTGCGATCCAGCCGTCCCGGTCGGGCGCGCACAGTCCCAGCGCCGCCCGTGCCTCGGCGGAACCTTGAATGTTGAGGATGAAATCCCGGTCCATGAGCGCCGGGCCGCCGGCCAGCCCCACCCGCGACACCTCCGCCCCGACCTCGACGTTGATCCGGTGGGAAGGTGATTCCACGACGGCCTGGCGCAGCGGCCCGCCCAGTTCCAGTTCCAGGCTGAAGCGGTTCTCGGCGTCCAAATCCACCGATGGAACCTGATGCGGTTGCAGGCCGGCCTGGCCAGGATCGCCGTAGCGGGGGGCAATGGTGGTGGGCAATTGCAGGCGCAGCGTGTCGCCGTTCCAGACCGACAGCAGCGCGTAGCGATAACGGAGTTGGGCGGTCTGCCCCGGCAACAGATTACCGACGCTGACGGTGTACAGGCCCCGCCCGGCTTCCTGGAGCAGGATCGCGCCGTCGCCGCCGCTGACCGCGTCCTCGTAGGCGTTCTCGGCCTGGCGTTTGGGCAATACCCGACCCTGCAACACCCGGTCGTCGATACGGATATCCACGCCCAGCAGCACCGCTTCGACCGGCACCGGAAAGGTGAACACCGCCTCGATGTTAGCCGGTTCGGCGTTCCGGTAGGTCTGGGCGATGGTGATTTCGCCCAGCAAACCCTGCAACCGCCCGCTGATCGCGGTGGCTCGCAGGACGCAGCCTTGTGGCTTAACCCGCTCGTTCATCGTTCCCCCTTCGCGGCGCGACGCGCCTGCTGACCGTGGTGATGGGGGAGATTTTAGCACACTTATTTAAGACATCAATGCTGTATAAAAAGAATCTCGGTTTGGCACGCGCAGCGGTTCACGAATCCCACGCGACTGGCAACCGGGTCATCAGCATCTGATGGTTGGAGATCGTGGCCCGAACGTGAATTGGATCTCAATGGCAACAAAAAAGCCCGCGTCGGAACGCGGGCTTGGGATTAAACGACAACACCGGTTAAATCAGCGCGGAGTTCTTCTTAGCTGATGCCTCTTCATGGCGTGGGTGGCCCATAATTGGGATAAAGTATAAGCGGAAATAACGTGCTCAAATACGAATGATCGTACAAGGCCGCCTCGCTCAACAGCGCGGTGGCGGAATCGTCCCGCGAGGTGATCGCGAAACCCACCACCGGTAGACCAGGATTTACCGAGTCAGTAAGAGGTTGCCCCCCACCTGCAAACGCAGTGAAGCCGACGTTCATCCAGCCGAACAGGAAGGGGTCGTTGTAGTTGACGCTGCCGGCGATCGGTGAGTTGAGGATCAAGCCCTGGTTGAAGGTCAACACGTTGGCTTCGTAGCACAAC
>CALGOO010000274.1 GCA_937960715.1 uncultured Candidatus Competibacteraceae bacterium
TACGCCTCCTCTTCGGCACCCCAACCCCGGTTACCCCATAGCGCGATTGCCCTGGCCGGCCAGCCCCCCTTCGCCGAGCGCACCGCCCGCAGCGAGCAGACCAGCCCCCAAAGTCGACGCATCCAGGTGGTACGGGCCTGAGTCACCATCCCCATTCGCGTGGGGTGCGCGGCGGCTCACTCATCACGCTCGTTCGGTGGTCGGGTCGCCCGCAGCAGGCTCAAGCCGCTCTCCACCAGCGATGACCCGGTGCGCACCACTTTCCGGGCGGTTCGGTCCAACAGTTCGGTCGTGGCCAGCGCCGCGATAGCCTCGGCGAACCCCTTGCGCACCTCTTCTCGAAACGCGGGCAGGCTTTCCGCCGCCGCTTCCCGAAACCCCGCCGTCAACTCCGCCCGAATCTTCGGCAGCAGTTCGGTGACCGCTTCCTCCACCCCGCCGCGCACCTGCGCGCGCAACGGTTCCAACAACTCCCGCCCAGCCACGCCGGCGCCCGCTTTCACTCGAACCTCCAGCGTCTCGGCGAAAGCCGCCAGCCGCGCCTCCAGTCGGGGGCGAGCCCAGCGCTGAAACGCCACCAGTCCCAGCGCCAGCGTACATAGACTCGACGTCAGCGCCGCGATGACGATCAAAACCAATACCTGCCCACCACTCATAGGTCACCCCTCTCCTCGCGTTCCCTAAAACATAGCATCCCGTAACCAGCCGGATTCGAAAACCAGGATTTTCAAGTCGGCAAATTCTATAATTCATATAGAGAGCCATCACTAGAAGTATCAAGGAGCCAGAACAACATGAACTACTTCGTTACCGGCGCCTCCGGCTTCATCGGCCGCCGCCTGGTCGAAAAATTGCTGCAACGTCCCGACGCCACGGTTTACTACCTGCTCCTGGAACGCGAATTGCCGCTGGTCGAACAGCTCCACCAGCGCTGGGGAGCCGGCGGCGCCCGCACGATTCCGATCATCGGCGACTTGACTCAACCCCGACTGGGCGTGGCCGAGGCCGACATCGCCCGGCTCAAGGGCAACGTCCGCCATTTGTTCCACCTGGCGGCGATCTACGATCTCAAGGCCAGCGCGGAAGTTCAGGAAAAGGTCAATATCCAGGGCACCCGCAACGTGGTCGCCTTCGCCGAGGCCATCGAGACCGGCTGCTTCCACCTGACCAGTTCCATCGCCGCCGCCGGTCTGTACGAAGGCGTGTTCCGCGAAGACATGTTCGAGGAAGCCGAGGGACTCGACAATCCCTACTACCGCACCAAGCACGAATCGGAGGGCATCGTCCGCCGCGAATGCTCGCGACCCTGGCGGATCTACCGGCCCGGCGCGGTGGTCGGCGACTCGCGCACCGGTGAAATGGACAAGATCGACGGTCCCTACTACTTCTTCAAGCTGATCCAGAAGGCGCGCAGACTGCTGCCGCCCTGGATGCCGGTCGTCGGCATCGAGGGCGGCCGGTTGAATCTGGTGCCGGTCAACTTCATCGTCGATGCGATGGACCATATCGCCCACCAGGACGGGCTGGATGGCCAGTGTTTCCATCTGGTGGACCCCCACCCGCATCGGGTCGGCGATATCCTCAATCTGTTCGCCCGCGCCGCGCACGCGCCGGAGATGAGCCTGCGGGTCAACGCCCTGATGTTCGCCTTCGTGCCGCAGATCATCAAGACCGGGCTGGCGCACTTCAAGCCGGCGCGGCGAATGTGGGACCAAGTTCTCAAGGACCTCGGCATCCCGGCCAGCGCGATCGGCCTGATCAACTACCCCACCCGCTTCGACTGCCGCGAGACGCTCAAGGCGCTCAAGGGCACCGACATCGCCGTGCCGCCGCTGGAAACCTATGCCTGGAAGCTGTGGGACTACTGGGAACGCCATCTCGATCCCGAGCTGTTCGTCGACCGCAGCCTGACCGGCGCGGTCAAGGACAAGGTGGTGCTGATCACCGGCGCCTCGTCCGGCATCGGCAAGGCCGCCGCCCTCAAGATCGCCGAGGCCGGAGCCAAAACGATCCTCGTCGCCCGCACCGAGGAGAAGCTGCTGGAAACCCAGCGGGAAATCGAGGCGCGCGGCGGTCAGGCGTTCATCCACACCGCCGACGTCGCCGACATCGCCTCCTGCGACGCGCTGATTCAACAGGTGCTGGCCGACCACGGCGGCGTCGATATCCTGATCAACAACGCCGGTCGCTCCATCCGTCGGGCGATCGAGAACTCGCTGGACCGCTTCCACGACTACGAACGCACCATGCAGCTCAACTACTTCGGCGCGCTGCGGCTGATCATGGGCTTCATCCCCAGCATGTTGAAGAAAAAGCGCGGCCACGTCATCAACATCTCGTCCATCGGCGTCCTCAGCAATGCGCCGCGCTTCTCGGCCTACGTCGCCTCCAAGGCGGCGCTGGACGCGTTCTCGCGCTGCGCGGTCGCCGAGTTTTCCGACAGCGGCATCGACTTCACCACCATCAACATGCCGTTGGTGCGCACCGAGATGATCGCGCCCACCAAGATCTATCAGCACGTTCCCACCCTCAGCCCGGAAGAGGCGGCCGACATGATCGTGCAAGCCATCATTTACAAGCCGGAGCGCATCGCCACCCGGGTCGGCATCTTCGCCCAGGTGCTGCACGCCGTGGCGCCCAAACTGTACGCCGTGATCATGAACACCGCGTTCCGGCTATTCCCCGAATCGTCCGCCGCCAAGGGACAGCAAGTCGACGCCAACGAGCCTTCGCTGGAGCAGATCTCCTTCGCCCAGTTGACCCGAGGCATTTACTGGTGACCGCCATGAATCGTCTCCACCTCTGACGAATTGGCGGAGCGCCTTTCGCAACCGGCGCGTCGAAGACCGGGACTGAGCGCTCCCGCCGCCTTTCGGGGTTCCGCCCCCGAATCCGACTTCTCCGCGCCGCGACCGGAGAGTTGTAGGCATCCTTGCCAACCACCCGAGAGAGAACAGAACGATGAAACTGAAAATTGGCGATCCAGCTCCCATGTTCACCGCCACCGCCACCGATGGCCGCGTCATCAAGCTGTCCGATTATCTAGGCAGGAAGCTGGTGCTGTACTTCTATCCGATGGACGACACCCCGGGCTGCACCAAGCAGGCTTGTTCCCTGCGCGACCACAACGGCGAAATCCGCGACCGGGGCGCGGCCGTGATTGGCGTTTCCACCCAGGACGCCGAATCCCATCAGCGCTTCACCGCCAAGCACCAGCTCAATTTTCCCCTGCTGGCCGACACCGACGGCGCCATCGGCAAGGCCTACGGCGCCATCGGCGGCGGCGGCATGATCGGGGCGGCCATCAACCTGCTGGGCATGGCCAGCCGCATCACCTTCATCATCGACGAGAGTGGGCGCATCGCTCACATCATCGACAAACCCGACTGCGCCAACCACGCCGAGGAAGTACTGAACCTGTTGTAGGCATCCACCGACATCGGGGCGGCGCGCGCCGATCGGGCGCAAATTTCAGATTGTCTGTTCCTGGTCGCCGATCACATAATCACGCTACCGCCGGAGCAAACCACCGCGTCGTTTCTCCGCGCCAACCCGTGGCCCAGAACCACCCCAATCACCCTCATGCCCATCCAGAGTGTTGCCGAGGAGAACCGCATGCCCGGGCGATATGCTCGCACCGTCCGCCGTCACGCCGGCCGGATTCGCTCCCGCGCCATCCATCGTTCATGGCCCAGCGTGGCCGCCAACCCATGGCGGGGCGCCACCGTTCCCGCCGCCTGTCCACGGGAGACGCCCGCATGACGCGCCACTCATCAAACCGTACCCATTCCTGGGATCGGGGCGCCGCCAGCGAGTTAGGCGCCCGCCACGAACAGCAGGATCGCTGGGGCATCTTCCAGTCGCCCGACCAGGAGGGCCTGCTGGCCATCCTGGCCGACGGGATGGGGGGGCACCTCGACGGGGCGCTGGGCGCGCAACTCGTGGTCGATGAAGCTCGCAAATTCTTCCAGGACCCTGCGGCGCCGCTGCGCGCCGACCCGCTCGCCGCGCTCGAGCAGTTGTGCCAGCGGATGCACGAGACCATCAACAGTCGGTCGGAAACCGCCCGCAGCACCGTCGTCATCGCGTGGCTTGAAGCCGACCAGGCGTATTGGCTCAACATCGGCGACAGCCGCCTCTATCATTTCCGCGCCGGGGAACGCCTGATGCGCACGCGCGATCACTCGGCCGTGCAACTGCTGATGGATTTGGGCGAAATCGACGAATCCGAGATGGCCACCCATCCAGCCCAAAACCGACTGTACCGCTGCCTGGGCGGTGAGGATCCTCCCAAGCCCGACCTGGGCCATCTGGCGATCCAGGCGGGCGATTTATTGGCGCTGTGCTCGGATGGCGTCTGGGAACACACGACCGAGCCCGAGATCTGGGACGCCGCGCACGCCAACGACCCGACCGCCGCCGCTCAACTCCTGACCGCGCAGGCCGCGCGGCGCGGGGGAGCGACCGCCGACAACGCCACCTTGATTCTGTTGCGCGCCGACGCCGTCGAGGATCAACAGACCCCTTGGCTGCAGCGGCTGGTCGGAGGGTTTGCGTCGCTACTCAATCCCGATCGCCGCTAGTCGCCCTGGATTTCGCCATGTTCGGCCCACGTCTCGTCCACTCACCGTAAGGGAAGCCCGATGACCGACGAAACCAACGCGCTACCCACGGGCTACAACTTGCACCGCTACCAGATCGAGGGCGTTCTGGGCGCCGGCGGTTTTGGCATCACTTACAAGGCGATCCACGAAGCGCTCGAGAACGAAGTCGCCATCAAGGAGTATTTCCCCGCCGAGTGGGCCTATCGCGATCACAACGGCATCACGGTCCGCCCCAATGCCCAGGGCCAGATTCCGGCCCGGGACAGTGAACCGCCCTGCTACGAATGGGGCCTGCAACGCTTCCTGGACGAGGCCAAGATCCTGGTGCAGGTGAATCATCCCGGCGTGGTTCGGGTGCGGGACTACTTTACCGCCAATGGCACCGCCTACATCGTGATGGAATACGAAGAGGGCGAATCGCTCAGCGCCACCTTGCAGCGGGGCGGCATCCTGCCCGAACCGGAGCTGCGCCGCATCCTGAACGACGTGATGCCGGCCCTGGAAGCCGTCCATGCCCAAGGCTACCTGCACCGGGACATCAAGCCCAGCAATCTCTACATTCGCGCCAGCAGCGGCCGAGTCATCCTGATCGACTTCGGCGCCGCCCGCCAAGCCTTGGGTCGGCGCACTCGCAGCGTCACCAGCGTGGTCACTCCTGGCTATTCCCCCATCGAGCAGTACGTCACGGTCGGCGAGGACTATGGCCCCTGGACCGACATCTACGCCATTGGCGCGGTGTTGTATCGCTGCATCACCGGCACGCCGCCGATCGAGGCGCCTGGCCGGGTGCTCAAGGATCCGGTGCAGCCCGCCATCGAAGTCGGCGCCGGGTTGTACTCGCAGGGCTTGCTGCGCGTGGTCGACCAGGCCATCGCCGTCCGGCCCGAGGAGCGATTTCAAACCATGGTCGCGATGCGGGAAGCCCTGCAGGCCGCCGACCGGGTCGACAGCCGGGCGGATTTCTCCCAAGTCCCACCACTGGCCGCCGATTTGCTGGAGCAAACGCCCACGCCTTCCCCACGCGGCGCCTGGCCCGAAAGCGACGCGCGGCGCCCCTCGACGCCACAGTCCAGAACCAGGGAATGGCCGGCCGCTCCATCGCGCCCTTCCCAGCGCATCGCCGGACAACTTCCCGCGGCGGGCGCGAGCCAACCCAGGCGGGTGTTCGATCCCCACGAACCGCGCGACGCGCTCCAATCGCTCGGTCTCGTCTCGCGCTCGACCCCTCTCGACGATGCCGACGGCGGTTCCCTGCCGCTCCTGGAAAACATCTGGGAACATCTCGACGACCTGACGCCGCCACCGCCGCCCGCCCCGGAAAAAGCCACGCCCAGCGCCGAAGCGCCGTCCGCCACGGCCGAAACCTCGGAATCCCTGCTCAAGCGCTCGCCCCAATCGGCGCTGGAACATCTCAGGAAAGTGTCCACCGTCCGGCGGGACGGGGCGCTGAGCGCCCGCTCCACGCTGGCGACATCCCAACCGCCCCCTCCTCCGGTAACCGATCTTGAAGCGTCGGGCCGGCCGGCCATCGTCGAATCGCCACCCGTCCAATGGATGCGCATCCTGGTTACGGTCTTCGCGATCGCGGGGTTGTCGGGCGCTGGGCTGCTCGCCTATCAGTATTACGATACCCTGCGGGAGCAGCGCCAGCAGGAAGCAACGGCGCTGCAAAAGCGCCAGCAAGAGGAGGAAGCAGCGCGCCTGGCCCAGGAAGCTGCCCAAAGCCGCGAGGTGGAAATCGCTCGCCATCTTGACCAGGCCCGCAATGCCATCACCCTCAAAAACTGGACACTGGCCGCCAACTCCCTAGAACGGGCGGCGGCTCTCGATCCCAGCCACTCGGCGCTGGCCGCCGTCCGGGCCGAACTGGCCACCGCCGAACGGCCCAACACCCTCAAGACCCGGACCGAAAACACCATCGGTCTCGAACTGAACTGGATCGAGGGAGGCTGCTTCACCATGGGCAGTCCCCCTGCCGAACGGGATCGCGGCCGCGATGAAACCCCTCACGAGGTTTGCGTCAAGGGCTTCTGGATGGGCAAGAACGAGATCAGCAACCGTCAATTCCGTCGTTTCCGATCGGCCCACAACAGCGGTTCCTTCCAGGGACGTTCCTTGAACAACGACGCCCAGCCCGCCGTCAACCTAACCTGGGACGACGCGCGGGCCTTCGCCGAATGGCTGTCCTGGGAAGCCGGCTCTGGCCAGCGTTTCCGGCTGCCCACCGAAGCCGAGTGGGAGTACGCCGCCCGGGCCGGCGCGACGACTCGGTACCCCTGGGGCAACGATATCGATCCCCGCCAAGCCAACTTCTCCGACCGCAACGACCCAACCGGCGCGTCCATGGGCAACCTGGACGACGGCCACGCGGTCACCGCGCCCGTCGGCAGCTATCTACCTAACGTCCTGGATCTGCGCGACATGATCGGCAACGTCTGGGAATGGACCTGCTCGGACTACAATCCAACCTACAACGGCGATGAACAGCATTGTTCGACCCTGCGGCCCAACGAAGGGCAACGGGTCGTGCGCGGGGGTTCGTGGAACAACGGCGCCGGCGATCTGCGCGTGGCCAAGCGCCTGGCGCGCAAGCCCGACTATCGCGATGCGATGACCGGATTTCGCGTCCTTCTGGAAGAACCGGGCGCGACCCTTTGAGGCCACAGGTCTCTCGTGCTTCAACGGGTGGATGCGGCGCGCTCATCCATTCCCCATTCGTCCATTCGTCCAGGGTTTCGTCCAGGGTGAGGCGTTGGGTCGGTTACGCGCCCAGATAGGCTTCCTTGACGCGGGGATCGCCCAGGAGGTCCTGGCCGGCGCCGGACAGGATGACGCCGCCGGTCTCCAGGACATAGGCGCGGGACGCGATCCGCAAAGCCATGTTGGCGTTCTGTTCCACCAGCAGGATGGTGGTTCCGGATCGATTGATGTCCTCGATCACCCGGAAGATGTCCTGCACCAGCCGTGGCGACAGCCCCATCGACGGCTCGTCCAGCAACAGCAGTCGGCCCCGGCTCATCAGCGCCCGCCCCACCGCCAGCATTTGCTGCTCACCGCCGGACAGGGTGCCGCCCGGCTGGCGCTGACGCTCCTTGAGCCGCGGAAAGATCGCGAACACCCGGTCGTAATCGGCCGCGATCTCGCCCTTGTCCGCCCGCTGCCAGGTGGCCAGCCGCAGGTTCTCCAGCACCGTCAGATTGCCGAAGATGCCTCGGCCTTCCGGCACGTGGGCGATGCCCAGCCCGACGATCCGGTGCGCGGGTACTCGTTTAAGGTCCCGGCCCTCGAACACCACGGCGCCACCGTAGGGCGTCAGCCCCGAAATCGCCCGCAAGATCGAAGTCTTGCCCGCTCCATTGGCGCCGATCAGGGTGACGATCTCGCCCTTGAGCACGGTGAAGGAGACGCCATGCAGCGCCCGGATACCATCGTAATGGACCTCCAGGTCGCGCACTTCCAGTTGAATGTCCTCGAACCCACCCGTTCCGTCGCTCATCCGACCGGCCCCTCGCCCAGGTAAGCCTCCAACACCTTGGGATCGTTCTGGATCGCCTCCGGCGGCCCCTCGGCCAGGGTTTCGCCGAAATCCAGCACCTTGATCCGCTCGCAGATGCCCATCACCAGCTTCATCTGGTGCTCGATCAGCAGAATGGTGAGCTTGAACTCCTGGCGAATCCATTGAATGAATTCCATCAACTGATCGATCTCGTTCGGATTCATGCCGGCCGCCGGTTCGTCCAGCAGCAACAGCTCCGGATCGATGGCCAGCGCCCGGGCGATTTCCAGCCGCCGTTGCGAGCCGTAGGGCAAGTTCTTGGCGGTCTCGCCGGCCAGATGCTCCAGCTTGAAAATGGCCAGTAGTCGCTGGGAATTTTCGATGATGCGTTGTTCTTCCCGGCGGTAGCGGCCAAGATGGAGCAGCGCCTCCAGCGGACTGTAGCGAACCTGGGCGTAGTGGGCGATGCGCACATTGTCCAGCACCGACAAATCCCGGAACAGCCGGATGTTCTGAAAGGTGCGGCCAACCCGCAGCGCGGTGATCTGATGCGGCGTCTTGCCCACCAGTTCGGTGTCCCGCAGCCGGATGCTGCCCTCGCTGGCCCGGTAAACTCCGGTGATCAGGTTGAAGATCGTGGTCTTGCCCGCGCCATTGGGACCGATGATGCCCATCAAATCGCCGAACTGGAGGTCCAGATTGAAATCGGCGACCGCGCACAGACCGCCGAAGTAGTGCCTGACCTTAGTGGCCGCGAGCAGCGTCATGACTTCCCCCGTGGACGTTCGGGCGGTGATGGGCATCCAGGTCGCGTCTGGGGATAAACCAGCGGAACTCCCGCAAGCCCATGATTCCGCGCGGCCAGTACAGCATCACCAAGACCAGCAGCAACGGCATGATCACCATCCGCCAGACACCGAGATGACGGATGAAATGCTCGTTGAGCGGATCGAACACCACCGCCGGCAGCCAGGCCAGCATGGCCGCCACCGTGGACGGCCGCAGCAGTTCCAGCAGTACGGTGTAGGCGGTCGCGCCGAGGATGGAGCCGCCGATGGAGGCGATGCCACCCAGATAGACCATGATCAATATGTCGGTGGTCTTGATGATGTCGAACACCCGGGGGCTGATGAACTGCAACAGATGGGCGAACAGCCCTCCGGCGATGCCGGCGAAAAAGGACGACACCATGAATGCCAGGAACTTCACCCGCTGGGTGTTGACGCTCATCAGTTCGCTGGCGATCTCGTCCTCGCGGATCGACAGGACGCCGCGCCCGTACTTGGAATAGACGAAGTTGCGCACCACCCAGACCGACACCACCACCCAGAAAAACACCCAGGGCAGCGTGGTCAGCCTCTTGATGCCGGGAATGCCGCGCGGACCGCCGATAAAGTCGATGTTCTCGATCACCGACTTGACGATCATCAGAAACGCCAGGGTAATGATGGCCAGATAGTCGCCGCGCACCTTGAACGACGGCACCGCCACGATCAGTCCCAGCAACGCCGCCATCAGCCCGCCGGCCAGAATCGCCAGCGGAAACAATTCCGGATAGGCGGCTATCGGCAGCACCTTCTGGGTCAACAGAGCGGCGGTGTAGGCCCCCACCGCCATGAAGCCGGCGTGGGCCAGGGAGAACTCGCCCATGTAGCCGTTCACCAGATTCAGGCTGACGGTCAGGATGATGTTGATCCCAACGTACATCATCACCAACTGAACGTACTTGTTGAACAGGTTGTACTCGGGAATGGCGAAGGCAAGGACGAATCCAACCGCAACCAGCACCCATATCAACCAGCGCTGCGCCATAAACCGTTCCCAACCGCTCCTCAGCATGGCGCTCATACCTTTTGCGTCCTCGGCTTGCCCAGAATGCCGTAGGGTCGAACGACGATCAGCAGCATCAGCAGAGTGAAGGCGACGAAATCCCGGTAGGTGGAGGGAAAGAAGGCCGCGACCATGATCTCCACCCCGCCCAGAATGAACGCGCCGATCATCGCCCCGCGGATATTGCCGATCCCACCCACCACGGCGGAGATGAACGCCTTCCAGCCCACCATGATGCCCATGTAGGGGTCGATGACCGGATAGGCGAGCGCGTACATGGTGCCCGCCGCCCCCGCCAGCCCCGCGCCGATAGCGAAGGTGACGGAAATGATGAGATCCAACGGCACCCCCATCAGCGGCACAAAGGTCTTGTCCCAGGAAATGGCCCGCATCGCCATGCCCACCGGGGTGCGGTGGACCACGTAATCCAGCACGAACATCAGCCCCAGCGACAGCAGGATGATGATGACCTGCAGGGAAGACAAAGAGACGCCGCCCAAATCCCAGGTGACATTTTCCAGCAACGCGGGAATGTTCTTGGGATAGGGCGCCAGCGCCAAGGTGAAGTTTTCCAGAAAGATACCCACTCCCAGAGCGGTGATGATGGCCGAGACCCGGGGAGCGTGGCGCAACGGCTTGTAGGCCAGACGCTCGATCGTCACCCCCAGCAGCGCGGCGCCCAGCATGGTCAGCAGCAGCGTGGGCGCAAAGGGCAGACCGAGGAACACGGCGGCTAGGAAACAGAAAAAAGCCCCCACCATGAATACGTCGCCATGGGCGAAATTGATCATGGTCAGAATGCCGTAGACCATGGTGTAACCCAGGGCGATGAGGGCGTAGATACTGCCCAGTTGCAGGGCATTCAGGGCCTGTTGCAGCCAGTAGACGATGGCTTCGCTCAAGATGGTGACCCGTGGCGCCGCGGTTGCAAGAAGAAGGGCGGTCCATCGGACCGCCCTCGGTGCGTCAAGCCATGACCCCGGATCAGGGATTGGCGTTGGTGAAGTAGGTGAACTTGCCATCCTTGATTTGCAGGATGACGGCGCTCTTGATCGGATCGCGCGAATCGGCCTGGAATTTCATGTCGCCGGTCACGCCCTGGTATCTCGGCAGGGTGGCCAGCGCGGTGCGGACGGCTTCGCGGTCGGCCTTGCCGGCGCTTTGGATCGAGTCGAACAACAGACCGAAGGCATCGTAGGTCAGCGCGGCTACGTCGTCCGGCTTCGCTCCGTAAGCCTTCTCGTAATCCGTGATGAATTTCTTGGCAACCGGCGCGGCGTTGTCGGCGGCGTAGTGGGTGCTGAAGTAGTAGCCGTTCAGATCGGCGCCGCCCAGAGTCAAAAGTTCGGGGCTACCCCAGGAATCGCTGCCGATGAAGGGAACCGTGATGCCCAACCGCTTGGCCTGCTGCACTTGCAGCGGCACTTCATTGTAGTAGTTGGGCAGGAAGATCACGTCGGGCTTGGCATCCTTGATCTTGGTCAACTGCGCCGAGAAATCCTTGTCGTTGGTGGTGTAGGTTTCAAAGGCCACGATCTTGCCACCCAGCTTTTCGTAATTCGCCTTGAACA
Organism: uncultured Candidatus Competibacteraceae bacterium; assembly: GCA_937960715.1. Taxonomy (GTDB): domain Bacteria; phylum Pseudomonadota; class Gammaproteobacteria; order Competibacterales; family Competibacteraceae; genus Contendibacter. The sequence goes on from CALGOO010000274.1 coordinate 11,502, forward strand.
CTTCGGCGATGCCCTTGTTGTAGTCGGAAGCCACGTCGTAGAGCACTGCGGCCTTCTTGGCCTTCAGGTTCTCCAGCGCGAACTTGGCCAGCACCCCACCCTGAAAGGGATCGATGAAGCAGGCCCGGAACACGTATTTCTTGGGCTTGTTGGTCGTTGCATCCAGCGTGGTCTTGGGATTGGTGGACCAGGGTGTGATCAGCACCGTCTGGGAGCTTTCGGCGATTTCCGAGGCGGGAATGGCGTAGCGGCTGGCGTTGGGGCCGACGATGGCGAGCACCTCATCCTGGGTGATCAGCTTCTGGGCGGCGGCGGCGGACTGATCAGCCTTGCCGGCGTTATCCTCCACCACCAGTTCCACCTTCATTTTTTCCTTGCCGACCTTCAAGCCACCGGCGGCGTTGACCTCCTTGACCGCCATTTCGGCGGCGTTCCGGCAGGACGCGCCCACGGCCGGCATGTCGCCGGTCAGTTCGGCGATGACGCCCAGCTTGATGGTCTTCTCGGCGCCCCAGGCGGTGACGCCCAAGGAGACCAATACCGAAAACAACAGCAGGGACAGTGCCTTTCTCATTCGATTTTCCTCTCTTGAATAGGGGTTGATTCCCGGATAGCGGCTTGTCTTGCGGGTAAAGGCGCGGCGAACCGGGCCGTGACCCCCGACGACAGTCCCGTCCACCCAACAGGATTATAGCGTCGCCGCCTTCCTTTGCGCGGTCGCTTACAGCGAACCCTTCGCCTCCCATGTCGGCGCGATGATTTGCTCGGAACGCCTTTGGCAGACGATCTCCAATTCCTTGAGAAGGGTTTCCATGCCGATCAACCTGTCCACGATGTCGCGGATGTCGCGCAAGGTGAGCAGCACGTCCATATCCATTTCCAGATATTTTTCCCGTTCGTTCCGCTCCGCCCGCTCGATGGCTGCCTGAACGCTCTCCGACAGATCCACCTCGGTACCCAGCAAGCGAATGAACACCCGCAGCTTTTGCCACTGTTGGGTAATCCAGCGACTGTACATGTACAACAGTTCGTAACCGTCCTCGACGGAGTAAGCCTTGTAGCGGAACTTGAGCTTAAGATCGTCGAAGCTGCTGTGCCGAAGCACCCGGCCTTCCTTCCACTCATCCACCGTTTGCTTGAATTCGATCGGCAGCAAATCCACTCCGGCCTCGATCCGGTTCTTGATATATTCCAGTTCCTGGATTTCCTTCACTACCGCTTCGGCTTGCAGGCGTACCTGCTGGTGGATGACCTCGGCGCGAGTATAGGTTTTCCTCGACGGGTTGCCGCCCGGCGGGGGGGCAGCCAACCGGCTGCCCTTCCGCTCCGCATCGACCCATTCGGCGATAGCCTCCTCGACGGCGCGCAACCGGGTCTCGGCCTCCTCGGCTTCCCGTCGTTCCACCGCAGCCTGATGTAGTTGGGCCCGTTCGGCCTCGGCCTGTTCCGCCGCCGCCCATTCGGCAATGGCCTGTTCCACCACCGCCTTGTCCTGAGCCGCGCGTTCCAGCGCCGCTTGCTCCAGCATCGCGCGCCTGGCCGCCAGTCGCTCGGCCGCCAGTTGCTTGAGCGTCGTCCTCTCCGCCGCCGCCTTTTCCGCCGCCGCCTTTTCCGCCGCCCGTTGGGTCGCCAGCGCCCCTTCCGCGATCAGCTTTTCTCGCCGCCGCGCATAACGCAGGATAAACCCGCCGGCCAACGCCAACAGCGCCAACCCTCCCACCACCACCATCACGCTCATCAGATGCTCATCACCCATAATCCCGTTCTTCTCAAACCGCCAGGGCGTCCGAAGTCGATCGGATCACCTGAGATCAAGCCGACCCCGTACCCCAAAACCAGCCGAAAGCATCACGCCTCCCCGCCGAACAGCTCCAGCAACCGCGGCAGCAACAGCGCCAACTCTCCGGCCATCAAGGCGAATTCGGCGTCGAACACGGCTTCCGGAGAGTCAGCGACGGTATCGCGCAAGGATTCGCGGACCACGTCGAGAAACTGGAGCCGGCGCACCACCATCGCTTCGTCGAGGACGAAGGCAATTCGCTCGTCCCAACTCAGGCTAACTCGAGTCACCTGTTTACCGGCTCGCAGGTGGCCGCGCAACTCATCGCCCGTCAAGTCCTGACCCCGACAGCGCACGATCCCGCCCCCATCGTCACCTTCGCGCAATTCGCAGACATCGCCCAAGGCAAATCCGGCCGGCGCCCCGCCCTCGGCCAGCCAGGCGGTCATGATCGCCACTGGAGACCATGCGACCCGAAGCGGCGCGACGGAAAACGCGCCCAGGGTCTTGCGCAGCGCCCCAGCGATTTCGTCGACCCCTCGCGAGCTGGCGCTATCCACCACCAGCCAACCCGCCGCCGGGTCCAGATAAGCATAGCCGAGACGGCCGCGGGTCAGGGCGCGGGGTAACAAATCCTCCATGATCCGATCGCGCAGTTCCCGCTTTTCGCGCCGACGCACCCTCTCTCCCCGCTGATCCTCGATCAGCGCGACGCGCTCGGCCAGCGTCTGGTTGACCACCGTCGCCGGCAGCACTTTTTCCTCGGTTCGCAGGCAGATCAACAGAAGACCCCCCACTCCATGGATCAGATCGACCGCCTTGCGACCCAAGGGCGGCGTCCAGCCAGCAGCGCTGGGCTGATGGCTGGAGCAGGGTTGGAAGGCGTGCTGTTCCAGCCGGGCCGCCAACGCTTCGGCGGTCAGGGAAAATGGTTCCGCCAACCGCAGCAATGTCAGATTCTTAAACCACATGAGCAATAAATCGAGTTTACAGGGGGTGATATTATCCGCCAGTGGCGCATCGATCGCCAAGGCCGCTGGTCAACCGACCCGCTCCACTGTCTCAACCAGGCTGGATTGCCCAGGCGGAACAAACGGACGGCGCGAAATCAGCCATCCACGAAGGCCCGCCGCAATACTGCTCCGCCACGGATTGCGTCGTAATGAATTTTGCGCTATGTTGCAGCGCAACAATAGCGCGATCCGTGATAAACCCCTGGAGCGAATCACCATGACCCATGACGCAAAGACCCAAACAGCCGAGCAATACCAAAACCTGTTGGCCCCGATCATCAAGGCCAACAAGCTATCCGCCGCCAATCTGGAAACTCTGGTCAACTTTCAGATGAGCGCCCTGCAATCCTACGTGGATATGGCGATCGGTCGGATGAAGGCCGCCGCCGAAATCAGCGATCCGGCCAGTCTGCAAACCTTCATGACCAGCCAGATCGAGGCCATCGCCAGCCTGCAGCGAAAGTTCACGGACGACGCCAGAATCCTGGGCGAGTTGACGGCGCGTTTCAAGGCCGAATTCGATCAATTGGCGCGGGACAGCCTGCCAGTGATCAAGTAATCCCGCGCGGCGTCCCTCGACGGTTCCGCGCCACGCGGGATCACACCCATTTCGCCAAGCGCGCCAGCGCAATTCCCACCTGGCGCGTTCGCTATCATTGGCCATCGCCTCGCCTCCAATCGCCACCCCCTTCCTCCAATGCCCAAGACCCGGATCGTCGTCGGTCTGTCCGGCGGCGTGGATTCCTCGGTCGCCGCCTTGCTGCTGGTCGAGCAGGGCCACGATGTGCATGCCGTCTTCATGAAGAACTGGGAGGATGCCCAGGACACCGGCTACTGCGCCGCCGCCGAGGACCTCGAGGACGCGCGGTCAGTGTGCGTAACGCTCGGCATTCCGCTGCATACCGTCAATTTCACCGCCGAGTACCGCGATCGGGTGTTCCGCTACTTTCTGGAAGAATACCGCGCCGGCCGGACGCCCAACCCGGATGTGCTGTGCAACACCGAGATCAAGTTCAAGGCGTTTCTCGATCATGCCCGACGGTTGGGAGCCGACCGGATCGCCACCGGTCACTACGCCCGCCGCGTGGCGCAAAACGGGCGTTGCCTGCTGCTCAAGGGGTGCGATCTCGAGAAGGACCAGAGCTACTTCCTGCACAGCCTCGACCAGGCGCAACTGGCCAGCGCGCTCTTTCCCATCGGCGGGTTGCGCAAGCGCCAGGTGCGGGAACGGGCCGCCGCCGCCGGTCTGGTCACCCACGACAAAAAGGACAGCACCGGCATTTGCTTCATCGGCGAGCGCCGGTTTCGTGACTTCCTCAACCGCTACCTGCCCGCCCAGCCCGGTCCGATCCAGACGCCGGAGGGCGAAATCCTCGGCCAACACGCCGGCCTGATGTTCCACACCATCGGCCAACGGCAGGGGCTCGGCATCGGCGGTCGCCGGAAGGGCAGCGGCGAACCCTGGTACGTCGCCGGCAAGGAACTGGAACGCAACGCGCTGATCGCGGTTCAGGGTCGCGATCATCCCCTCCTGTTCCACCGCCGACTGCGCGCCGTCGCGCCGCACTGGCTCGTCGGCGAGCCCCCCGCCGTCCCCTCGTCCTGCCAAGCCAAGATTCGCTATCGGCAACCCGACCAGCCCTGCGTGCTGGAAAGGCTGGACGCCCATACCCTTGACGTGAGCTTCACCGAACCCCAGCGGGCGATCGCGCCGGGCCAATCGGTGGTTTTTTACCGCGACGACGTGTGTCTGGGTGGCGGAATCATCGCCGCCGCCTACGATTGAATCGATCCCCGCCAATCGGATTCGGAACTCCATGCCCCAAACCGACCACGACCGCGCCATCGCCCTCGCCGGCGTCATGCAGGCCGTCGATCTCGTTCGCAACATCGCCCGGCGCGGTCAGGCGAACGCGGACGACACCGCGACCTGTCTGGCCAGCCTGCTCCAGATCGACGCCGCCAGCAGCGCCGCCATCTACGGTGGCGTCGCGCGCCTGCGCACCGGCTTGCACCTGCTCGAACAGCAGATCGACCACCCGCGCGACATGGAGCTGACCCGCTACGCGGTCGCGCTGCTTGGCCTGGAACGCAAACTGGCCCGGCGACCGGAATTGCTGGCGGCCATCCGCGCCGGCGTCGAGGAGGTGATTCGCAACCTGCCGCATTTTCCCGTCGATCACGGCAATACCATCGCCCGCTTCGCCGATCTCTATCTCAACAGCCTCAGCACCCTGACGCCCCGCATCATGGTCAATGGCGACCCGGCTCACCTGAACAATCCGGACAACACCAACCGGATTCGGGCGCTGTTGCTGGCCGGCGTCCGGGCGGCGATCCTGTGGCGACAGAGCGGCGGCAGCCGACTGACCTTGTTGCTACGCCGCAATCCGTTGTTGCGGGAAACCCGACGGCTGCTGGCAAGCCTGGATTGAAACGCCATCGCTTCAATTTTTCCGATACGCTTCCATCACGTTGGCCAGCTGCCCGATCTTGTCGAGCACCCGGCTGAGCTGCACCACATCGGTGATTTCCAGGGTCAGCCCCATTCGGGCGATGGAGGTTTCCTTGTCGGTCAGGGTATTGGCGCCCAGCACGTTGACCTGTTCGTTGGCCAGAATCGAGGTGATGTCGCGCAACAGGCCGGAACGGTCGTGGGCAACGATCATCACGTCCACCGGGTAGGTCGCCGGCGTCTCGCCCCAGCTCACCTCGATAATCCGCTCGTGATGGCGGCCGGCCAGGGCCAGTAGATTGGCGCAGTCCTGCCGGTGGATGGTCACGCCGCGCCCCTGGGTGATATACCCGGCGATGGGTTCGAACGGGACCGGCCGGCAGCAGTGCGCAATTTGAATCAGCAGATGCCCCACCCCGCGGATTTGCACGTCGCCCTTGCCGGCGCCCGGCTCGACCGGTCGGGGCCTGCGGGCGATGGGTAGACTTTCCGCGGCGGTTGGAGCCGTCGGCAACAGGTCCTGAATCCGGGCCACCACCTGCGCCGTGGTCAGGACGCCATGACCCAGGGCGGCGAACAGGTCGTCGGTCTTGGCGAAGTTGAGCTTCTCCGCCACTTTTTCCAGCTTGAGATGGCGGATGCCCAACCGCTGAAATTCCCGCTCCAGGGCGGCGCGACCGGCGGCGATGCTCTTGTCCTGATCCTGCTGAATGAACCACTGCCGGATCTTGGCCCGCGCCCGGTTGGTTCTGGCATAGCCCAGATGCGGGCTGAGCCAGTCGCGGCTGGGATTGCCCACCTTGGCGGTCAGCACTTCCACCTGCTCGCCGTTCTTGAGCTCGTAGGTCAACGGCACGATGCGGCCGTTGACCTTGGCGCCCCGGCAGCGATGGCCCACCTCGGTGTGGACGTGATAGGCGAAATCCAGCGGGGTGGCGCCTTGCGCTAGTTCGACGATGGCGCCCTTGGGAGTAATGGCGTAGACCCGGTCCTGAAAGGCCTCGGCCTTGAATCGCTCCAGCAGATCGCCCTCGTCGGCCTCGTCCTCCCGATATTCCAGCATTTGCCGCAGCCAGGCGATCTGCTGGTGAGTCGCGTCGCCCGGTTTCGCCCCGCCTTCCTTGTAGCGCCAGTGCGCGGCGACGCCCAGTTCGGCGTGTTGGTGCATGGCGGTGGTGCGGATTTGCACCTCCACCGTCCGCCCTTCCGGCCCCACCACCGCCGTGTGCAAGGATTGATAGCCATTAGGCTTGGGATGAGCGATGTAGTCGTCGAATTCCCGGTGGATATGGTTCCAGTGGGCATGCACCACGCCCAGCGCGGCGTAGCAGTCGTTCACCGTGTCCACCAGCACCCGCACCGCCCGCATGTCGAAAATCCGCTCGAAAGCCAGCTTCTTGCGCTGCATCTTGCGCCAGATGCCGTAGATATGCTTGACTCGCCCCCCCACCTCGGCGTGGATGCCGGCCTGGCCCAGGTAGTCGCGCAACTCTTCCATGACCCGCGCGATGTAGCGCTCCCGGTCGGCGCGACGCTCGTCCAGCGCGATGGCGATCTGCTTGTAGGTGACCGGATCGAGATAACGCAGCGCCAGGTCTTCCATTTCCCACTTGATCCGGCCGATGCCGAGCCGGTTGGCCAGCGGCGTGAAGATGTCCAGGGTTTCCCGAGCGATGCGTCGCTGCTCGTCGGCGGAAGCCCGATTCAACTGGCGCAGCGCGTGCAGGCGCATCGCCAACCTGATCAGCACCACCCGCACGTCCTGCGCCATGGCCAAGAGCATCTTGCGCAGGCTTTCCAGTTGGCGACCGGCGTGCTGGCTGCTCTGGTGCAGTTCGCCGATGGCGTCCAGCTTGGCAATGCCGTCCACCAGTTGGGCCACGCCAGCTCCAAAATTTTCCCGCACCGCCGCCTGCTTGATCTGGCCGGTCGCCACCGGCTCGTGCAGCAGGGCGGCCGTCACGACCTCGTGATCGACGCGCAGGTCGGCCAGCAGATCGGCCACCGCCAGATCGGGCTGGCCGCCCAATTCGTAAGCCCACCGCATGTTCTTGATCTGCTCGGGCGACCACGGAGCTTGCAAGGTGCGGAGCCATGTATCGAAATCCGCGCCGGTCAGCGCGGCTTGTCTGAAAGCGACCATGAGGCGCCCCGTGATAGCGATTTGAAATAGCGCGACCGCTCCGTCGCCGGACAGTGGCCGGACGCAAGGTTCGGGACGGATGGAGAAGGCGGGACGGGCAAAACGCGGTGGGCCGAGCCCACATCCTCCCCGTTGCCGGGGCGTGGGGGAGGATCGAGGAGGCAAGGCGGCCTAGTTGTTCTTGGCGCCCTGGTCCACCCATTTGCGAATCGTGGTCAGCTCCGCTTCCGGCAGCTTCACCTTGCCATGCGGCATCTGGATGGAGGGATCGACGCCGGGACGACCCTCGATCAACCGGTTCAGGCTGCTGTTGAGGCTCTGGCCAGGAACGATGACCGGCCCGATCTTGGTGCCCTTCATCAGTTCCTCGTAGGTGCTCAACGCCAGACCGCTTTTCTGATAACCCTCCTTGTCGGGCGCGATATGGCACTCCAGGCACTTTGCCTTCAGGATCGGGTAAACGTCTTTTTTAAAGCTCACCGTCTGTTCGGAGCCGCCGCCGCAACCCGCCAGCGCGCCGAACCCCAGGACCAACGCGGATACAAGCAATTGACGAGAATTCATGGGTCGTCCCTTGGATCAAGTTGTTTTCGATGAGTTTGGATGCTGCCGCCCCAATCTTACCAAATTACGGCGACGCGGGGATGTCCGGGGCGCGAATCGCCGTTCGGACCGCCGGACCGAAGCCTCCAGCTCCCCGGACCGATCGGCGCAAAACGCTCTTCCAGGCGCGGGGGCGCTTCTCGTCCGCCGCCCGCTTATCCTCACGGAAAACCACCCTTTAACGATTCGGCGTTATACTAGGCAGTCAAAACGCACGGCGCCCCGATTCCGATTGTCCGCCATCTTTCGATACATCCAGCGAAGCCGTGGCGCTTGCGACATCGTCCATCGAAACCGTTCGCGGTTCGCAACGTCACCCGCCGCCGCGCCTGGCCTCAACCGTCAACATAAAACAGGATGAAAAACGTGACGAGCCCAAAACTCCAACCCGAATTGCAACGCATCCTCGAAGCCCGCCACCATGATCCCTTTGCCGTGCTGGGCCGTCATCCCCAGGATAAGAAGGTCGTGGTGCGCGCTCACCTGCCCTATGCCCAGGAGGTTCACATCGCCGAGGGCAATTTGCCGCTGCAACGCATTCCCAACACCGATTTGTTCGAGTGGCAGGGCAAGCCCGATCAGGTCCCGGAACGCTACCGGCTGATCTGGCGCGATTCCGACCACCACGAGCACATTTCCTACGATCCTTATTGCTTCCCGCCGCAACTCGGCGATTTCGACCTGTATCTGTTCGGGGAGGGCAAGCACTGGCACGCCTATCGCTTCCTGGGCGCGCATCCACACGAGACCGACAATGTCGCCGGCGTGCTGTTCGCGGTTTGGGCCCCCAGCGCCGAGCGGGTCAGCGTGGTCGGCAGCTTCAACCGCTGGGACGGCCGGGTGCATCCGATGCGGGTGCGCGGCGGCAGCGGGGTGTGGGAGCTGTTCATCCCCAATCTGTATCCGGGCGATCTGTACAAGTTCGAAATCCGCAACCGCCACAGCGGCGCCATCCTGCTGAAATCCGATCCTTATGGCCAACAGTTCGAAATGCGCCCCAGCACCGCCGGCATCGTTCCCAAACCCGACACCTACGCCTGGCGCGACGCGGACTGGCTGGAGAAGCGTAAAAATTCGGACTGGCTCCACCAACCGATGTCCATCTACGAAGTCCATCTCGGCTCGTGGCGGCGCGGCCCGGAAGGCGAATTCCTGAACTACCGCGACATCGCCCATCAGCTCGTGGATTACGTCAAGGAGCTGGGGTTTAGCCATATCGAGCTGCTGCCGATCACCGAGCACCCCTACGACGCCTCCTGGGGTTACCAGACCACCGGCTATTACGCGCCCACCAGCCGGTTCGGCACGCCGGACGATTTTCGCTACTTCATGGATTACTGCCACCAGCATGGGGTGGGCGTGATTCTCGACTGGGTGCCGGCGCACTTCCCCAAGGACGCCCACGCCCTGGCGCGCTTCGACGGCGAGGCGCTGTACGAGCACACCGACCCCCGCAAGGGCGAGCATCTCGACTGGGGTACGCTGATCTTCAACTTCGGCCGCTACGAGGTGAAGAATTTCCTGCTGTCCAGCGCCCTGTACTGGATCGAGGAATT
>CALGOO010000275.1 GCA_937960715.1 uncultured Candidatus Competibacteraceae bacterium
AAGAAGCCGCTTGAACCGGCCATTTCATCGATGCATCACTTTGAATCACACCCATGGTGATCACGCGGGGCCGCGCCGGCTGCGTCTATTTCACTCCGGAGTTTTCCGGCGAGGTGGCGAGCTTCGCGGTCGAGGCGGTGGATGCGACCGGCGCGGGCGATGGCTTCATGGCCGGCCTGCTGCAAGGCTTGCTCGCCGAACCGGGCGCGTTCCGGGACGAAGCGCGCTTGCGCGAACTGTGCCGCTTCGCTAACGCGGTCGGGGCGCTCACGACCTTGCAACGGGGCGCGATTCCGGCATTGCCGGAGCGGGAACGGGTTTGGAATTTCCTGAGCAACCGCGGATCGCGGATGTAACCGCTCAGATATCCTGGCGGTTTTGCCCCGTATTGATGGGTTTCGTTCCTCAACCCATCCTACAACTCATTAGTTTTCGTAGGATGGGTTGAGCGTAGCGAAACCCATCGCCGGGCCGGGACGAGGAAGGATTGATGGGTTTCGTTCCTCAACCCATCCTACAAGTCATTGTTTTTGTAGTTTTCGTAGGATGGGTTGAGCGTAGCGAAACCCATCGCCTTGCTGGAAGCCAGTCAGTTGAAATCTAGCCTCGAATTGGCGACAGTGCTTTATCATTCGAGGATAGACCCGCTGCCGGATTTGGTGGCGCATTTGCTGGGATTCTTGACGGACAACCAGGATTTTTTTGAAACATGATGGACTGGCAAGAAATCTGGAATTGGCTGGGCAACGAACAGAATCGGACCGTACTGGCATTCATCGGCACCGGCCTTGCGGCCGTCTGTGCTGCAATCTGGAAGGTTTACGAGCGTATCTCCTCTCGATCTTCTTCCAAAGACAAGGGCGACCACGACCCGGCACCCGCCCCACTCCCGCCAAACTCGGACCCTCCCGCCCTGCCGCCGCTCGATCCCGCCGCTTTGCGCGCGGTGTATCTCCGTTTGCGGGCCAGCGAGTGGCGGACCATCCCGCTGGATGTGCTCGACGAGCGATCCGCCGACCCCGCCGCCCGGCGGTTGACCCTGGAGCAAGTGTACGTCGCGTTGAACGTGACCACGCCACGCCCCAAGGCGCTTTATGTGCAAGGTAAAGAGAGTTACGAGCAACCGCCGCTAGGCGCGGTGGAAGCGCTCTGCTGCGCGAAACGGCGACGCATGGTGCTGCTGGGGCAGCCGGGTTCCGGCAAGAGCACGCTGGGGCGCTATCTCTGTTTAACTCTGGCGGAAGCGTTGTCGGAACCGGACGCCGCGAATTTGGCGGAACGGCTGCCGGGCTGGAATGGTCCTGCCCTGCTGCCGGTGTTCGTGCCGCTGCGCCAACTGGCGGCCGGTCTGTCGGCGACCGATCTCGGAAGCGCCAGCCAGATCGAAACCTTCATCCGCCAGCAGATGGATGCGCGGGATGCCTTGCGCGGTTTCGGCCAACCGCTGCTGAAGGAACTGGAAACCGTCGGGGGACTGGTGATCTTCGACGGTCTGGACGAAGTGACCGGCGCGCAGCGTGCGCGGGTCAAGCAGGCGCTCCAGGAGTTCGCCGACCTGTATCCCCGTTGCCGGATTTTGGTGACGTGCCGGGTACACAGCTACCGGCAGGATTCGGCGTGGCAATTGAACTGGACCGCCGAACACACGCTGGCGGATTTCGATCAGAACCAGATCGAACGCTTCATCGAGGCTTGGTATCACGCGCTCGCCGTCTTGAATCCCGGCAGTCCGGTCGATTACGCCGGCAAGGCGCGCACCCTGAAAACCGCGCTCGCCCCGAACGACCCGCGTGGCCTGCGGGACTTGGCGGGAACGCCGCTGCTGCTCACCGTGATGGTGATCGTCCACACCCACAAGGAACTGCCGGACAGCCGGGTCGGGGTGTATCGGGAATGCGTGGACATCCTGCTGCTGCGCTGGCAAGGGGCGCGCGAGGGCGAGGCGCGACGGCCGCCCTTGCTGGACAAGCTGTTGCCGCACGGTGGAACCGCCTTGAAGGTGCAGCAGGGATTGCGGGAAATCGCGTTCGAGGCGCACCGGGACGGTGGACGGGACCGGCCGGGCGGCCGGGCGCTGGTGAGCGACGTGATCATCGGCGGGGTGATGCGCCGCTGGCTGGGGTCGGATGGAACCGACGTTTTCCTGGATTACTGTCGGCACACCAACGGCTTGCTGCTGGTGGATCAGGTCGTCCCGGGAGAAGCGGCCGAACCAGTGATCCGCTACGTCTTTCCCCATTTGAGCTTTGAGGAATACCTGGCGGCGCTCTATCTGTTGCAGCAACCGAAGGGGCTTGGGGAAATCGTCGCGCTAACCGGCGATCCGGCCTGGTGGGAAGTGGCGCGATTCTACGGAGAACACCTCTGCCACGACGAGCAAGGCGGTAATCCGTATTTGGCGAAAACGCTGCTGATGGAACTGTGCTCGAACCAAGAACCACGGAACCGCGACGATGGCGACTGGCGGCGGGTATGGTTGGCGGGCGCTCTGCTGCCGGGCTGGCGGCGGAGCGTGCCCACGGACGCCCGCGAACCTGCGCTGGAAAACCGGATCGTGGGCGACGTAGTGGCGCTGGTGGAAACGCCGGCGGCGCTGCGCCAGGACGCCCAGGCTCGGGCGGCGGTGGGGCGCGTGCTGGCGGCGTTGGGCGATCCCCGCCCCGGCGTCGGACTCGGTACGGACGGCCTGCCGGACGTGCTGTGGGTGCGGATTCCGGGCACGCAAACTGTTCGTACCAGCGGCCGGTTTCCCGACTTTACTGGCTTGCGCTTGGGTAACGGCGCGAAACTGGATTCCGAAGCCGACGACAATGAAAACTGGCCCGCCGATGCCGCGCCGCTGGAGATCGCCGATTTCGAGCTGGCGGCCTATCCAGTGACGGTGGCGCAGTTCCGGCCATTCGTGGAACAGGGCGGTTATCGGCAAGAACGCTACTGGAGCGCGGATGGCTGGCAGTGGCGGGAAGAACAGAACCAGTCGGAACCTTGGCTGTGGAATGATCCGGTCTGGACCGTGCCGAACCAACCGGTGATCGGGGTTTCCTGGTACGAAGCCGAAGCGTATTGCCACTGGCTGAACGAACAATTGCGCCAGCCGCTTGGAACCTTCCGCTTGCCGACGGAAGCGGAATGGGAATGGGCGGCGCGCGGCCCGGAAGGGCGGCGTTATCCGTGGGGAGACGAGTGGGAAGCGTGGCGCTGCAACGGCGCGGAATCCGGTCTTGATCGCACCAGCGCAGTGGGCTGTTTTCCGGGTGGCGCGGCGGATTGGTGGCGGGTTATGACGGGCGGCGATAGTCGCTTGCACGATTTATCCGGTAATGTCTGGGAGTGGGCGTCGTCGGTGTATAAAAAGGATTATTCAGAATCAAATCAGTCAGTTATCGACGAAAATTCCGGCGGTTCCCGGGTGCTGCGGGGCGGCTCGTGGAGCTACGTACCGTTGTGGTTGCGGTCGGCCGCTCGCTACAGGGACGACCCGCGCAATAGGAGCGACGACGCCGGGTTCCGTCTCGCCAGGACCTTATAACCCTTTGATCTTTTTTCTTTTTCCCTTTTTTGGGGTCCAGGGGGCGAAGCCCCCTGGCGTTTTTTTCGGGGGGTAGCGCCACCATAACAACCATCGATGCTCGATCGCCCCAGGTGGTGACCGTCGCGCTCAACCCGGCGCTGGATCAAACCATCGAAATCGCCGGTTTACGCCCCGGCGCCGTCAATCGCGCCCTGCGGATGCACATCGATGCCGGCGGCAAGGCGGTCAACGTCGCCTCCTGCCTGTCCGATTTCGGCGTGAGCGTCGCCGTCACCGGCCAGATCGGCCGCGACAACGCCGCACCGTTCGAGGACTTGTTCCGGCGCAAGCGGATCGCCAACCACTGCGGCTATCTGGACGGCCTGACCCGGATCAACACCAAGCTGGTCGATACGGTCAGCGGCGAAACCACCGACATCAACCTGCCGGGACCGGAGTTTGCCCCGGCCGCCGCGACCGAGTTGCTGGAGCAGATATCGCAGCGGCTGGATTCGCTGGTCGCGCACGCCCGCTGGGTGGTGCTGTCCGGCAGCCTGCCGCCGGGAATGCCGGAGGATGCCTACGCCACCATCACCCGACGGGTGCGAGCGGCCGGCGGCGCGGTCCTGCTCGACACCAGCGGCGGGCCGCTGCGGGCGGCGCTGGCGGCCGGTCCCAGGATCGTCAAGCCGAACCGGCACGAACTGGCCGAACTGGCCGGCCGGCCGCTCGACACGTTGGACGCCCTGATCGCCACCGGGCGGGAGCTATTGAACGGTTCGCCCGCGCCCGAACTGGTCGTGGTGTCGCTAGGTGAGGACGGCGCGCTGTTCCTGACTCGCGAGCAGGCGTTGCGCGCCCTGCCAGCGCGGGTGAACGTCAGCAGCACGGTCGGGGCCGGCGACGCGATGGTGGCGGGCCTGGTCGCCGCCCAATTGGAAAACCTGACGCTGGCCGACACCGCCCGGCTGGCGACCGCCTTCGCCGCCGCCAAGCTGGCCCGGCTCGGCCCACACCTGCCGCACCCAACTGAGGTCCGCGCCCTGGCCCGGCGGATCGACGTGCAACCGATGTAACCGTTCGGATCCCTTGGTGATTTCGCCCCGTATCGATGAGTTTCGTTCCTCAACCTATCCTACAACCCATTAAGTTTTGAGGCGCTCGATCATTCCTTATCCCCCAGCGACTTGATCACCATCAATTCGTTGCCCCGGTCGGGCTTTGTTGCGTGAACCGCTCTTAAGGCATGGTCGCCCTGATAGATCAGCGGCGGCCTGGGTTCAGCGCGAACCGGGATCACCCACTATCCGCGCCAACATCGCCCGAATGACGCGCTCCTGCAATTCCGGGTCGCTGGTGCGTTCCTCGACTAACTGGCGGATTCGCTGGGCGCGGTCGTCGAGAAAGGCTTGATAGCGGCGGTGCAAGCGGGCGCATTCGTCCGCCGCCAGCGGCGCCCGCACCAACCCACGCGCGCCGTGAGTGGCAACGAGGGCGACGAGCGCCGCCTGTTCCAGACTGCGGGCGGGAACCAGCGCAAGTTGCTTGCGACCCCGCAGGAACCGTACCCCACCGCTTTGGTGGTTGAACAGGTCGTGGTGAACCTCCGCCGTGCCTTGTACGGGCAGGTCGAAGGTGTCGTAAGGCCGGGTTAAATCCACGAACTCGGCGTAGGGGCGCAGCAGGTGGCCGAACCGGTCCCGGATGTCGGCCAGCACTTGGGCGGCGATTTCATCGGGCGTGGCCGCTGACTTGCGCTTGGCCTTGTTCTTGTTCGCAATCGCCTTTTCTTCCTTCTGCCGGGCGTGCTCGAAAAATTCTCGCAGCCAGGCGTACAGGCGTTGCCGCAATTCCAATCGTTCGCGCGGGTTGACGACGCCCAGCAGTCCCAGCACGGCATCGTCCAGTTCGCGGCGGTCTTCCATGTCCAACTCGCATTGATCGGACAGGTCCGCCAGGCCCGCTTCCCGCCCGCCCTTGCGGTACGCCATTTGGCGCAAGCGTTGTTCGGGCAGGAATTGCAAGGCGGGGCGTTGCTTCAGGGTTTGGAATGCTTGAGTGACGCGCCAGATCGATTGTGGGCTAGCAGTTCCGGGATCGGGAACCAGCATCAGGTTGGCGTCAACGACCATCGTGCTCCAATTACCTTCGTTACCGACCGGACGCCCATACTGGAGCGATGACAGCAAAGTCCAGGACGAGTTGAGTATTCCACCCCACAAATCGACATCATCACGTTCACCGGATGGATAGATTTCGTAAAGCCGGCAATTGGCAATTAGGCGCATGGGATTTGCTGGAGCGATGTGCCGATACTGCCGTTCTTTCGGCCAAAGCGCCGTCGCTCGCTCGTGCCCCGTCAGGTCGTACCAGCCCCGTTCGGCGTTGGCGCGAGCGGTGCAGGTCGCTCCCTGGTGCCAGCCGTTGGCTTCGCCCCATTCGATGTATTTCAGCGCGCAAGTCCCTTGCAATGCTTGGCGCGATTCACCGACCAGCAGAATCAGCCGGGCGCAATCACGCGGTTGAACGGTGTAGCCCTTGACCTCCATCAGGCTGTGAGCTTCCGGCTCCAGATAGCGCGCCTCGATGGGACGGATTTCGCCGCGTCCCTCGCCGCAGCGAACCAGCCTGACCGCGCCGGACTCCACTTGCTGGCGCGGCACGCCGAATTCCCGCTCGAACGTCACCGGGTCGGAGATTTCGTCCAGACCATCGGCGCTGGCGTCGCGCGGGAAAAAGAACTCGTCCTTGCCGGAGGTGATGCCGCGCCGGACCTCGGCGATTTCCCCCAGCGGCGCCAGCCGGTCCCGGAAACGGTCCAGCCACTTGAACCAGAGATCGGGGGCGCGCAGGTGGATGCCCCACTTGCCGCCGTAATAGGCGCCGGCGATCAAGGTCGAGTCGGGCGGTTCCCGCTCGGTAGTCCTAAAATGAGAATGATCTCCGTCTACCGTCATTCCGGCTCGGATGCCGGAATCCAGCCGCCGGGGAGGGCTAGCATTGGATTCCCGCTTGCGCGGGAATGACGAAACAGGGTAATGGCGACATTCAGATTGCATGACCACCTCCCGCTCGTTATCTCCCTCATCCGCCGCGCCCGCCTTGCGCATCAGTTGCCCCAGCCGAATCCCGTCCGCCAACAACTCGCCCTGGCGCACCCGCCGGACGCGGTAGCGTGCGTTCCCGGCGTTGTCGGCCAAGCTCAGGATTTCATCCCGGAATGCATCCGCCGCCCGCACCGCCCCGGCGGTCGTGCCATCGTGGGCCAGAATCTCGCCGATGGGCCGGCGCAACTGCACGAAGCGCACGACATTGTCCGCCCGTTCCCGGGCATCATCGCAGCGTTGCAGCACGGTGGCGGCGGTGGCGACCCGCGCCCCGACGAACCACGGCTCGTCCAGGCTCTCGAACACCGCCACGATCTTGAACCGCGCCAGCATCCAGCCTTGCAGACGGAAGCCGTACTCCACGTCCAGCCATTGGCTGGAGGTCAGCAGGCACAACCAGCCGTCGGGCTTGAGAAACGTCGCGGCGTGCGGCCAGAAATAGCAATGCAAATCGCTGCGCCCGGACAATTCCGCGCCGTTTTCCCGCTTGACCAATTGCCGGTAGAACTCCTTGGTGCTCGGCAACGGCTGCCCGCCGCGCTTGGGCTTATCGCTCTTGATGTCTTCCTGGCGGACATAGGGCGGATTGCCGATCACCGCGTCCAGCGGTGGGATTTCGATGTCGCGCTGCTGGATTTTGCCCAGTCCCTTGCTCTGGACCCGCTGGGGCAGGCGCAAAAACCGCTGGTGCGCCCGCACGTCGAAAAAGTCGGCGCGGGCGACGCGCGGGTAATTCTCGGCCTGAATCAGATCGCGGGTCGCCAGATTGACGGTGGTCAAATGGGTGGCGAAGTGCGAAACGTCCACGCCGTACAGTTCGGCCAGCAAGCGGTCGTGGCCGCGCCCCGGCTGCAACTCGCGCTTGCGGGCGTAGGCGCGCACCAGAAAGGTGCCGCCGCCGCAGGCCGGGTCCAGCACCGTTTCCGCGCCGTCGCGGATGCAAAAGCTGTTGATCAGATCGACGACTTCAGCGCGGGTATAGAACTGGCCGTACTTGTGCCGTTCCTCCGGGGCGATCAGCCGCTCGAAAATGCCGCCGATGATTTCGTAATCGAGCTTCGAGAAATCGAACTCGTGAATTTGCTCGATCAGCGTGCGCCAGTATGGGACGGCGGCATCGGCGTAAAACGGAATCCGGTTGCCGACGGCGGTATGATCCGCGCCAAACACGGTTTCGTAATCCTCGGTCACGCGCCGGGCGTCGGCGAAGAAACCCTCCAGATGCAGCCGCAAGGCGTCGCCGGTGTTGAGATGCGCCGGCGCGGTCAGCTTGTGCAGTTGCGCCCCATAGCGTTTCAGCAGCGCCTCGTAAAACACCAGCTTGTTGATCAGCGCGTAACCGGCGAACTGGGCGGCCCGCTCCAGCGTTTCGCGGATGTGGTCCGGGTCGGCGCTGAGCGTCCAGCCCTGCTCGTCGCGCAGCCACCGTTCCAGTTCCGCCCGCTGGCGCGGCTGGGCGTGGCGGGCCGTCAGTTCCTCGAAGGTCAGCCGGATCGGCAGGCTGAGCGCCGATTCCAGCGCGTCGATAAATCGCTCGTCGGGCGCTTTGAACCCGACTTGGGCATGACCCCGGACGATGCGCCCCAGTTGGTGCAGAAACAGGCCGAGCCATTGCTTGATGGCGTCCTGAGTGGCGGGCAGCGTCAGATGGCTGGGCTTGGTGACGGTCGCGACCTGCCAGGATTGATAGGACTGGCCGGCGCCGGGGCCTTCACCGTCCGATTCCGCGTCCCACAACACGCACTCGTTGACGTTCCAGGTGAAGAAAAACCGCGCGCCCGCCCGCCGGGCCTTGATCCGGGCATCGCGCACGACAGCGCTGTGGTAGGGCGTGCCGCCGTCTTTCTGATACGGCAGCTTGACCTCGCCCGTCACCCGCACGCCGCCGTCCCGGCCGAACAGGGTCAAATCGCGCCGCTGCCGCGAACCCTGGCTGCGCCGCTCGCACCGCGCCTCGGAAAAGGGCAGCGCCGGGTCTTTCTCCAGAATCAGATTCATCCACGACGCCGCCTGGCTGGTGAATTCCAGCTCGTGGGGCGCGTCGGCGTCGGGATGGGGGGGTTGGCTACTGAAGTTCATCAGGGATCGCGGGTCACGGAGCATCGGCGCTGAACGGATTCAACAAGCCGATGCCGCAGCTCTCGAAATCACGGGTGTTGCGGGTGACAAGCGTCAGTTGATGGACCTGCGCGGTGGCGGCGATGAGCATGTCGGCCTGACCACGAACGATGCCGCGAGCGGCGAACTGGCCGCGCAATGCACCGGATCGGCGGGCGATCATCACAGAGACGGGTAGAATCTCGTGGCGTTGAAAGAAACCCTCCATCCAGGCCAGTACACGAACATTCGGATGCCACGTCAGGCCGAACAGGATTTCGTCCACGCTGATGACGGAAAGGGCAATCGGCATGGCGGCACTGGCCCAGGCCAACACACCAGCGTTGGGCCTTGGGCGGGAAAACTCGCTGATTACGTTCGTATCCAACAGATAAGTCACTGGCCTCGCGCCTCTTCTTCCTCCAGCATGGTTAGAAATGCGTTAGGCCGGTCCGTGCGCGGCGGCACGATCAACTCGTAGCTTTCCTCTTCGGCGATTTTGCGCAGCTCGGCGAATTCGTCGGCCAGCGTTCGGCGCTGGCTACGCTCCCGCCACTGGTTGAAGGCATTGAATGCCTCCACGTCGATGACGGCGGCGACCAGACGGTCCCGATTGTAGATCAATTGCGGCTCTGCGGCGGCTTGCTTCACCACTTCGGAAAAGCGTTGCTTGGCTTGGGCGATGTTCCAGGACATGGCGAGTTCTCCTATCCATTTTGGATATCAATCATAGACACCAAAATTCATAAAAAAGCCGGCGAATCTCGCCGGCTTTTTCCAAACTGACCCGGCTGTTTCAGCCGGCGCGGCTCAGGCGTATTGCTGGGCCACGAAATCCCAGTTCACCAGATTCCAGAATGCCTCGACGTACTTGGGCCGCAAGTTGCGGTAATCGATGTAATAGGCATGCTCCCACACGTCGCAAGTCAACAGGGCTTTCTTGCCCGAGGTGGCCGGCGTGCCGGCGTTGGAGGTGCTCATCAATTCGACCGAACCATCGGGATTCTTGACCAGCCAGCCCCAGCCCGAGCCGAAGGTGCCGACCGCGCACTTGGTGAACTCCTCCTTGAAGGCCGCGAACGAGCCGAACTTCTGGTTGATCGCCGCCGCCAGCGCCCCGCCCGGCTCGCCGCCGCCGTTGGGCTTCAGGCAGTTCCAATAGAAGGTATGGTTCCACACCTGCGCGGCGTTGTTGAAAATGCCGCCGGAAGACTTCAGCACGATCTCCTCCAGCGACAGATTTTCGAATTCCGTGCCCTTGATCAGGTTGTTCAGGTTGGTGACGTAGGTCTGATGATGCTTGCCGTAGTGATACTCCAGCGTTTCCGCCGAAATGTGCGGCTCCAGGGCGTTCCTGGCGTAGGGCAGTTCGGGCAGTTGGTGAACCATGCGTGGTCTCTCCATGAAAATCAGTGGTGGGTAAGCACCCGTTTGGAGTCCCGCGGCGACTGCAAGTTTCGTGGCCATCCCGGGGCCGGGCGCGAAAGCCGGGCTAGTCTAGACGCCGGTTCCGACCGATGCAACGCGGGGCTTAGGAAGGCGCGGGTGTGTTATCCTTGCCGCCGATTCCACGCGGAACGCCCCCAAGACCGCGCCCCCGTTTCAGACTTTGGAGACCCAGCCTCATGAACCCGCGCAAGCTTCTGATTCCCACACTCCTCGCCGCCCTGGCCGTCACCGGCTGCGTCAGTCTGGGCGGCGGTTCCGGCGGCGACGACAATGTCGCCAGCGCCACCAGCGGGCGTGGCGGCCCCAAGGTCAGCGATTCCGAAATCACCGCCGGCGTCAAGGACGCCTTCAGGCAGGACCCTGAACTCGCCGCGGCCAACATCACGGTCACGGTCGAAAAGGGCGCGGTCAGCCTGAGTGGCAATACGCCCAACGTCCAGGCCTACCTGCGCGCGGGTTCCCTGGCCCGCAACGTGCCCGGCGTGCGCCCGCCGGTCAACGTCTCCAACCTTCAGTATCCGCGCTGATCCGCCCCCCATCCTCTTGCGCAACGATAAAACGCTATGTGTGGCATTGGCGGCGAACTGCGCCTCGACGGCGGCAAACCCGATCTGACCCTGATGGGGCGGATGCTGCGACGGCTGGCCCGGCGTGGCCCCGATCATGAGGGCCTCTGGTCCGACGGGCCACTGCTCTTCGGCCATCGCCGGTTGTCGGTCATCGATCTCAGCGACCGCTCCAATCAGCCGATGCTGGATCCCGGCCTGGGGCTGGCGCTGGTGTTCAACGGCGCGATCTACAACTACCGGGAACTGCGGCGCGAGCTGTTGGCCAAGGGCTACCGTTTCTTCTCCGACGGCGACACCGAGGTTATCCTCAAGGCCTACGCCGAATGGGGCGAGCAGTGCGTCGAGCATCTGATCGGCATGTTCGCCTTCGCCCTCTGGAATCTGCGCGAGCGCAGCCTGTTCCTGGCCCGCGACCGGCTGGGCATCAAGCCGCTGTACTACAGCCAGGCGCCGGGCGTCTTCCGCTTCGCGTCCAACAGCCAGGCGCTGCTGGAAGCGTCGGACGTGGACACCGCGCTCGACCCGGTCGCCCTGCATCATCAACTGACCCTGCACGCGGTCATTCCCGCGCCGCGCACGATCCTGCGCGGCATCCGCAAGCTGGCGCCCGCCACCACGCTGACGATCGACGCCCGCGGCAACGCGCGCGACCGCGTCTACTGGACCGTGCGAGCGATGCGTCCGGCGACTCCGCGCGACGAAGTGGAATGGATCGAAGCGGTTCACGCCGCGCTGCGGCGGGCGGTGCGGCGGCGGCTGGACGTGGCCGACGTGCCGGTGGGCGTCTTGCTGTCCGGCGGGCTGGATTCCAGCCTGCTGGTGGCGCTGCTGGCCGAATCCGGCGTCCGCGACCTGCGGACCTTCTCGGTCGGCTTCGAGGATCAGCCCGAGGAAAAGGGCAGTGAATTCGAATATTCCGATCCGGTGGCCGCCCGTTACCAGACCCGTCACCAAAAGTATCTGATCCCCAACGACCAGGTGCTCCAGCGTTTGCCGGAAGCGATCACCTGCATGGCCGAGCCGATGGTCGGCCAGGACGCGGTGGCGTTCTTCCTGCTGGCCGAACGGGTTTCCCAGGCGGTCAAGGTGGTGCAGAGCGGTCAGGGCGCCGACGAGGTGTTCGGCGGCTATTTCTGGTATCCGCGCATGGCCGCCGCGACCGGCAGCGATCTGGAGCGGTTCCGACAGCATTATTTCGACCGCGATCACGAGGAATTTCTGGAAACGGTCGCGCCGGCCTGGCACGGCCCCGATCACACCGCGCAATTCATCGCCGAGCGGCTGGCGGAGCCGGACGCCGAGGACTATCTCGACCGGGTCCTGCGGCTGGACGTGACCACCCTGATCGTCGACGACCCGGTCAAGCGGGTGGACAACATGACCATGGCCTGGGGACTGGAAGCGCGGGTGCCGTTCCTCGATCACGAACTGGTGGAACTGGCGATGCAGTTACCGCCGGCCCTGAAGATCGGCGGCGACGGCAAGTACGTATTGAAGAAGATCGCCCGCGGCCTGCTGCCCAACGCGGTGATCGACCGGCCCAAGGGCTATTTCCCGGTGCCGGCGCTCAAGTTCGTGCGCGGCGAATTCCTGAACTTCATGCGCGACCTCGTCAACTCGCGCGCCTGCCGGGAACGTGGTCTGTTTCAGCGGGCCTATCTGGATCGGCTCCTGTCGGCGCCCGAGGCGCATCTGACCCGCCTGCTGGGCAGCAAACTGTGGCACGCGGCGCTGCTGGAATTGTGGCTGCAATTGAACGTGGACCCCGCGCGCGGGTCAATGCCTGAGTCTTCATCCATGCGAGGTTAACCGATGGACGTCTTGGAACGCATCAAAGAGCAGGTCGAAAACAATCCGGTGGTGATCTACATGAAGGGCGTCCCGGAAGCGCCGCGCTGCGGTTTCTCGCACCGCGCCGCCCAGGCGCTCGCCGCCACCGGCCTCCCGTTCGCCTACGTGAACGTCCTGGAAGACCCGGAGATTTTCGATAACCTGCCCCGCTACGCCGACTGGCCGACCTTCCCGCAGATTTACATCAACGGCGAACTGATCGGCGGTTGCGACATCACGCTTGAGCTTTATCAGACCGGCGAACTGCAAAAGCTGATGGAAGCCGCCGTCAAGCCCGCCAACGCCTGACCGCTCGAAATCCGCCCACCACCCGGCCCAGCCGGGTTCTTTGCGTTTTCATCCATCAGGGCGACAACGGAATACCCACCATGTAACCAGTCAAGGGAAGGCCCGACTCATCCGCTGGTGGTCATTGCCCCAGCACCCCTTCCACCGCCGCCGCGTTCGCCCGCAAGTGATCCGGACTCAGGGTGCCGACCACCACGCTGCTGACCCCCGGCTCGGCGAAGATCAACCGCAACGAGGCCCGCACCGGGTCGACTTCCGATACCCGATCCAGGTGACCGCTGAGCAGGCCCTTCTTGATCAGCACACCCTTGCCGGCGGCGGCGGCGCGGATCACTGGCAGTTCCTCCCGCTGGCGCGGGTTGTAGGTGACCATCACCACATCGCAGCAGTCCACCGCCCGCAGCCCGCCAGCGACCGTCTTGCCGGACATGCCGACGGTTCGAACCAATCCCGCCCGTTTGAGATCGAGCAGGGTCGGCAACACTTCTTCCCGCTCCAGAATGGCCAGATCGTCGCCGCTGGAATGGATCAGCACCGCGTCCAGCGCCTCGACGCCCAGCCGCCGCAGGCTGCGTTCGACGCTGGCGCGGGTAGCGGCGGCGGAAAAGTCGAAATGGGAAGTCCCGTCGCGGAATTCCTCGCCGACCTTGGTCACGATCACCCAGTCTCGCCGGCAGCGCCGCAACAACCGACCCAGTCGCTCCTCGCTCGCGCCGTAGGCGGGCGCGGTATCCAGCAGGTTGATCCCCAGTTCCCAGGCCAGTTCCAGCAGCGCCAGCGCCTCCCGGTCCGACGGCAACGCAAAGGATCGCGGGTACTTGACGCCCTGATTTCGGCCGAATTTCACCGTACCCAGCCCCAGGGGACTGACCCTGAGACCGATCGCGCCCAACGGCCTCAGCTCCATTCCAGGTCCTCTCGGTCCCAGGGCGGAACCGCCACCAGCGGCCGGGGCCAGGTCGCCAACGGCAGTAAGTTCACCGGCCGGGGCCGCGCGCCCAGCGTGTGCAACATCGCCTCGACGCGCTCGGCCAGCAGCGGCGCCAGCGCCAGTTTGGTGGGCCAGACGGCAAGTACCCGCTCGTTGCGGAAAATGCCCGGTTCGGCCGGCCGGCCGCCCCGCGGTTGCTGCGCTTCGGCCCGCTGGACGGTGAAGGTGGCAAACTCCACGGACGACCAGTCCACCCACGGCAGCAGCGCTTTCAGTTCCCGCCGCGCCGCCTGGATTTGATCGTAGCGGTTGCGCTCGACCCCCCCTTCGGCGAGGCCGCCGCCGAGATACCAAACCAGCCGCCCCTCGGCGTCATGATGGCTGGTCACGGTCAACCGCGGCGTGTCGCTGGCGCCCAGGCAGTGCGCGTGCAGTGGACCAGGCAGGGCGGGACCGCGCGCCATGACCATGTGCAGGGGCCGCAATTGCAGCGTCGCCCACGGCAACACCGCGTTGCCGGCGCCAGCGGCGAATACGGTGTAAACCGGCCGGATCGCCCAGGTCTGCCGGCCCGCGTAACGCAGGGTGAAGGTGCCGTCCGCCGTCGGCATCGCCGGTCCCTGGTGGAGGATGATCGCCTCGCGCTGGGGCTCGGCCAGCGCCGCCAGCACCGAGGCCACATCCACGATCGGCTCGTCCAGCCGGTACACCGCGCCCCGGAAGCGGGGATGGCGCAGCACGGGCGGATAATCGTCGATATCCGCCTCGGCGATTTTCTCCATGCGGTCGCGCATCAGCGTGCTGGCGAAGAACGCCGCCAAGCGCGAGGTCGGGGCGCGGGTCGCCCACAGGTATTGATGATCGGCCACCAGCCGCGCGGCGCGCAGATCCAGGTCGCCCTCGCCGCGCAGGCAGCGTCGCCAGGCCTCCGGCATCCCGGCGATGGCGGCGGCGGAATCGCTGATCTGGCCACCCAGGCTGTATTTGGCGCCGCCGTGAATGATGCCCTGCGCGCACAAAGTCTGCCCGGCGCCCAGCCGTTGATTTTCGATCAGCAGCGCCCCGTAGCCGCGCTGGCGCAGCCAGGCCAGCAGCCACAGGCCGGCGATGCCGCCGCCGACGATGGCGATGTCCACGTTCAGGACCGGATGCAGCGGTTTCATGGCCGGCGCAGGATTCGAGCGATGGTGCCCGTGGTCGAGCAGCCTTCAAGGTAATCCATCACCACCACTTGGCCGCCCGCGTCCCAGACGGCGCGATTGCCGGGAATGTGGACCGGATCATTGTCGCCGCCCTTGACCAGGTAATCCGGCTGAACCGCGCGGATCAACCGCTCCGGCGTGTCCTCGACAAAGGGAACGACCCAGTCCACCGCCGCCAGTCCGGCCAGCACCCGCATCCGTTGCGCCAGCGGGTTGACCGGTCGGTCGGGACCCTTGATCTGGCGCACCGAGGCGTCGGCGTTGACCGCCACGATCAACCGATTACCCAGTCGCTTGGCCTGTTCCAGATAGGTCACGTGCCCGGCGTGCAGAATGTCGAAACAGCCGTTGGTCATGACGATGGTTTCGCCGTGGGCCTTGGCGTCGGCCACCGTCCGTAGCAGTTGCGTCTCGTCCAGCACCCCACGCGGCGGCTCCTCGTGTTCGTACAGCGCCCGGCGCAGCTCGGACGCGGTGACGCTGGCCGCGCCCAGCTTGCCGACCACGATGCCAGCCGCCAGATTGGCCAGCGGCGTCGCCGCCGACAAATCCAGCCCGGCGGCCAGTCCGGCGGCCAGCGTGGCGATCACGGTGTCGCCCGCCCCGGTCACGTCGTAGACCTCGCGGGCGCGGGCCGCCAGATGCAGCGGTTCGACCCCGGCGCGCAGCAGGGTCATGCCCTGTTCGCCTCGGGTGATCAGCAGGGCTGCCAGTTCCAGCCGCTCGCGCAGCGCCTGACCTCGCTCCGCCAGTTCGCCTTCGTCGCGGCAGGGACCGGCCACGGTTTCGAATTCGGCCAGGTTGGGCGTCAGCAAGGTCGCGCCTCGATAGCGGCCGAAATCGCGCCCCTTGGGATCGACCAGCACCGGCTTACCGGCGGCGCGGGCGACGTGGATCAACGCCTCGACTTCGCGCAGCGCGCCCTTTTGGTAATCGGACAGCACCACGACATCGCTGTCGGGCAGGCGGGCGGCGAAGCGTTCCCGCAGGGCGGCTGGTTCGAAGTCGGGGAAGCCGTCCTCGAAATCCAGCCGCAGTAACTGCTGGTTGCGGCTCAAGACCCGCAGCTTGGTGATCGTCGCCTGGCCGGTCTGGCGGATCAGCTCGCAAGCCACGCCCAGCCGGCGCAGCTTGGTTTCCAGCGCCGCCGCCGCCTCGTCGGCGCCGGCGACCCCGATCACCCGAACCCGGCCGCCGAGGGTGGCGATGTTGACCGCCACGTTGGCCGCGCCGCCGGGCCGCTCCTCGACCGCTTCGACCTTGACCACCGGGACCGGCGCTTCCGGCGAAATGCGCGCGGTGGGACCGTACCAGTAGCGGTCCAGCATCACGTCGCCGGCGATCAGCACCCGGGCCGGCTCGAACGAGGGAATCTGCGGTTTCATGGATTATTTTCAAGAATGTTTCGCACGAGCGTCATGATAGCATGGGACTGGAAAACCCAAGGTCAAGGCGTGAAGACGCCTGTTGGTCAATTCCCATTTCGGGCTCTCCGCACCATGAACAGCAAGGATTTGTACCTGCGGCTGCTGGGCTACGTCCGACCGTACAGCCGGATCTTCGCGCTCTCGCTGCTGGGCACCGTGGTGGCGGCCGCCACCGAGCCGCTGATTCCGGCCCTGATCCAGCCCTTGTTGGACGGCAGCTTCGTGGCCAAGGATCCACATTCCATCCGACTGATGCCGCTGCTGCTGGTGGCGGTGTTCGTCGTTCGTGGCGTGGCCGGCTTCGTCGGCAGCCTGGCGATGGAATGGGTCGCGCACCGGGTGGTGATGGATTTGCGCAACGCGCTGTTCGCCCGGTTGCTGACCCTGCCGACCCGCTATTTCGACGACCATTCCGCCGGCAGTCTGCTGTCCCGCCTGACCTACGACGTTACCCAGGTGATGACCGCCACCACCCAGGCGCTGGTGGCGCTGGTCAAGGATGGGCTGTCGGTGATCGGCCTGCTGGGCTGGATGCTGTATCTGAACTGGAAGCTGTCGCTGCTGGCGTTCGTGATCGCGCCCGGCATCGCCGTGATCATGCGGCTGATCAGCCGGCGGCTGCGGCGCCTGAGCCGCGAGTTGCAGGAGTTGATGGGCGATCTGACCCACGTGATCGATGAAATCCTGCAAGGCCACAAGGTCATCAAGATTTTCGGCGGCCAGGACTACGAGCGGGCGCGGTTCCACCGGGTCAACAACCGGGTTCGCCAGTTCAACCTGAAGCTGGCCGCTCTGTCCGAGGGCAGCGGACCGCTGGTGCAACTGCTGGCGGTCGTCGCCCTGGGCGCGATGATCTACCTGGCCGCGCTGCAATCGGCCGCCGACCAGATCACCGTTGGGGGGTTCGTGTCGCTGTTTGGAGCGATGGCGATGCTGTTGTCGCCGATCAAGCGGCTGACCAAGGTCAACGAGCAGTTGCAACGCGGGCTGGCGGCGGCCGAGACCCTCTTCGCCCTGTTGGACGAGCCGCCGGAACCGGATCGGGGAACGCGAACCCTGGGCCGCGCCCGGGGCGAGGTTTGCTTCCGGCAGGTCGGTTACCGCTATCGGGCCGACGGCGCCGAGGTGATCCAGCAATTCGACCTTGAGGTGCGACCCGGCGAGACCATCGCCCTGGTCGGGCCTTCGGGCGGCGGCAAGACCACGCTGATGAGCTTGCTGCCGCGCTTCTACGAACTGGAATCCGGCGAAATCCGTCTGGACGGCGTCCCGATCGGCGACCTGCGCCTGGCCGATCTGCGCGCCAACATCGCCTGCGTCAGTCAGGACATCGTGCTGTTCAACGATACCGTGGCCGCCAACATCGCTTATGGGGCCGGCTTCCGGGCCAGCGAGGCCGAGTTGCTCCAGGCCGCCGAGAGCGCCCACGCCATGGAGTTCATTCGCGAGCTGCCCCAGGGCATCAATACCCTGATCGGCGAGAACGGCGCGCGGTTGTCGGGCGGCCAGCGCCAGCGCCTGGCCATCGCCCGCGCCCTGCTCAAGAACGCTCCGATCCTGATCCTGGACGAGGCGACTTCGGCGCTCGACACCCAGTCCGAACGCAAGGTCCAGCAGGCGCTGGACACCTTGCGCCAGGGCCGCACCGCTTTCGTGATCGCCCACCGGCTGTCCACCATCGAGAACGCCGATCGCATCGTGGTGCTGGACCGGGGACGCCTGGTCGAGATGGGCGCGCATGGCGAATTGCTGGCCCGAAACGGGCTGTACGCCAGCCTGTACCGGATGCAAGTGGATAGCAATCAAACAACAAAGTTGCTTTTAGAATAAAATTGGTTTCAAATGCACAACATTCCTGGTTGGTGGATTTGGCACTGATCTTGATCATGAATACGGATGATGCGCGGCAACATGAATGCTTACATGAAACTGGCGCCGCTGTTGCGCCAGGCGTTCCGACAAGGCGTCGACGCGGCGACCCGGGGCGAGGACCGTAATCCTTATGTCCCGAACAGCTACCTGCACCACGCTTGGGTGGCGGGCTGGGCGACGCTTGCCCGCGGATGGGACGCCGACGACTTGCAACTGTCCGGCGGGCGAGGCGTCGCCGACCGCTCGTAGCCGCGCCGATCCAAGTTGCGGCGGGTCTTGAGCCGACCGGTTAAAATGGCGAACCGGGCGAACCGCGCGCCGCGCGAACCGTCGCTGACCGGCCGCGAGGGAGTGATCGAAATGACCGAACCGACCCATGACAAACCGCTGGCCCGGGCCTATCGCCGGATGATGGAGCGGGTGAAACTCCGGCTGGAGGAGCTGGAACAGGTCGAGCGGGAAGCATTGCCCCAGTTGCGCGCCAGCATCGAGCACGCGGCGGAGAAAGCGGTGGAACTGGGGGAACTGACCCGTGAGGAGGCGCGGTTGATCGGTGGCTATCTGAAGCGCGATCTGGAAGACGCTGGCCAGTATCTGACCGCCACGGGTCGCGATCTGCGCGCCTGGCTGCGCTTCGACGTGGAACTGCTGGAGGACCGGATGCTGGATTTTTTCCAGCGCGGCGTCGACCAGTCGCGGCTGGAGTTCCTGACGGTCGAGGCGGCCGAGGGAGGCGTGG
The DNA here is from genome assembly GCA_937960715.1 of uncultured Candidatus Competibacteraceae bacterium. Lineage (GTDB taxonomy): Bacteria > Pseudomonadota > Gammaproteobacteria > Competibacterales > Competibacteraceae > Contendibacter. The sequence goes on from CALGOO010000275.1 coordinate 19,044, forward strand.
AGCCGGTCAAGTATCGCGAAGGCGAAATTACCGGTCCGGGCACCTTGCAATGCGAGGCGTGTGGCGAACCGATGGTCTTCCATGCGCCCACCGCCATTGCTCCGTGCCTGGCTTGCGGCGGGGCGGTTTTCGTGCGCGTCGACGAGGATGGGTAAGTGGGTAGGTAGAAACCATGATACGCCTGTCAATCTGCCTGATTTACCGAGGGGCCGAATTATCGTTAAATGGACACCGCTTGAGCTGGTTTCCACAGCGAAGCGTGTTTTAAGCTCAATATCCTGTACTTGACCGCCAGCCGGATTTGCTGGCGGTTTTTTTATGCCCGCGTTTTGGGGAAGGCCTGTTTATCCCTGACGCGGCCTAGCCGCTGGCACGGGTTTGGCGGTGAAGCGCGGCGGTACCGCCTGCTTGGGTCCGCCAACCAGGGGCGCAATTCTATCCGATCTTCAGGTAGCTCACCTCGGTCTCGCAGGTTAGTCGCGGTCTCCCGCATCATGATCGATTGGCTTGGGCCGGTTCTCAAGCCCGTTAAAGTACTTGATACCCATTGGCGCTTTCCCAACAGCGAATCGCTGCCCCGAGATGGCTGCCATGAATCTGTTGGTCGTCAAAGGCGCTGCGAAGCATGGCTGCTATGTCATTGACGCCCTTGGTGGGCTTCAGATCGCCAAGCATCTTCCTCAATCCAATGCGCAGGATACCGATCAAATCGTGACCCTGGCAGATGGACCAGGGATCAACCACCGGAAGGACCGCCAGGGTGACCCGCAATGCCTCTATCGAAACGAATACGCCTGTTCTCACTACCTCAGCATGCAGGTCGTCACGGCGGACTTGCCAGGTTGCTTCATCCAAAAATCGATCAAGTCCGCGATCTCCAAAGGGGTAGGGCCAGCCGCCACGCAGCGCCAGCCAGCGTAGCCGGCCAAATTCCAGGCCGCGTTCCACAAGCGCGTCACGGACCGTACAGCCATGGATCGTTTCGAACTTTCGGATCTTTTTCGCTCCACCATACTCGGCCAGCAATCGCTCCAAGGCTGGGGACCGAAGTAGCATACATTCCAGGTCGTGGCCATCCGTGGAGACCAGGTTAGGCGAAGACCTGGACCGCCCCTGCACGCTGTCAAAATCGTCGTCAACGATACCCAGCGCACCTTGAAATCTGCTTTGATCCAAGCGGACGAGCGCCCCTTCAACGTTGGGTTTGCCGTTACCGACGACCAACTCGCACACGCCAGAGGCGACCCTTGGACTCCAAAATTTGTAGTCGTCTTCGCCCTCGACAATCAGGAAACTGCCGCTATGGAGTTGTCGCGTCATGATCACTTCACTTGCAACGACGCCCGCATCCTTGTAGTCGATCAGGGTCATGCAAGCCCCGCATCTAGCCCAACCATCAGGTCGGATTGATCACCCACGATGAATGGTGAGTGGGTCGCCATCAAGACGTCAAACCTTGCCGTCGCCACAATTTCAAGAAGATCCGGAAGGAACCGTTTTTGCCAGGCAACATGCAGGGACAGTTCAGGTTCGTCGATCAAGACCAGGGTATTCGGTCGCACCCGAAATAGCAGGTCGTAATGAAGCACCAACTCATGTTGCTCGCCGGAAGACAGCGCGTCCAATGCCAACGACCGGCCTTGGTCGCCTTCCGCCACGAGTCCCAGGTCCCGGTCAATTCGAATTTGTTTGTGGTGGAATTTACGATTGACGTTGTCGAGCAGGAGACGTGTTCGTCGCGCGAGGTCGTCCAGTTCGGAGAGCTTGTCCTCGGTGTCCTGAACATAAAGGGCCATGACGCGCTGCTGGGCTGGCTCCAGGGTCTCCAGCTTGGCGGTGTCGAACGGGTGGCTGTCCAGCTTGTCGAGTAACCCAACGTTTTTCAATTCGTTGCGACGGGCGTCCAGATTCTCCATACGTTGTTTGAGCGTCCCTGTAGGTAGGGTAGCCGCGCTGCTGCTCAGCAGCCGTTGGGGAAACGACTGGTCCAGAGTTTGAGAGCGTTGGCCATAACGCACCATCGTTTCGTTAATTCGCGCCTTTAGGTCGCGTGCATAGTCCAATACCGTAGTCATCAGTCCCGGACGATAATGGCGCGGATTCTGGGGGACAACACGAAGTAACCGCTGAGCGGCAATGAAGTGGGTTCTGACCTGTTCCCGGACGCCTTTAAGCCAGTCTGGCTCATTTGATCGGGTAATGGATCCAAGTCCTGCCGAAAATTCATCATTGTAGCGCGCTACCACCTCTTCCAAAGACAATACAACATCATCTCTCCCATCCAGCCACATGTCATCGGAATATCGATTGATCCAGGGAATACGGTTCGCTATGGCTTCCGCGATTGCAAGGTCATCGTCTTGATTGACAGTGATATCGTGGAGGGAAATTTGTTGATTGCCCTGTAATAATTTTAGATGCAGGGTGTGCAGAGACGATTGACGTATCTTTTTAGACGCCTTTGATGGCTTGCCAGTTGATTTTGGTGGACCCGGCATCAGCTCAACCGTCCTGTTGTCGGTCAATTCCAGGGCAAACCGCCGAAACGGCGCTCTCTGGAATAAACTGTATCGTCCATCTAATAGAGCATGGACCATTTGCAGGAGCATGGTTTTCCCGACACCATTCGGGCCATGCAGAATGGTCACGTGCTGATTAAGATTCAAATCGACCCGATGGTCGAAGGTCTCAAACAGACCGTCCACATGAATACTCTTGACGCGCAGTAGCGGTTCGGTCTCGGTCATGGCGTACCTACCTGGGTAGAAGCAACGATCTTCATGGTTATCCCCAGTTTTTTAAGGCTTAGCATAGTCATATGCCGCCGTCACAATAGCGGTGGTTCGGATTCGAGTCACCAAGTTGGCTGCCATGGGGTGGATTGCATTCATGGTGAAACCTATGGAATTGATGGAAAATCCAGAAAAAGAGGATGGTCAGCCATCGGGTCGAGCAGTGCGTAGCCTGAGCTTCATTCAGTCAAAACGAATGCCGTAAGTGGCGCCTTGGCCGCGCGACTCGTCAACCCGCAGCCAGACCTTCCTGACGCACTCTCGCCAGGGCCAACGGGAATCGCGGGTCAGTTCCTCCCAAAACCGCTCGAACAACAGTCGGGCCAGATTTTCGGCGGTGATGTTGTCGGTCGCCAGCACCGCCACCTCGTCGGCGGGCAACACGTAGCGCTTGCCGCACAGCCGGAACGCGCACTCGTCCTCCGCGCCGGGCAGCCATTCCAGCCAGGGGTTATCCCCGGCGATCAGCACCTTCTCGTCCCAGTCAGCGCAGGCCGCGCGCAACGCTTGCTTGAAAACCTCGTAGCTGAGCATCCGCGTCAAGGTCGGAGGGGCGGCCAGTTCCAGGTCAAGTTGCACCTGATAGTTATGGCCATGCAAGCGTTCCTTGCGGCCGTCGGGGAACACGGTCATATGCGCGGCCGCGAATTTGAGGTTGTCCTTGCGGATGTGAAGAGTCCAACTGTGCTGTCCATCGGGTCCAGTCATGGGCGTACTCCCGTTGAATCCGCCAGGACGCGCGGCCCGCCCGCCAGGGCCGCGTCGTATGGCGATATCGCGATTATAACCGGCGGCAGCGCCTGGATTGAGAAACCGCGCAGTGGGGAACACACCGGCGCATCGGGGAGTCTTTGCCGATAACGGGCAATGGGGGTGAGGAGAGCGGAATGGGCGTCGTGGGGCGAAGTTCGATCGGAGTCGTGCTGGCGGGTTTGCTGGCCGGTTGCGCCCCGAATCCGCCCCGCCCACCCGACGATCCCATTGCGGCGCGCTGTCTGGAGGGGTACGCCGCCCTGGACGCGGCGGTGGCCGAGCAGGGGACGACGCCGTCCGCGTTCGCCCGCGTCGCCGGTTTTCCTTACCTGCGAGTGGACCGATTCCTGGCCGATTTCCGCGCGCAACCCCTGAATTCCGCCGAGACCGCCGCCTGGCTGACGCGGCTGAACGCCCTGGACCAGGAAGCCCGCCGGGTGGAGTGGATGTCGTTGCCGGAATCGGTCAGGGTGGAATTGAACCGTCGTCATGCACCCGCCGAGACGTTGCCCGCCGCGCTGGCGTCCTGCGTGGTCGCGCTGCGAAGCGCCGACGCGCGCGATCCCGACCTGCTGGCGTTGATTCGAGAACGGGCGCGGGTGGCGGACGATTACGATACCTTGAACCAAGTGTTGGGACTCTACCCGCTGACGATGGCGCCAGTGGATTTCGGCGTCCACCGCTATCAGGAAGAGGTTCGCGCCCGGTTTACCCGGCCCCTGGCGGATTGGTCGGCGCAGGGCAGGTTGCGCCGTTACGGCGGGCCCGCCGCGCCGCCAGTCGCCATCGAGGTCGCGACGATTCCCCGCGATGCGCTCGATATTCCCGCACCGAATCCGGTCCAGCTTCAAGCCTTGTTCGTGACTCATGCGCCGGTCTGGGAAGTGGATGTCGTCACCGATGCCGACCGACCGGGCGCGCCGTACTGGCGGGCCGATGGCGTGCCCACGGTCGATTCCGCCCAACCCACGGTCTATCGCTATGTTTCCCATGCTCGCTGGCGCGGCGAACCGCTGTTGCAACTGAACTATCTGATCTGGTTCGCGGCTCGCCCGAGGACCGGCGCGTTCGATCTGTTGGGCGGGCCGCTGGATGGGGTGTTGTGGCGGGTGACGCTGGATCGCGCGGGGCGGCCACTCCTGTACGATAGCATTCACGCCTGCGGCTGTTATCACCTGCTGTTTCCTGGCCCGGCCTTGCGCCTGCGCGCGGAAACGGCGGACTGGGCCGAACCGCCGTTGGCGCCACAGCCAGCGCCAGCGGTGAGGCAAGATGAGCGCGTCGTGGTGCGGCTGGCGTCCGGTGGCCACGAGTTGCAATGGGTGTACGCGGACCGGCCGGGCGCGGTGACGAGGCTGGACGAGCGGGAGTACGCGGCGCTGTACGCCGTGCCGGTGGAAAACGGCCCGTCGCGTGGCCTGTTTGGACCGGATGGGTTGGTGGCCGGCAGCGAACGGGCCGAACGCTGGTTGCTGTGGCCGACGGGCGTGCGTTCGCCCGGCGCCATGCGCGAGCGCGGCCGGCACGCCATTGCGTTCGTGGGCCAGCGGCATTTCGACGACGCGGATTTACTGGACCGACTGTTCGAGCCGGCGGAGGCGATGCGATGAGATTCGGAATGGGGTTGGGCGCGGCGTTGCTGGCGGTTGCGACCGTGGCGGGCGCGGCGGACGAAGCATTGATGATCGGCCGGTTCTCCGCCGGTGATCTGAAGGAATGGCGGACCAAGGTGTTTCAGGGCGAAACCCGTTATGCCTTCGACGACAAGAGCGGGCGGCGGGCGCTGTTCGCCGTCAGCCAGGGCACGGCTTCGGGCCTTTACCGGGAAATCCGGGTCGATTTGAACCGCACGCCTTGGCTGAACTGGTCGTGGCGGGTGGATCGGGTACTGAGCGGCGTGGACGAGCGAACCCAGGCGGGCGACGATTATCCGGCGCGGGTGTACGTGGTGGTGGCGGGCGGCGCGGCGTTCTGGAAAACTCGCTCGCTGGTCTATGTCTGGTCCAGCAACCAACCGGTCGGCGCGACCTGGAATAACGCGTTCACCAGCAATGCCCGGGTGATGGCGCTGCGCTCGGGGACGAAGGACGCCGACGGCTGGGTCAGCGAGAAACGCGACGTCCGCGCCGATTTTCGGCAGTTGTTCGGCGAGGACATCGACGCCATCGACGCCGTCGCCCTGATGACCGATACGGACAACAGCGGCCAGAGCGCCTCGGCCTGGTACGGCGATATTTACTTCACGGCGCGGTGAGGCGGGCGCGGTCTGGCCAACGCTGGTTCGATTCGGTCGAATCAGTTCATTTTCAGTCCCTTACCCGCAGCACGATCTTGCCGCGCGCATGGCCGCCCTGGCTGATGACCTGGGCCTGGCGGGCTTCGCTCAGCGGCAGGACGGTGTGGATGATCGGCTTCATTGGCCCCTGGTCGATCAACCGGGCGATCTCGACCAGTTGCGGGCCACTGGGCTGAATGAACACGAAGGCCCCACGAACGCCGTGCGCGGCGGCGGTCGCTTCCGGCGGTGGGCTGATCACCGAAACCAGGATGCCGCCCGGTTTCAAGACCTGCCAGGAGCGCTCCTGGGTTTCGCCGCCGATGGTGTCGAGCACCACGTCCACATCCTTGACCACCTGCTCGAACCGGGTTCGGGTGTAGTCGACGAACTGGTCGACGCCCAGGTCCGCCGCCAACCCGGTATTGACCGCCGAGGCGGTGGCGATGACCCGCGCGCCCCGCGCCTTGGCCAGTTGCGCCGCGAAGCTGCCCACACCCCCGGCGACGGCGTGGATCAATACGGTTTGGCCGGCCTGTAACTGGGCGGCGTCCACCAGCGATTGCCAGGCGGTCAGGGCGGCCAGCGGCACGGCGGCGGCGTGGACCGGGTCCAGCGTGGCCGGTTTCGGTGCGGCTTCGCCGGCCTTGACCGCGATGAATTCGGCGTAACCGCCGTCGCGCTCGATGTCGGGTCGGGTGTAAACCTCGTCGCCGACCTCGAAGCCGGTCGCATCGGGACCGACCTCGACCACCGTGCCGGCCACGTCCCAACCCAGGATCAGTGGCAGCCGATGGTTGAGAACGCCTTGCAGGGAACCTTCGCGGATTTTCCAGTCCACCGGGTTGACCGCCGCCGCTCGCACCTGGATCAGGAGGTCGTCGGCTCCGGGTTCGGGTCGTGGCACGTCTTCGTAATGCAGCAGTTCGGGGCCGCCATAGGCATGAATGCGCACGGCTTTCATCGTCGTCATGAGCGTGTTCCACGGGTTGGGATCGAATGAGGGGGTCGGGCGCTGGAAGGTCCAACGCGGGTGCGGTTCGGGACCGGGCGCGTTAGGATAGACCTTCGCGCCCGGTCCCCCAATCCCCGAGCGAACGAGGAGCATCCGCCATGCCCACGTCCACCGCGACTCTCGTTTTACCCTCGCCCGCGCCCGGCGTCGAGCGGACACTGCGGGTCCATCGTTACGGCGCGCCCGGCGCCCGGCCCAAGGCCTACTTTCAGGCCGCCCTCCACGCCGACGAGATACCGGGATTGCTGGTGGCGCAACATCTGTTGCGTGGATTGGAGCAGGCCCAGCGGGACGGTCGGCTCGCGGGCGAGGTGGTGGTGGTTCCCGTCGCCAATCCCATCGGTCTGGGCCAGCACCTCGATGGTCGGTTGCTGGGCCGGTTCGATTTCGAGGGTACCGGCAATTTCAACCGGGGTTTTCCCGATTTGGCGGCGGACGCGCTGGAACGGATCAAGGGGCGGTTGAGCGACGATCCGACGGCGAACGTGACGCAAATTCGCGCGGTGTTGCGGAGTTTGTTGGCGGCGCGGACGGCGGCGCGGGAAGCGGACGCGCTCAAGTTGGAACTGCTGCGCCTGGCCATCGATGCGGATTGGGTCTTCGACCTGCACTGCGATGGCGAGGCGCTGCTGCATCTGTACGCCTCCCGCTGGCAGCGCGACGCGGCCGTCGAACTGGGCACGGACTTGGGCGCGGCGGCGGTCCTGCTGGAAGACGAGCCGGGCGGCAATCCCTTCGACGAGGCCTGCGCCGGGCCGTGGTGGAAGCTGCGCGCGGCGCTGGCGGAAACGGGACCGGTACCGCTGGCCTGTTTCGCGACCACGGTGGAACTGCGGGGCCAGGCCGACGTGCGTGACGAAGAGGCGACGGCCGACGCGGCGGCCCTGCTGCGCTTCCTGCAACGGCGGGGTGTGCTTGCTGGCGCATCGGAGCCGTTGCCGGAACCGCGCTGCGAACCGACGCCGCTGGACGGCGTGGACGTATTGACCGCGCCGGCGGCGGGCGTGTTGGTCTATCGCAAGCGGTTGGGCGAGAGGGTCGAGGCCGGGGAGATTGTGGCGGAACTGGTGGACCCGCTGGGCGAACCAGCCGGCGCGGCCCGGACGCCGATTCGCAGCGCCGCCAGCGGCCTGTTGTTCGCCCGGACGACCGAGCGGCTGGTCCGGCCGGGGCAAAAGTTCTGCAAGGTGGCGGGGCGCGAACCGCTGAGCCACCGTCAGGCGGGCAAGTTGCTGGAGGATTGACGGCAACCTATTGAGTGGAAATTCACTCCCTACCTCATCAGACCGTGGCCTACCTTTCGGAGAATTTGCTGCATGAGCACCGACGATTCCCTGCCCACTATTGCCGAACCCGTGCGAACCGCGCTGCGGTTGCTGGTCGTGGGTTCGTTACTGCTAGCCGTGTTCTACATTCTGCGGCCGTTTTTACCCAGCATGTTGTGGAGCGCGTTCATCGTCATCGCGGTGTGGCCGGGCCTGGCCTGGTTGCGGAACCGCTTCCGCTGGAGTCGGGCAAGGTGCGCGCTGTTGCTGGCCACGATTTTGATCGCCTTCGTCATCGGACCCCTGTTGGCTGGTATGTTCACGCTCGCCGAGCACGGCGAAGCGCTGTTTCAGGATGCCAAGACGGCGGTCGAGCGGATTCCCGACGAACCGCCGGCCTGGGTAGGGGAACTCCCCTTGGTGGGCTCCCGGCTGGCGGAAATTTGGCGGGACGCCGCCGCCGGTGGCGACAGTTTGCGGGCGAGGCTCGGACCGGCGGTGCAGGCGAGTGGACGCTGGCTGTTCAGCCAGGTGGGCGCGGTCGGCGGACTGTTTCTTCAATTTCTGTTGGTGGTGGTGTTCACGCTGGTGTTTTACCTGAATGGTGAAACGCTGGATGAAGTGGGCCGGCGTCTCGCCGACCGTATCGGCGGGGAACGGGCGCTTCAGGCCCGCGATCAGGCGCGGCAAGCCGTCCGCGCCGTGGCGCTTGGGGTGGTGCTGACCGCCCTCCTTCAGGCCGGCCTGGCGCTGATCGGCCTGCTGATCGCCGGGGTGCCGCTGGCGATTTTGCTCGCCTTCGTGTGTTTCCTGCTGGCCATCGCCCAGTTCGGCGCCGCCCTGCCGCTGTTGGCCGTGGCGGGATGGCTGTACTGGGGGCGGGGCGAGGCCGGCTGGGCCGCGTTCATGGCGGTTTGGGGCCTGGTCGTGGTGGGGGGCGTGGACAATATCATTCGGCCGATGTTGATCACGCGCGGCATGAGCATGCCGCTGACGCTGGTGTTCCTCGGCGTGATCGGCGGCCTGCTCGCCTACGGTCTGATCGGGGTGTTTCTGGGGCCGACCGTGGTCGCGATCGCCTATACCCTGCTGCTGGCCTGGCTCGCGGAAGCGCAAACCGGTTAGCACCCGCCCGGTATGCGTTATGATTGGAATCATCCACAACCAATCTGCACGGGAGATTAACCATGGATCTGATTGGATTTTTGTTGATCGGTTTGATCGCGGGCTGGATCGCCACCCAGTTCATGCGCGGCAGCAGCATGGGGTTGGCGGGCAATCTGGTCATCGGAGTGATTGGCGCCTTTGTCGGCGGTTTCCTGTTCCGCCTGATCGGCTTCGCGGCGGTCGGCCTGATCGGTCACCTGATCACCGCCACGGTGGGGGCGGTGGTGCTGCTGTACGTGGTGCGTGTGCTTAAGAAAGCGTAAGTCTTCTCATCGATGGACGCTCTTTGGCTGGCCCTCGCCTTTTCGCTGGGTTTAGCGGTCCGTCATCTGGGGTTGCCGGCGCTGGTCGGCTACCTGGCGGCGGGGTTCGTGCTGAACGCGCTCGGCCAGCGCGGCAGCGAACTGCTCGACCAGATTGCCCACGCCGGCATTCTGCTGTTGCTGTTCAGCGTCGGCTTGAAGCTGCGGATCAAAAGCCTGGTTCGACCCGATGTCTGGGGCAGTGGGCTGTTGCATCTGGCGATCAGCGGCGGTTTGCTGAGTTTGGGGTTCCTTGCCACTTTGACGTTGCCCGCGGGGCAAGCGGTGCTTCTGGCCGCCACCCTGGGTTTTTCCAGCACGGTACTCGCGGCCAAGGCGTTGGAGGAAAAGGCCGAGTTGCGGGCCTTTCACGGCCGGCTGGCGATCGGCATCCTGATCATTCAGGATCTGGTGGCGTTGGCCCTGATGGCGTTCGCCGGCGCGGTGGCGCCCTCGCCCTGGACGCTGCTGGCGTTGGGCTTGCCACTGCTGCGGCCACCGATGATGAAGATTCTGGACTGGAGCGGCCACGACGAACTGCTGGTGCTGTACGGACTGGCGCTGGCGCTGGTGGTCGGCGGGCTGGGGTTCGAACACCTCGGCCTGAGTTCGGAACTGGGGGCGCTGCTGCTGGGGGTCTTGCTGGTGGGACATCCCAAGGCGATGGAGCTGTCCCGGGCGGTGTGGTCGCTCAAGGAAGTGCTGCTGGTCGGCTTTTTCCTGCAAATCGGCCTGATGGGCTGGCCCAGCCTGGCCGCCCTCGGTGGGGCGCTGGTATTGGCGCTGCTGCTGCCGCTGAAGGCCGCGTTGTTCTTTTTCATCCTCATCGCGTTCCGACTGCGGGCGCGCACCGCGTTCCTGGCGGCGCTGGCGCTGACCAGTTACAGCGAATTCACCTTGATCGTGGTGCGATTCATGGTCGGCAACGGCCAGTTGGACGCCGGCTGGCTGGTGCTGCTGGCGATCGCGGTGGCGTTGTCGTTCGTCCTGGCCGCGCCGCTGAATCGCTTCGCCCATGGTCTGTACGAGCGGTTGGAGGCGCGGCTGACGCGGTTCGAACGGCCCGAACACCATCCCGACGAGCAGCCGGTGTCGCTGGGCCGCACCCAGATTCTGATCGTCGGCATGGGTCATGCCGGCGCCGCCGCCTACGATTTCCTCAAGAAGCGCCAGAATGTACCCGATCATCCGCACAAGGTGCTGATGGTGTCGGGCATCGATTCAGACCTGACCAAGGTCGAGAGGCATATTCACGAAGGGCGGCGGGTGGTGTACGCCGACGCCGAGGACCCCGGCTTCTGGCATCGTCTGCGCCTGGACGGGATCAAGGCGGTGATTTTGGCCATGCCGGACCTGGAGGCGAAACGCATCGCCAGCCGGCAGCTGCGGCGGCGCGGCTTCCAGGGTCTGATCGGCGCGGTCGGCAGCTATCCCGAGGAAAGGCGGACGCTGCTGGCGGCCGGGGCCGACATGACCTTCCTGGCGTTCAACGAGGTGGGCGTCGGTCTGGCCGAGCACGTCTGGGAAGCCTTGCAGCAGCGGGCCGGAACGAAATCCGAGCGCGCGGCGGCCTGACACCATTTTGATCTGGCGCGGTCTATTTCGGCGCATTCCAAGCCCATGAGGACCCGCCATGAGTCACAACATCAGCAAGACCGACGCCGAATGGCGCGCGCAACTGACCCCGGAGCAGTATCGGATTTGCCGTCAAAAGGGTACCGAACCCGCGTTCACTGGCGCGTATCACGATTGCCACGAGCCGGGCGTCTACCGCTGCGCCTGCTGCGGTGCTCCGCTGTTCGATGCCGCCGCCAAGTTCGATTCCGGCACGGGCTGGCCGAGCTTTTGGCAGCCGATGGCGGCGGACCAGGTGGCCACCGCCGAGGATCGGAGTTGGTTCATGCGTCGCACTGAGGTTCTCTGCGCCGATTGCGGGGCGCATCTCGGTCATGTGTTCGACGACGGCCCAAAACCGACCGGTTTGCGCTATTGCATCAATTCGGCGGCGTTGAAGCTGGAGCGGACGGGATGAGACTTTGAGAGGCGTTTTCGCACCGGCGCTAGCTGGCCGGACCGCCCCTCAAACCCGCAATGCCTGTCTTAGCCGCTCCATTCCATCGGCCAGTCGCGGAACGGCGTTGGTGTAGGCGAAACGAACATGCCGGCGCGGCAGGTGGTGGCCAAAATCCAGGCCCGGCGTGATGGCGACGCCGGTTTCCTCCAGCAGGCGCAGGGCGAACGCATGGCTGTCGTCGGTAAAGCGGCCGCAGTCGGCGTAGAGATAGAACGCGCCGTCCGGGGCGATGGGAATCTCGAAACCCAGTTCGCGCAGCGCCGGCAGCAGAAAATCCCGCCGTGCCTGAAATTCCCCTCGTCGCTCCTCGAAGATCGCCCGTGCTTCCGGCGCGAATGCCGCCAGAGCGGCGTATTGCGCCGGGGTGGAAGCGGCCAGAAACAGATTCTGCGCCAGTTTCTCGGCGTCGCCGACGCAGTCATCCGGCGCGACCAGCCAGCCCAGCCGCCAGCCGGTCATTCCGTAGTACTTGCTGAAGCTGTTGACGACGAAGACCCGTTCCGAAACCGCCAGCGCGGTTTGCAGCGATGCACCATAAGTCAGACCGTGGTAGATCTCGTCCATGATCACCCGCCCGCCGCGCGCCTCGACCGCGGCGACGATGGCCGCCAGTTCGTTCGGCGCGACGACCGTGCCGGTGGGGTTGGCTGGCGAGGCCAGCAACACGGCGACCGTTCGCTCGTCCCAATGGCGTTCGACCAGTCCGGCGGTGAGTTGATAACCGGTCTCCGGCCCGACCGGAATCCCCACCGCCTCGCCTTCCACCAGCCGCACGAAATGGCGGTTGCAGGGATAGCCAGGATCGGCCAGCAACACCCGGTCGCCGGGATCGATCAGCGTCGCCGTCGCCAGTTGCAGCGCGCCCGAGGCGCCGGGAGTGACGAGGATGCGTCGGGCGGGAACCTCGACTCCGTACCGTTCCTGGTAGTGGTCGCTGATCGCCTGGCGCAGTTCCGGCAGGCCAGCGGCGGCGGTGTAGCGGGTGCGGCCTTCCGCCAGCGCCCGCTGACCGGCGACCACGATCGGCGCGGCGGTCGGAAAATCCGGCTCGCCGACTTCCATGTGGATGATCGAGCGGCCGGCGGCTTCCAGCGCCTTGGCGCGGGCCAGCACCGCCATGACCTGAAACGGCGCGATGTCCGCCATCCGTCGGGCGGACGCCAACCGGTCAGACGCCAAACGCCCGCCCCCGGTCGTCCTCGTCCTCGTCGTGAATGGCCAGATCGGCCAGGTTGGCCGCTTGCCGACCGGCGCTCGTGGTCTCGGCGCTTTCGGCCAGCCGGATCTTCAGGCCGACGTTGTTCTTCGAATCCGCGTTCTTGATGGCTTCCTCCTTGGAAATCTTGCCTTCCCGGTACAGCTTGAACAGCGACTGATCGAAGGTCTGGGTGCCCGACTCGGTGGATTGCTCCATCGCGTCCTTGACGTAGTCGATCTTGCCCTTCTGGATCAGATCGGCGATGTAGGGCGTGTTCAACAACACTTCCACCGCCGGCACCAAGCCACCGGTCAGCGAGCGGACCAACCGCTGCGAGACGATGGCGCGCAGGTTCAGCGACAAGTCCAGCAGCAGTTGCGGCCGCACGTCCTCGGGGAAGAAGTTGATGATGCGGTCCAGCGCGCCGTTGGCGTTGTTGGCGTGCAGGGTGGACAACACCAGATGGCCGGTCTCGGAGAAGGTCAGCACGTATTTCATCACCTCGCGGGCGCGCACCTCGCCCACCAGGATCACGTCCGGCGCCTCGCGCATCGCGCTGCGCAGGGCGTTTTCGTAGTCATGGGTGTCGATGCCGATCTCGCGCTGGGCGATCACCGACTTCTTGTGCTGGTGGGTAAATTCGATCGGGTCCTCGATGGTGATGATGTGACCCGGCGCGCTGGAGTTGCGATGGTCGATCATCGCCGCCAGGGTGGTGGACTTGCCGGACCCGGTGGCGCCCACCAGCATGATCAGCCCGCGCTTTTCCATCACCAGTTGCCGCAACAAAGGCGGCAGGCCCAGTTCCTCCACCTGCGGGATGTCGCCCTTGATGTAGCGAATCACCATGGACACCTCGCCGCGCTGCTTGAACACATTGGAGCGGAACCGGCCGACGCCTTGCAGCGGAATGGCGAAGTTGAGTTCCCATTCGTGTTCGAATTCCTTGATCTGGTCGTCCTTCATGACCGAATAGGCGATCTCGCGCACCTGACCGGGCGCCAGCACCTTGTTGCCGATCGGGCGCACCACGCCGCCGATTTTGATGTTGACCGGGGCGCCGACGTGAAAAAACAGGTCGGAGGCGCTTTTATCGACCATCAGTTTGAGATACGGGGTGATGTCCATTGGGGTTTCTCCGCGTTGGGACAGCCGATGCGGACCGTTGCGCGCCGCTATCCGGTACGCCTCGGCCACGGTCGGATCATTGAAGATAATATAGTTTAATCTCCCTTTTCGAGAGCGGCAAAACGGGGAAGATCAACCCATCGCCCTCGGCGTTAGCAACTAAACTATCCAGGGTGGGTCAACAACCACCATGATCCCGACCCCCAGCCCTGCGGCAATTTCAGCCCCCCGAACGCGGAGTGCGCCCATGCTTCCCCAGATCAAGACCATTCTCTACACCACCGCCCTCGGCAGCCACACGCGCCCGGTCTTTCGGTTCGCGGTCGGCCTGGCCCGGCGGCACAATGCTCGAATTGTCCTGCTGCATGTGGTCGAGCCGTTGAACAACTCGGTTCGATTCCTGATGGAATCTTACCTGTCGCCGGAAAAAGCCCAGGAGCTGCATCACGAAGCGACCCGCGGCGTCCTGGAGAAATTCCACAAGCGGCTGGAAGCATTTTGCGCCGAGGAGCTCGGCGCCACGCTCGAACAGACCGAAGTCATCTCGGAAATCCGCGTGATCAGCGGCGTTCCCTACGAAGTCATCCTGCACGAGGCCGACCGTTGCGAAGCCGACCTGATCGTCATGGGCGCCCACACCGGCGCCGCGCGGCGCGTCGATTTCCTGGGTTCGACCACGCGCCGGCTGACCCTGCTCTCCAAGCGGCCGGTGTTGATCGTTCCCGTCACCGACAGTTCCAGCAATGAATGGTCCGAATCGCTTATCTAGGCGCGATCGTCCCCGGCCCCGCGAACCAGGGCTGGGCTGGGCGATGGCGTCGGCGTTGCTGCTAACGCTGCCGGGCGGACTCGCGCGCGCCGGGGACGATGAGGTTTACACCTGGAAGGACGCCGCTGGCCGGGTGCATTACGGCAATCGGCCTCCCGAGGGTCAGGTCGCCGAACCGGTTCAGCTCAACGCCCGGCCCGTGATCGTGCAACCGACTCGGCAGATCTACACCTGGACCGACGCCGAGGGCAAGGTTCACTATGGCGCCCGGCCACCGCCCGACATCCCCGCCAAGGAACTCAAGGAAGAAGACAGTTCCCTGTCCACCATTCGCTCGGCCCGGATTCGTGAGGGCGAACGGCGGCTATTGCGCGAGCAGGGCGAGCAGGGCAAGTAAAGCGCGCGGGGACGATGCCATTTTCCAATGGATTCTCCACCGGGCAGCGGCATGACCAGGCCGGGTCGATCTCACCGCCACGCATCCGGCCAGCGGCGCTGAAGTTCGTCCAGCCAGAGTCGCCGTAATCGCTGGCGCGTCGTATCCGGCGCGCCTTGCAACAGGGCGCGGTAGTATCGGTAGGAAGCGCGGTTCAACGCCCGCTCGTCTTGCGGTAACTTCTCGATCGTGCGAAGGGTCATCATGGCAAACTCCTTAACCCGACGATTCATATCGGGCTCACGCCTAGATAGTAAGCAATAATTGTGCCTATACTTCCCACCGTGGCGCGCGACAGCCACGATTCCAGCGGATCGCCATCGCCATGAATCCCGATGATTATTGCCATGACCTGGCCACTCGCCAGGATTCGGATTTCCGTTATAGCCTGCTGGGCCTGCCGCTTGGCCAACGGCAAGCGCTGACCGCGCTCCGGGCCTTTCAGCTTGAAACCGCCCAAATCGTCAGCGAGTGCCACGATCCGGGCGTGGCCCAAGCCAAGTTGGACTGGTGGCGAACCGAAATCGGTCGGTTGTTCGCGGGCGAACCGCAACACCCGGTCACCCGCGCCCTGCGCCCGTGGCTGTCCCAATTCGATCTGCCCGAGGAATACTTCCGGGAAATGCTGGATGGAGTGGCGATGGATCTGGACTACGACGCCTACCCCGGCTTTACCGAACTGACCCTGTACGTCCACCGGCGCGGCGGCGCCCCCGCCTTGCTGGCGGCGGAAATCCTGGGCTACCAGGACCGGCGAGCCACCCCCCGCTTCGCCCACGAGGCCGGCGCGCTGTTACTGCTGTTCGAGCTGCTTTGCGACGTGCGCTCTCACGCCCGGCTCGGTCGGTTCTATCTGCCGACGGACGAAATGCAACGGTTCGGCGTCGATCCCGGCGCGCTGTTGGCCGCGCAGACCACTGACCGCGTGCGCCAATTGTTCGCCTTTCAGGCCGAGCGGATTCACGCTTACCACCACCGGGCGTTGGAGTACCTGCCGGACGGCGACCGCTACGCGCAGCGCGGCCTGTTGATCCGCCTGGAACTGGCGCTGGCCTTGCTGGCGGAAATCGCCGAGGACGGCTACCGACTGCTGGAACAACGGACCCATCTGACGCCGCTGCGCAAGCTGTGGCTCGCCTGGCGGACGCAGCGGCGCGAAAAACGCCGCCATCGCCGTCAATGATGGGTATCCAGTCGACTAAAATTTGGTTCAATCAATCTCGTCGAACGTAAGGCACCGCCATGAAGGACTATCGACCTGCCACCAATTTGTTGAAAGACCGAATTATCCTGGTGACGGGAGCTGGCGACGGCATCGGTCGCGCCGTCGCTCGCCGGTTGGCCGCCCACGGCGCGACCGTGGTCTTGCTGGACCGCTTTATCCGCAAGCTGGAGCAGGTCTACGACGAGATCGAGCGGGCGGGCGGTCCTAAACCCGCCATCTACCCGATGAATCTGGAAGGCGCGACCCCCAAGGATCACACCGATCTGGCGCATGTGCTGGACAAGGAATTTGGCCGGATGGATGGCCTGTTGCACAACGCCGCCCTGTTCGAGGGACTCACGCCGATCGCCAATTACGACATCGAGTCCTGGTACCGGATTTTACAAGTCAACCTCAGCGCCCCGTTCCTGCTGACCCAGGCCGTGCTGGGCCTGCTGAACCGTTCCGTCGACGCCTCGGTCGTGTTCACCGCCGACCGGGTCGGCGACGACGGCCAGGCCTACTGGGGGGCCTACGCGGTGGCCAAGGGCGGCGCCCAGACCCTGATGAAATTACTGGCCAGCGAACTGGAAGCCAACACCCCCATCCGGGTCAACAGCCTCGATCCAGGCCGGGTGCGCACAGCGCTGAGCCTGCGGGCCTATCCGGGACGCGACCCGGCGGAATGGACCGATCCCGAGGATATTCTGGCCACCTATCTGTATCTGCTGGGACCGGACAGCAAGGGCGTCACCGGGCGGACCTTCCACGCCCAGGATTAAAGCCTGTCCGAATACTGCCCCCGTAAAATCGAAGCCTTATGAGGTGGAAGCCCGCTTGCGGGCGATTGGGCGGGTCATCGCCGGCAAGCGGGCTCCCACAATCGACAAGTTAGTTTTTCAGGAAATCGCCTTAGAACGCGTCGGCGGGCAACGTCATCAGCGAATCGGCGCCGGCTTGAATCTTGGCCAGATGAGTCATCGTTTCCGGCAACATCTTCTCCATGAAAAACTCGGCGCACACCAGCTTGTGCTGATAGAACGCGCGGTCGAAGCTGTCGTCGTCCGGGTTGGAAAGCTGGTTCTCGCAGATGCGCGCCACCTGCGCCCACTGATAGCCCAGTGCCACCAGCGCCATCATGTACAGATAGTCCATGGACACCGCGCCGCCGTTGTCCGGATTGGAAATGGCGTGCTGCATCAGCCACTGAGTGGCCTCGACCAACCGCTCCAGCGCCTCGGTCAGCGGCCTGACGAAGGGCGACAGCGCGGCGTTGTCTTCGTACTTCTCGCAAAAGCCGCCCACCAGGGCGAAGAACAACTGAATCGCCCGGCCTTTGTTGGCCGGCAGCTTGCGACCGATCAAGTCCAGCGCCTGGATGCCGTTGGCGCCTTCGTAAATTTGGGTGATGCGGGCGTCGCGCACGAACTGTTCCATCCCCCACTCGGCGATATAACCGTGACCGCCGAAACACTGCAGGCACAGATTGGCCGAGTTGAAACCCATGTCGGTGAAATAGGTCTTCATCACCGGCGTCAACAGGCCCAGTAAGTCCTCGGCCTTGCGACGCGTCTCCTCGTCGGGATGCTTGCGGATGAGGTCGACCGTCAGGCCGGCCCAGTGGGCCAGCGCCCGCGCGCCGTCCTTGAAGACGCGAGCCGTCATCAGCATCCGACGGATGTCGGGATGCACGATGATCGGGTCCGCCGGCTTGTCGGGGAATTTCGCGCCCCGCAGCGAGCGGCCTTGCAACCGGTCCTTGCAATAGGCAACCGCGTTTTGATAAGCCACCTCGGCTTGACTGTAGCCCTGCACCCCCACCGCGAGTCGGGCGGCGTTCATCATGATGAACATGGTCTTGAGACCCTTGTGCGCCTCGCCAAGCAGGTAACCGACCGCGCCGTCGTAGTTCATCACGCAGGTGGCGTTGCCGTGGATGCCCATCTTTTCCTCCAGGGCGCCGCAACTCACCGCGTTGCGGTCGCCGAGGCTGCCATCGGGGCTGACCAGAAACTTGGGCACGATGAATAGGCTGATGCCCTTGACCCCATCCGGACCGCCCGGAATCTTGGCCAGCACCAGGTGAATGATGTTCTCGGCCAGATCATGCTCGCCGGCGGAGATGAAGATCTTGGTGCCGGTAATGCGATAGGCGCCATCGGACCGCGGTTCGGCCTTGGTGCGCAGCAGACCCAGGTCGGTGCCGCAGTGCGGCTCGGTCAGATTCATGGTGCCGGTCCACTGGCCGGCGATCATTCGGGGCAGATAGAGCGCCTTCTGTTCCTCGGTGCCGCCGATTTCGATGGCCTCGATGGCGCCGCTGGTCAGACCGGGGTACATGGTGAAGGCCATGTTGGCCGACGCCATCATCTCGTTGATCGCCAGCCCCAGCACGTAGGGCAAGCCTTGGCCGCCGTATTTCGGATCGCCGATCAGGCCGGTCCATCCCCCCTCGACCACGGCGTCATAGGCTTGTCTGAAGCCGGTCGGAGTGAGGACTTTGCCGTTTTCCAGCCGGCAGCCTTCCCGGTCGCCGACCCTGTTCAACGGCTGCAACACTTCCTGGCTAAGCTGAGCCGCGCCTTCGAGAATGGCGGCGACCGTTTCCGGGGTGGCCTCGTCGAAACCGGCCAATACCCCCTGATAGCGTTCGATCTTGAGCAGTTCGTGCAAGATGAACTGGATGTCGCGAACGGGAGCGGTATAGCTGGGCATGGGTGCAATCCTTGGTTACGTTGAAATTTCAATAAGTTATGGGCGAATCGCGCCATACTGCGAACATAAACCCGGAAATTAGAATAAACACCCTAATTGCCTGAAAATAGCCAGATAATTCAAAATTTTGCGCTGGATTGCCTCGTGTCTAAAGGGATTTCGACCAGTTTAAACAAAGTTGTTGGGTTTTTGCCTTGACCTCACCTCGGCGGCATCCAACCCGATCCAGCGATGTGGAACTCTCGGCGTGGCGTCGCTCCACGCGACCCACCGCCACGGTCGCTCGCTTTACCCGCGCCGTTGGATATATTTCTGGACCGTTAGTCTATAGTTTGATGACATTCACTATTCACGAGATAACTACTCAGGGATTCGCCATGACCACCGACAATGACAGCGATCTGGACTTTCAGGAAACCCAGGAGTGGCTTGAGGCCCTCGACGCGGTGTTGGAGGCGGAAGGCTTGCAACGCGCCCACTATCTGCTGGGCAAGCTGCAGGACAAGGCCCGCGCCGCCGGGGTTCACATGCCCTACAGCGCCAACACCCCGTATCTGAACACCATCCCCGTCGACCAGGAGGAATACACCCCCGGCGATCCCGGCATGGAATGGAAAATCCGCTCGCTGATTCGCTGGAACGCGCTGGCGATGGTGGTCAAGGCCAACCGCATCACCTCCGAACTGGGCGGCCACATCGCCAGCTTCGCCTCCAGCGCCACCCTGTACGACGTCGGCTTCAACCATTTCTGGCACGCGCCCGGCGCCGAACACGGCGGCGACCTGGTCTTCATCCAGGGCCATTCCGCACCGGGCATCTACGCCCGCGCCTACCTGGAAGGTCGCATCACTGAGGAACAATTGAACAACTTCCGGCAGGAAGTGGACGGCAACGGCCTCTCCTCCTACCCCCATCCCTGGCTGATGCCGGATTTCTGGCAGTTCCCCACCGTGTCGATGGGCCTCGGCCCGATCCAGGCGATCTATCAGGCCCGGTTCATGAAATACCTGCACAACCGGGGCCTGGCGAATACCGAAGGCCGCAAGGTGTGGTGCTTCTGCGGCGACGGCGAAATGGACGAGCCGGAATCGCTGGGCGCCATCGCCTTGGCCGCCCGCGAGAATCTCGACAACCTGATCTTCGTGATCAACTGCAATCTGCAACGGCTGGACGGGCCGGTGCGCGGCAACGGCAAGATCATCCAGGAGCTGGAAGGCGATTTCCGGGGCACCGGCTGGAACGTCATCAAGGTCCTGTGGGGCTCGTATTGGGACCCGCTGTTCGCCGCCGACAAGAAGGGCCTGCTGCTCAAGCTGATGGAAGAGTGCGTGGACGGCGAATACCAGAATTTCAAGGCCAAGGGCGGCGCCTACACCCGCGAGCACTTCTTCGGCAAATACCCGG
>CALGOO010000276.1 GCA_937960715.1 uncultured Candidatus Competibacteraceae bacterium
GGGCATCATCTTCTGCTCGTTCTCCGAGGCGGTGCGCGAGCATCCCGAACTGGTGCGCCAATATCTGGGCACGGTGGTGCCTTACCGCGACAACTACTACGCGACACTGAACTCGGCGGTATTCTCCGACGGCTCCTTCGTCTACATCCCGCCGGGCGTGCGCTGCCCGATGGAGTTGTCCACCTACTTTCGCATCAACGCCAGCAACACCGGGCAGTTCGAGCGGACGCTGATTATTGCTGACGAAAGCGCGTATGTATCGTATCTTGAGGGCTGCACAGCTCCTCAAAGAGACGAAAATCAACTTCATGCGGCGGTCGTCGAGTTGATCGCGCTCGACAACGCCACGATCAAATACTCCACGGTGCAAAACTGGTATCCGGGCGACGCCGAGGGCAAGGGCGGCATTTACAACTTCGTGACCAAGCGCGGGTTGTGCAAGGGCCGCGACTCCAAGATTTCCTGGACCCAGGTCGAAACCGGTTCGGCGATCACCTGGAAATACCCCAGTTGCGTGCTGCGCGGCGAGAATTCGGTGGGTGAGTTTTATTCGGTCGCCCTGACCCGCGATTGGCAACAGGCCGACACCGGCACCAAGATGATTCACATCGGCAAGAATACCCGCAGCACCATCGTCTCCAAGGGGATTTCCGCTGGCCACGGCCAGAACGCCTACCGGGGTCTGGTGAAAATCCTGCCGACCGCCGAGAACGCCCGTAATCATTCGCAGTGTGATTCGTTGCTGATGGGCGACCGCTGCGGCGCGCATACCTTCCCGTACATCGACGTGCAGAATCCCAGCGCCCAGGTCGAGCACGAGGCCAGCACCTCCAAGATCAGCGAGGATCAGCTGTTCTATTGCAAGCAGCGTGGTATCAGCACGGAGGACGCGGTGAGCTTGATCGTCAACGGCTTTTGCAAGGAGGTATTCAAGGAATTGCCGATGGAGTTCGCCGTCGAGGCGCAGAAGCTGATCGAGTTGAAGCTGGAAGGTAGTGTGGGGTAATTTGATGGGCAATCATGGTTTATTCGGCAAATGTTAGAAAGGATTAAAAATGGAATCCTCAATAACAGCACAAATTCCGGCTTTAGAATTCGGTATACAATTAGGTTTACCCAGTTGGTCCATACGTATGTATTTTTCCTCTTATCATTTATGGGCCGCCAAACACTTTCTTGAGACTTCAAAACAAATAGAGGAGAGCATAACAGAGTTGCCAGCTATTGATATGAGACATAGGGCTTTTATAATTAATTCTATCTTCTCTTCAGTGGCATTTGCCGAAGCAGCAATCAATGAAATTTTTCAAGATGCGCTAGATAACCATCATTCTTATATAGGGTCTTTAGGAAGAGACAAAATAGAGCTTTTAGCTGATTACTGGCGCATGACTGAAATTGAAAATAAATCCCATATTTCGATTTTAGATAAGTATCAGTTAGTCTTGAGATTTTGTGGTATAGCACCGTTTAGGAAAGATAAAAATCCATACCAAGATGCCAATTTAACGATTAAATTAAGGAATGCCCTAATACATTACAAACCTGAATCCTTCTCGCCGGATAAACCCCATAAGCTTGGCAATCAACTGCAATGGAAGTTTCCGCAAAACAATCTTATGAGTAAATCGGGAAATCCTTATTTTCCAGATAAATGTTTAGGGTATGGCTGTGCAAATTGGTCTTGTAAGTCAATAGAAAAATTTACAGATTTATTTTTCCAGAGGCTGGATATCGAGCCAAACTATAAAAAAGTAAGCTTTTTAAACCCTCAAGATGATAAGTAGGCGACTGCAAGTTATCCAGCATTTATGTTCATAATTTTTTTGATTTGAAGATTAAAAAATTGGCTATGAAATGGCAAGAAGCTTGCAAGCATCCCAGCTTACGGAATTTGCCCTTTAAGATCGAAAAGGTGCGCTCATGAATATTGAAGAATTGGAATCAGCGGTTGCTCAACTGCCCAGCGAAAAACTGGCGGAGTTTTCAAAATGGTTCGAGGAATTCATGGCCGACCAATGGGATCGTCAAATCGAAGCGGATATTTTAGCGGGATGTTTGGATGCCGCGGGTCAGCGGGCTGATGAGGATTTCATCACTGGTCGCGCGACGCCACTTTGAGGCATTTCGCGACGCCGGAATTCTGGCTCCATTACCGCCAGCTTCCAAACTCCATCCAACGGCTTGCCGATAAGAGTTTTGCCTTGCTGCAATCGAACCCTTACCACCCGTCGTTACGTTTGAAGAAGGTGGGCGTTTTCTGGTCGGCTCGGGTGAGCTTGCGTTATCGGGCGCTTGCCAAGGAACGGGAAGAAGGATTGGTCTGGTTCTGGATCGGGCCTCACGATCAATATGACCGCTTTCTTGAATAACAACAGGCTATTGGCTTAAAGGAAACCACCCATCATGCTGGAAATTCGCAATCTGCACGTCACGGTCGAGGATCGGGAGATTCTCAAGGGCATCGATTTGACCATCCGCCCCGGTGAAACCCACGCCATCATGGGGCCAAACGGCTCCGGCAAGAGCACGCTGGCCAACGTCATCGCCGGACGCGACGGCTACACCGTCACCGAGGGTGAAATTCGTTTCGACGGTAAAAATCTGCTGGAAATGGACCCAGAAACCCGCGCCTGCGAAGGGCTGTTCCTGGCATTCCAGTATCCAGTGGAAATTCCCGGTGTCGCCAATCTCTATTTCCTCAAGGCGGCGGTCAATGCGGTGCGCAAATATCGCGGCGAACCGCCAGTGGACGCGATGGATTTCTGGGATCTGGTGCATGAGCGTATGGAATTGGTGAAGATGGACGAGTCGATGCTCAAGCGCTCGGTCAACGAAGGCTTTTCCGGTGGCGAGAAGAAGCGCAACGAAGTATTCCAGATGGCGGTGCTGCAACCACGCTTCGCCGTGCTGGACGAAACCGACTCCGGGCTGGACATCGACGCCCTGAAAGTCGTCGCCGACGGCGTCAACGCCCTGCGTAATCCGGAACGCGGCTTCCTGGTCATCACCCACTACCAGCGCCTGCTGGACTACATCGTTCCAGACCATGTACATGTCCTGGTCAACGGCAAGATAGCCCGTTCCGGCGGTAAGGAACTGGCGCTGGAACTGGAGGCGCAGGGCTACGCGCTGTACAACGAGGAACCGGGCCGGGCACGCCGGGCCGCTGCGTGAGAGGCCAGCCATGACCGCCGCCGCGCCGCTGTTTTCCGAGTCGTACCGCCCGGCCTTTGCCGAGTTCGTGGCGAACCGTCGCGAACCGGATGCCATCGCCCGGCTGCGCCGGGAAGCGTTTGACCGTTTCCAAACGCTGGGCTGGCCCACGCGCCAGCAGGAAGCTTGGCGCTTGACCGATTTGAGCGCCTTGCAAACCATCGCTTGGCGGCAACCGGCCGACGCGCTGGTCGAGGCCGGTGCGTTGCCGACGCTGGAAGGGCCGACGCACCGGCTGGTTTTCGTCAACGGTCGCTTTGCGCCGGGCCTGTCACGGTTGCCCAAGTTGCCGGATGGAGCACTGATCACCAGCCTCGGTCAGGCGTTGACGACCCATCTCGAACGGATCGAGCCGTACCTGGACCGCTTGCCGGGATTGGAACGGCATCCGTTCGCCGCGCTCAACACGGCGTTCTGGGAAGATGGCGCGTTCGTGTATCTGCCGTGCGGGACCGTGGTCGAGGAACCGATTCATCTGGTGTTTTACGCCGCTGGCAGCGATGTGACCGTTCATCCGCGCCTGCTGCTGGCGCTGGAGGGTAACGCGCAAGCGACCGTGGTGGTCGAATACCGGGGACAAGGTCGCTACCTGAACGTGCCGCTTGCCGAACTGGCGCTGGGGACGGGCGCGGTGCTGCATTACCACCAGATTCAGGAGGAAGCGCCACAAGCCTTCCATCTGGGCGCGATCCGGGTTCGGCAAGCCCGCGACAGCGTAGCGAACTTGCATCTGCTTTCGCTGGGCGGCCAATTGGCCCGCGCCGATCTGGATGTGCTGCTCGACGGTGAAGACGCCCAGTGCGCGCTCAACGGCCTGACTCTGGCGCGCGACCAGCAATACGGCGATTATCACGTCCGGGTCGAGCACGCCCAGCCCCATGGCGCCAGCGAGCAACGGTTCAAGAGCGTACTGGATGGCAAGGCGCGCTCGGTGTTCGATGGCATGATCCATGTACGGCCGGGCGCCCAGAAAACCGACGCCCGCCAGACCAGCCGCAATCTGCTGCTGTCCAAACAGGCCCAGGCCCAGGCCAATCCCCGGCTGGAAATCCTGGCCGACGACGTGAAATGCGGCCACGGCTCCACCACCGGCTTTCTCGATCCCGACGCTGAGTTCTACCTGCGCGCCCGGGGCATTCCGGCGACTCAGGCCCGAGCCCTGCTGGTCCATGCCTTCGCCAACGACAACTTGAATCAGATCCGCCTGACGCCGTTGCGCGAGCGCCTGGCCCGCCTGCTGGCCGCCCGTCTGGCGCTCGACCTTGCCGAGGGGAAATGAACGCCATGAGCGCCCTGCCCGCGCTGTCCACTCTGCCGCCCACCCGCTCCGCCGGCTTGGACCTGGTTCGCATTCGCGCCGAGTTTCCGATCCTGCGCCAGAAGATCCACGGCAAGCCGCTGGTCTATCTGGACAACGCCGCCTCGGTGCAGAAACCCAAGGCGGTGATCGACGCCATCGGCGAGTGTTACAGCGGCTATTACGCCAATATCCATCGCGGCGTCCATCTCCTGTCGGAACGCTCCACCGCCGCCTACGAAGGCGCGCGAGAAAAGGTACGGGCCTTCCTGAACGCCGCCAGCGTTCAGGAAATCATCTTCACCCGCAACACCACCGAGAGCATCAACCTGGTCGCCAGCAGCTTCGGCGGCAGCGTGGTCAAGGCTGGCGACGAGATCGTCATCACCGGCATGGAGCATCACTCCAACATCGTGCCCTGGCAGCTGCTGTGCGAACGGACCGGCGCGGTGCTGAAGGTCGCGCCGTTCACCGACGCCGGCGAATTGATCCTGGAGGAATACGAGCGATTGCTGGACAGCGGGCGGGTGAAACTGGCGGCGTTCGTCCACCTGTCCAACGCGCTCGGCACCATCAACCCGGTCAAGCTCATGATCGAGCTAGCTCACGCGCGCGGCGTTCCGGTGCTGGTGGACGGCGCGCAGGCAGTGCCGCATCTGGCGGTGGACATGCAGGCGTTGGACTGCGATTTCTACGCCTTTTCCAGCCACAAGATTTACGGTCCGAGCGGGGTCGGTGTGCTGTACGGCAAACAAGCGTTGCTGGAAGCGATGCCGCCGTATCAGGGCGGCGGCGACATGATCCGGCTGGTGACCTTCGAGAAAACCGAATACGCCGACCTGCCCAACAAGTTCGAGGCGGGCACGCCAAGCATCGCCGAAGTGATCGGCCTGGGCGCGGCGCTGGACTGGCTGACCGCCATCGGCCTGGACGCGGTCGCCGCCCATGAGCACGAGCTGCTGGAGTACACCACCACCCAACTGCAAGAAATTCCCGGCCTGAACATCATGGGCATGGCACGGGACAAGGCGGCGCTGGCCGCGTTCACCCTGCAAGGCGTCCATCCCCACGACATCGGCACCATTCTCGACCGCGAGGGCGTCGCCATCCGCGCCGGCCATCACTGCGCCCAGCCGGTGATGCAACGCTACGGTGTTCCCGCCACCGCCCGGGCCTCGTTCGCCGTCTACAACACCCGCGACGAGGTGGATGCCTTGGTTAAATCCCTTTGGAAAGTCAAGGAGCTGTTCGAATAATGAGCGACCTGCGCGATCTTTATCAGGAAGTCATCCTGGACCACAACAAGCGGCCCCGCAATTTTCGCATCCTCCCGCAATCGACCCACAAGGCCGATGGGGTCAATCCGCTGTGTGGCGACCGAATCAGCGTGTATCTGGATGTCGAGGACGGCGTGATCAAGGACATTGCCTTTCAAGGCGCGGGTTGCGCCATCTCCAGCGCCTCGGCCTCGTTGATGACCGAGGCGCTCAAGGGCAAGCCGGTCGCCGAGGTCGAGCATTTGTTCGAGGCCTTCCACAACGTGGTCACCACCGACTGCGAATGCCCGCGCGGACTGGGCAAGCTCAGCGTCCTGGCCGGGGTGCGTGACTATCCCAGCCGGGTCAAGTGCGCGACCCTGGCCTGGCACGCGGTGCGCGCCGCGCTGGAGCGCCATACGGAACCGGTGGCCACCGAATGAACCGCATCCGTCGAGAAACCCGACCATGACCACTCCCGCGAATTTGCCCGATGCCGACGAGATGGAAAACCGGGTGATCGAGGCGCTGAAGACCGTGTACGATCCGGAAATTCCGGTCAACATCTACGAACTGGGGTTGATCTACGGCCTGGACGTCGATCCGCTGGGCAACCACGCGGATATCCAGATGACATTGACCGCGCCCGGCTGTCCGGTGGCTGGCTCGATGCCTGAATGGGTGGAAAACGCCGTTCGCCACAACGCTGGGGTGGAATCGGTCAACGTCGAACTGGTATGGGATCCGCCCTGGACACCGGAACGGATGTCGATGCGGGCCAAGCTGGAATTGAACATGTTGTGAGCTGCGTCGGCGCCTTCGGGTCGCGTCGGTATCGACCCCGCTGGGGTCGACGATGATAGGATGGGCGATGACGGCAAGGGTCTTTCCACGGCGCGGCGCACGGTTCGGCAGCCCGCATGCGGACGATTGAATACGCCGATGGCGGCGTCGACATCGTCGACTTGAGTCTGATTTCCAAGGTGACGCCGTGGAAAATTACATTCCTGTTTTCGAATCAAAAGTCAAGAAGCTTTACGACAAGGTTGTTGAAGAGCTTTCCGTTCCAAAAAAAGAGCGAAACAAAAAGCGTCTCAAAAAGATGCTCAAGGAACTCAAAAGCCTCAAAAAAACCATACGATCCGCGAAGAAGGTCAAAACTTGCCCGCACTGCGGCCATCCGCTGTGGGACGAGGAATCGCCAACGGGCGCCATCTTCGAGACGTCGCCATTATAGCCGTAAGTTCTCATTAACTGCAGGTAAACCGGCGTGTATCAAAATAATACTTCAATATTTGTAATAGGTTATAAAGCGACTATGGGCGACTTACCTGCAGTTAATGAGCAATTACTTATAGCCTTACCATGGAATATAGGTGGTTGTTCTTCCGTTGCGTCAAGCTTTCCTCACCACCAGATAAACCCCGGTCACCGCCAGCACCATGCCGATCAAGGAAATTGGCGGCAGCGTCTCGCCGAACAGCATCCAAGCGATCAGCGCGGTACTCAAGGGCACCAGGTAAAACAGGCTGGCGACGTTCACCGCGCTGCCACTGTGAATGAGCAAGTTCAACAGGCTGATCGCGCCGATGGACAGCACCAACACCAGCCAACCGAGCGCGAACGCAAATTGAGCGGTCCAGGTGATCCGAAATTCCGTAAACAGGGCAATCGCGAGGGCGGTGACGACGGCGCTGGGAATAAATTGAATGACCGAGCCGGTGCGTAGATCGAACCCGGCGCAAAATCGCTTTTGATAAAGTGTTCCAGCGGTTATCCCCAGCAGCGCCACCAGGGCCGGTATCAACATCGATTCCAATTCCGCTCCGTCCCCGAATTTGCCGGAAACCACCAGCGCCACCCCCAGGAAACCCAGCGCCAATCCGCTCCATTGACGAGCCTTCACCCGTTCTCCAAGCAACCAACCCGCGCCGACGGCGGTCAATAATGGTTGCATGCCGACCACCAGCGCGGCGATACCGGCGGGCAAACCATGCTTGATCGATATAAACACGCCCCCCAGATAAATAGCGTGGATTAGCACGCCAGAAACGCCGATATGCAACCACTGGCGCGGATTCCTGGGCCACGGGGCGTGGCTTAACAAGGCAATCGCCATCATCAACACGATGACGCAAAGATACCGTACCAACAGAAAGGATAAGGGTTCGGAATACGGCAGGCCAAACCGGGCGCCGATAAAACCGGTGCTCCATAAAAAAACGAACAGGAACG
This sequence comes from uncultured Candidatus Competibacteraceae bacterium, assembly GCA_937960715.1. GTDB lineage: Bacteria > Pseudomonadota > Gammaproteobacteria > Competibacterales > Competibacteraceae > Contendibacter. The sequence continues at coordinate 8,005 of CALGOO010000276.1, forward strand.
GGTAGATGCGTTTTACCGAAGACCTTCGGTTTTTATCCATTGTTTTATCCATGGTTGAAACGGTTTTTGCCGCGCCAGTCGCGTTTCGATCTGGCCGCGAAGGCTGTCGAGAATGCCATGCGCATACAGTTTTGGCGCGGAATTCCGCTATGCTACTCAAGGTGATTTTGAAAATACTCGACCCCGCCGGGTCCGACTGACTGACGAACGATGGCCGTGGCGCGCTAGCCCGAAGATTTCGACAAGTCCCCATGAACACCCAAAACCTTGCTCTCCCGCTCCAAAAAAAATTTTCGTTCCGCCACTGGCGTATTTCGAACAAACTCTTGGTTGTTCTATTGCTGGTCTCGCTGGCGCCGCTTCTGGCGGCGATCGGGATCGTGGTGCGCACCAGCACCCACGCGCTCACTGACGAGACGCAAGCCAATATCTCGCTACTTGGCCACAGCGTCGCGCTGCGCTTCTCGAATCTGCTGTTGGACAACCACAGCCTGTTGCGAGTCGCGGCCAGCAATCCGGCCATCGCCGCCTATCTGCGAACGCCAACTTCCGCCCAGCCCGTCCCGCCAGATCCGGTCAATGCCGCGCTGACCAACCTGCAACAGGCGAACCCGGCGATCGACGTGGTCGGCATCTACAACCCGGAAGGCACGGTGATGGCGCATACCGACCGTGAACTGCTCGGCAAGAATTTGAGCAGCCGCGATTTCATCGCAATGGCGCTGCGGGGCCAACCCTTCGTTTCCGGCATACGCCGCGACCTGACCAACGATCGGCTAGGCATCAACTTCTCGATCCCCATCCGCGAGAAGGGCGCGATCATTGGGGCCATGGCCACGCATCTCGACGGCAAACTGTTCACCGACATGTTCGCCCAAACGCTGAGCGCCTCGTCCGACCTGAATGCGGCCAGGGTCATGACACTGTATCTGGCCGATCCGAACGGGATCGTCATGAGCCAGTCTCGGGGAGACAGCCTGCTGTATCGCAGCCTGGGGGCGCTCTCGCCCGAAGCGGCGCGGCGCGTGGCGGAAGCAAAGCCGTTGGGCGGCGTCTGTCCCGAATCCCAGGCGCAGTGTCCGCCCAAGGACAGAATCGCCCACCAGCCGGAACCCTTGCCGGCGCTGCAACTCTTGGGCGACCAGGTGCGGGCGGCGTTTGCCGCCGGGCGGGGAGGCAGCGTGCGGTTCTGCCGTCCGGCCAATCTCGCCACTCCCCCCAATGGTCATGAATGCAACGGCGCGTGGCATATCGCCGCCTACGCGCCCGTATCGCCGGCGGCGAGCGCGGACGGTGGGCCCACCCAGCCGTTCATGGTGATCGTCGACCTGCCAGAACAAGCCTTCTTAGATACCGTGGATCAACAGCGACTGTTTGGCTTCGGCATCGCGGCGCTCATGGCGTTCCTGGCCATCCTGATCTCCCTGTTGCTGGCCCGGGTGATCGCCAGGCCCATCAACCGCCTGGCCATCACGGCGGGGGAAGTCGAACAGGACAAACCGTTTCGACAGCAAATGGTCGCCGAGGTTACGACGCTGGGCGACGAGATCGGTCATCTGGCGCGCATTTTCAGCAAGATGGTGCTGGCGCTCCAGGCGCGCATGGCCGAACTGCGCACGATCTACCAGATCGGCCGTTCCATCAGTTCCAGTATCGATCTGGACGAGACTCTCAATTATGTCGCTCATTCCATTCGTGGCGTCGTCCCGTATGACGCCATCGAACTGTCCCTGCTGGATGATCTTCAGCAGCAGATGGTGGTTTACCTGGCCTTGGGAGGCGACCCGGTCGAGCGCGCGCAACAGCGCTACGCCAAGGATCAGGGGCTGGTGGGGCGCCTGCTCGTTAGCGGCGAGGGTATCCTGCTGCCCGACCTGGACACCGCGCCCGAGGCCCGGAACCAGCCGGCGCGCACCTGGAGTTCTCTCGGTCCAAGGTCCTATTTGGGCGTGCCACTCCAGGTCAAGGGAAAGACGATCGGTGCCCTCGAACTGGTCAGCAAGCAGCCCAACGGATTCGACGCCGACAAACTGCGCCTGCTGGAAAGCATTGCCATGCAAGCCGCCATCGTCATCCAAAACGCCCACGAAGTGCGCGCCCGCGAGAATCAACTCAAGCAAAAGATCCAGGAATTGCACATCGAGATCGACGAAATCAAGCGCGCCAAACAGGTTGGCGAAATCGTGGAATCAGACTATTTCAAGCGGTTGCGTGCGCAGGCCAGTCAATTGCGTGCTGGCCGGTCCAAGCAGGAGCCCTCTTCCGATGCATGAACCCCTCGGCTCGCTAGGCTTCAACCTTCTTCCCCGCTTAACGTCGAAACCGCCGCGTGAGTCAGGCCATGCGCGTTGACGGCCAGCAATTGATGCGCATGCTTGACGAACTGGGCATCGCGACCACGACGGTGGAACACCCACCGTTGCGCACGATCGAGGACAGTCGGCGCCTGCGCGGCAACCTGAAGGGCGCGCATGTCAAGAACCTATTTCTCAAGGACAAAAAGGGTGGTTACTGGCTACTGGCGGCACTGGAGCACACCCTGATCGACCTGCGGACCACGGCGGCCCTGTTGCAGGCGCCGCGCTTCTCGTTCGCCAGCGCGGAGGAGCTGGACCGGATTCTCGGCATTGCTCCTGGCGCGGTCTCGCCGTTCGCCGCCATCAATGATGCGGATGGCCGGGTTTGCGTCGTCCTGGACCAGCGGGTGCTTGAGGCCGATCTGCTCAATTGCCATCCCCTCCGCAACGACCGCACGACCACCATCGCCACAAACGACCTCTTGCGCTTTCTCAAAGCGGTCGGACATCCGCCGCGCACCATCCATCTTCCCGGATAAGCGGTGCCTGGGGAGGGTGATTCACACCACCTCCACGGGCGGCTCTTGATGATCCTTGTCGGAGGCGGTGTCGGTTTTGCTTGCCGACGCATCGGCGGGACCGCGCCAGCGCAGCGCCAACAGGGTGATGTCGTCGCTTTGCGGATGACCGCCGACGAAAGCCCTGACGGAACCGATGACGCTATCGATGATGGCGCGGGCGGGAACCTTGCAGCACACCGAAGTCAGGGCTTCGCTCAGGCGCGTGACCATGAACATCTCATGCTTGGCGTTCATCGCCTCGCTCACCCCGTCGGTGTAGATGACCAAACCCTCGCCGGGCGTCAGATGGATGACATCTTCCTCATAGACGGCGTCGGGGTCGAAGCCGAGGACCAACCCCCCCCGTTTTTTCTCGACCAGATCCGGTCGGCCATCCTGCCGCAAGACAAGAGGTCGCTCGTGACCACCATCGCTATAGATCAATTCACCAGTGCGCAGGTCCAGAATACCCGCGAAGACAGTAACAAACATCCCTTCTGGATTGTTCTCGCACAAGGCCGCGTTGACCCGCTCCATGATGCGACCGACCGACGTGGAGTCGCGCCGCGCTTCCACCGAGAACAAGGTCTTGGTCACCGCCATGAACAAAGCGGCCGGCACGCCCTTGTCCGATACGTCGCCGATCATGATGAACAAACGATGTTCGTCGAGCAGGAAGAAGTCGAACAGATCGCCACCCACGGCCTTGGCCGGCTCCAGCATCGCATGAAGATCACACTCGGTGTGATCCGGCAGCGCGAAGGAGTTGGGCAGCATACCCATCTGAATGCCGCGCGCCGCGGACAACTCGCCCTCGATCCGCTCCTTGGCGGCGGTGGTTGCCTTGAGGTCGGCGATATAGGCCTTGAGAGTGGTCACCATAGAGTACAGCGCGCCGCCCAGGTAGCCGACCTCGTCGTGGCGATTCTCGGACACCTTAAGCAATTCCGCGTGCATTTCCTCGTCGGGGTTGAAGTTGCGCTCCACCAAACGGTGGGTCTGTACGGTCAGGCGGGCCAGGGGCCTGACGAGGCGGTTGAGAAAAGGCAACGCCAGGACCATGCCCAGCAACAACAGCACGATGGTCAGTCCACCGCTGATCGTCAGCAGAGAGTAGAGTTCCGCCCGCATGTTGATGGGCAGGCTCATCAGCGCCGCTCCATTGGGCAACCCTTCCGCGTTGAAAATGGGCGCCGCCACGTACAGCAGCGCATACCCGAACAGCACATCGCGGAGTCCGCTATTTTCAAGATACGAGGCGGGCGTGCTGGTTTTGACGACCTTTTCCACGATGTCGCGCTCGGTGGCGCTCAGCGCGCTGGATTTGTCGATGCCCTCGACGGAAGTGGCGATCACCGGCTTCAGGTTCTCGTCGAAAACCCAGATGGCGTCGATCAGCGCTCCCGACATGACGGTCTCGGCCATCCGCTTGAGCCCGATACTGTTGAGAATCTGATTGACGCGGCCGGGCTGACGGGCAATCAGGACCATGCCGCTCCGGTCCGGCATGGCGACACCGCCATAGAACAATTCGCTACTGTCGAGGTTGCGCACCTGAAGGTCGGTGAAGACACTGAATCGGTATCCCTCCAGCAGCGGTCGAAAGGCTGGTCGCAGCATCAGGCCGGAATCGACGCCAATGGTCGCGCTGATGTCGTCGAGTGACCAGAAAGCCGGAGCGCCGCGGGCGTCGGTGACCCAGATTTCCGGAATTCCATTGTTGGCCGCGATGTTGCGCAAAGCTTGATTGATTTCCAGGGTGGACGCCTTGCGCTGACGGGCGATTTGGATCAGGTGCGCGACGATATCCGCTTGGGTCTGCACGTCCTTGCCAATAATCTCCCGGATGGCTACCGGTACTTGCCCGATGAAAGTGATGGACTGGGCGAGCAATTGGGCGACCAGGGTGCCATCCCGCTCGGTTCGCTCCAGCACGGACCGCCAGGAAACATAGGCGAACACCCCGGCGGTGCTTGGAACGCCGATGGCGATGATCAGCGTGACGAAAAGGAAGAGCCGGCGGCGCAACGTCATGGCCACCGACCCTATTTGAGCCAGATGACCGAGGCGGCCAGCCGCTGGGCCACCCTATAGTCAAGCGGATAATAGATGGCTCCGCGCGGTCCGAGCCAGCGATCGTAAATCTCGATATAGGAACCCCGGTACTGATCGACGCCTTCGAGCAGATCCGCAAGCACCCGGTTGACGAAGGTGCGCCATTCGGAATCGTCCTTGGGCAGGATGCAGGCCATCGATTCGTAGGAAAACTCCTCGGTGCGCGGCAGCAGGATGACCTTGCTCTTCAGCGGGCTTTTCTCGATCTTGGCGCGCAGCACGATGCCGATATTGGATATGCCGTCGATCTCGCCGCGCTCGAACATGGCGAAGCCAGCATCCATGTCGGGCACCTCGACCAGTATCGCTTCGGGCACATGCTGGGCAAGGATCCCAGCGGTGGTGGTGCCGGCGGCGACGGCGATACGCTTGCCGCGCAAGTCCTGAAGCCGCTCGGCGGTGGTGCGCAAGGTCATGATGCGGGTGCCATTGCCGAAGAATGGAATCGAGAAATCCACCAGTTCCTGCCGCTTCCAGGTGGGGGTGGTGATGCCGCACTCAATGTCGATGACTTGACTGGCCACCATCTCTATACGGTTGCTCGCCGTGGTTGACTGCAACTTCATCTGGATTGGGCGACCGAAGCGTTGCTCAAGCCGCTTGTGAATTTCACCGAGCAGATCGACCGAGAAACCGACCAGCCGTTCTTTCCGGTCGCGGTAGGCGAACGGCAAGGCGTCCGCGCGGGTTCCGGCGTTGAAAACGCCGGTGTTCCCGATCCGCTCAAGGACTTGCCCCGCCCATGCCGTCGCTGGCGCGGCGAAAATCAGCGCCGCCGCGAGCACGCCTGACAGGTAGTTACAGAACGTCGTGACCGTCTGTTTCAAGGTTCCCCTCCTCATCGTTCGCATTCGCCGCATTTTTGCGCGGACGTCCCGCCAACATGCGCCAGCAGGCGCTTTTTTACCCGACCCATCGCCCAGTTCAGCGGAAAACAAAGCCCGAAGAAATAGCCTATGGCGTAAATGTAGACCCAGACCATCATTTCCTCGCCGCTCACCGCGGCGATCACGACGTTGCAACGCGACACGATCTCGCCCACGCCGATGACCGAGGCGGTGCTCGACGCCATCACGATGATCACCAGGTACATGGTCCAGCTTGGAACGAAGAGCAGCGCGGCTGAATGGTTGGCATTGCGCCAGTGTTGCCAAGCGACCAGGAGGTTGTCCGACACGAATCCGACCACGGCCACCGAAAGCGCCAGCGACGCCTTGAGCCAGGCGGGAAAGGAGTAGATCTCGTCCGAAACCTTGAATTCGACTGGAATGAGGAACGCCAGGTAGAACAGGAAGACGAAGGTCGGGATATTGCGCGTCAGTTCGGTGACGGCCAGGCCCATGCGCGCCAGGGATTTTCGCCCGGACAGACGCAGTCGCGCCAGCACCGCGCCGAACACGGTGCCGATGGCCATGGCGACCAGCGAGATCAGAATATTCCACAGGAAGCCGCCCGCCAGGAACGGCGTCCACACCACCAGGACATGCACGATTTCAGCGGGCGTCATGTTGGAGCATCCAGCGCTCAAGGCAGTTGAACAGCCGAACGACGCCCATCACCAGCAGAAAGTAGGCGATCATCAGCACGTTCATCATGACCGCGGCGTTGCCCTGTTCGGCCACAATGGCGGTGGAGGCCGAGATAAGCTCAGGCACGGCGATGGCGCTGGCCATGCCGGTTGCCTTGACGACGTTGATCAGGGCGGCGATCACGGGGGTGTAGGCGAGGCGCAGCGCCCGGGGCAGGCCACGCCAGCCCAGCGCGAAACCAGGTTCCTGATTCCTGAGCAAGGCGCACGCTTCGAGCAGGGTATAGACGATGGCGCAACCGGTGTAGAGCGACAAGCATAAGACCGCGATCATGGAGCCGTCGAAGGTCCAGCCGTAACGGGTGACCACGATATGGCCGACGCCGAAGAAGATCAGGTAGATCAACAGCAAGGGGGGCGTCATCCGTCCGATGGCAGCCGACAGTCGCACCAGGCCGCAAAGCCAGGGCATGCCTTCGGCCACCAGCGCCCCAAGACAACCCAAGATCAGACTGCCGACGATGCACCCAGCCATCAGTTGCAGCGTCATCCATAGTCCAGCCAGGAAAAGGTTGCGATCGTAGGCGTCGTAGAAAATCGTCAGGTTGAGCCCCGTCCGCTCCTTGATCAGGAGGCCGATATGTTGCAAACCGCTGACATCGGTGGAGGTGAGCAAGAGTTTGTTGCGACACTCGCTGGGCCATTCGCCACTGGCCAGACGGGCGCAGACCGGGCCACCGTCCGGCTCAGTCTGGGTCCAGAGTTGATGCGTATCGGCCAAAAACCGGCTTGATTTGATTCCCCAGCGCTGCTCGGTTTCGATCAGCCAACCGCTGCGATGCCAGTCGGCGATGGCATCGGAAATGGCGCGTTCAAGTTCGGACCCATGTTCCGAGGCAGCGATGGCCATGGCCCATGGCGAGACCATCGTGGACGGCAACGGCGTTTCGTAACTCGTCCATTCCGGATCGTTGAGGAGGCCCACGATGCCGGTGTCGTCGTACAGCCAGGCGACGCACCGCCCATCCCGCAAGGCCATCTTGGTGTCGCGCGTGCCGTTGAAGACCTGCAAGTCAAGCAGAAATCGCTGGGCCATGGATCGATTGAAGTACGCGCCTTGGGTGGCGCAGACTTTCTTGCCGCGCAGATCGGCCCAACTGGACAGATGGGCGTTGGGAGGCGCCACGACCGCCACGCCGCTGGCATAGTAATTCGGCTCGATGAGAGTGGCGATCTGTCGGCGCTGCGGGGTATCGCCCAGGGTGGCGATCACCACGTCGATGGCGCCTTCCTCGAGCTTTTGCAGGCGGTTGGTGGAGCTGACGGCGACGAGTTGCAACCGGACATTCAGGCGGCGGGCCAGTTCGGCGGCGAGATCGGGTTCGAAACCGATCAGCCGACCGTTGGCGTCCAGCATTCCAAACGGGGGATAGTCGGACTTGACGCCGACGATCAGGACGCCGCGCATCTGAATCAGATCGAGACGGTCGGCGAACGCCTCCTGGCTGCTTAGAATAGCGATCAACGCCAACACGCAGGCGGCGCGGAGCATCCCATGGCTAACCACGCCCGACTTATCCTGGTGGACTGGGGTCGATAACCCGCGACGCGCGGACAACCGCCGCCGCAGGCGCTGTCTCCGCCACGGCGAGAAAGCCATAGGCGTAACGCAGGGGCATGATGGTCGTCAACATTCGGTCAAACCAGTACAGTGGGGTCGACTTGACAATACCGCTCTCCGGCAAAACGCTCTCGGCCCCCACCTGGACCGGACGAAATCCCTGTTGCTCAAGCTCTCGCATAAATTCATCGAGATCATATAGATGATAATACATTTTTACCGTCACATGATCGGTTTTCCGTTCGTAAAGAATATCCCCTGATTCAAGATGTCCCTTTCGCACCAGGTGTTGCGCCACGGCCTGCTGCTTGAAAAAACGCCGCGCGGCGTTGGGCACCGTAACGATGATTCGGCCTCCGGGCCGCAGCAGGCCGCGGATGGTTGCGAGCGTTTTCTGGCGAAGCGCGCGGGAAAAAATATGCCCCAGCACCCCAAACATCAGGATCGCCAAGTCAAAGCCCTCGTTCCGACTCACCGCGTTGATTAGGACCGACAGATCGCCGCACACCGGCCGCAATCGGCCGGTCTCGACATGCTTGGCGCACCGCGCCGATAGCTCGTCAATCGCTTCCCGGCTGATGTCACAGGCAACGATCTCGGCGTCCGTTTGATCGAGCAGAGGGGCGGCATAGCGACCATTGCCACAGCCAAAGTCCAGAACTTTCTTCCTCCCTTCGTGGATCTCGCGAACCACGATGGCGAAACTCGAGGGGTTTGGGCGAGGATACCGCTGGTCATACAACTGGCTGGCAAAGTACTGATCATAATTCTCCGCGACATCGCACACTGGATTCATTGAAATGGATCTCTTTCTGGCCGACGGATCGGACGCTTCTTGCGTAACCAGCGAATCAAGCATCTGCAATTCGACTTTTGAAATCAGAAATTCTTGACCTAAACTCAAACAAGCCTTGGGTTTTTCCAGCCCACGGGGTTCAATCCAGCTTCTCAGCCGAAGAATTAGCCAACAGAGTCAATTCATTGATTAAAAAACCAAGCCTGCCCCCATAATCCGCCCAAGCCATCTTCCGTGGTTGTCAAGAAAAATACTTTACCAAAAAAGTTGGTCTTGTGCTAGACTAGGTGTCAACTATCATGAAGCTTGGTTATGCTCCTAAAAAATCAGGACTATGTATAAATAAAATACATACTGGGATGTGGTTTTTCAGGGTTTCACCAAACCTTATGGAGCTAGTCCAGCGCTGCGCGATAGGCATTTTGCCATGTCGAAATTGCATCGGTCTATCCGAGGGGGTAAGCATGTCAAGAAAAATACACACCGCCAAGTTGGCTGGTGGATTGGGTGTCCTGTCGCTGATTGGCGCGGCGAATCCAGGGGGAGCACAGGAGTTGTTCGGGCCCGATTATCGGCCGTATGTTTCAGCCACCGTTGGCTGGCACACCCGCAATCGTTCGGCCGAAAGCGACGTGATTTGGACGGACTGGGACAATGGTCATAATTACAACCTGGCCGCGGGGCTGAAACTGTTTCAGCGATTCCGCATCGATGTCGAATGGTCCTGGCTAACCAACGACGCTGAAACCACCAGCGGTGGCCCCGGTCTCGATGGCCCGGCCACGGGCGGTACGGCTGACCTGACCGCTTATACCCTGAATGCCTATTTCGATTATCTCATCCCCAACACCCCCGTCGAACTTTATGCCGGCATCGGCTACGGCACCTTCAGATCGAAACTCAGCGGCCTCACCAACGCCAAGATCAGTCCCTTCGGTTTTGTGTTCAGCGGTACGAGCGGTTACGCGCCCGTTTTTCAGGCCCGAGCCGGGCTGACCTACAATTTCAACGATCACTTTCAGTTCTACGCGGGCTATCGCTATTTCAACGGCGAGAAGCTCAAGTTCCATTTTAACCTTCCCAATGGCGTCGAGTTCGACGCCGCTCCCAAGGACACCACCATAAACAGTGGAGAAATCGGTTTGCGCTACCTATTCTGAAAGGCGTTCCTCGAAAGTCCATCGCGTGGGGCGACAATAGTCTTGCCGCCCCGCGTTTCCGGTATGACGGATTGGTTGGGTTCCGTCCCCAGGCCGGAGTTAGAGAAAATATTGGGTTTGAGCCAAACCTTAGGAGGTCAAGACTCGCATGATGAACTATCGTCTGCTGGGCCGGAGTGGTTTGCGCGTTTCGGAACTCTGCCTGGGTTGCGCGACCTTCGGCGTCAACTGGGGGCCAATCGGCTCGGATAAGGAGGGGAGCCGGCGGATTCTCGACGCCTTCGTCGATGCTGGCGGCAACTTCGTCGATACCTCCAACCGCTACCAGGAAAGCCAGTCGGAAACCTGGCTGGGCGAATTCATGGAGGGACGTCGCGACTGGTTCGTGGCCGCGACCAAGTACTCGCTGTTCGACCAGACCGGGACCAACAACCACGATCCCAACGCCCACGGCAATCATCGCAAGAACTTGATTCGCTCGGTCGAGGGCAGTCTCAAGCGCCTGCGCACCGACTATATCGACCTGCTGTGGATCCACATCTACGATTTCTCCACCCCGATCGACGAAATCCTGCGCGCCCTGGACGATCTGATCCGGCAAGGCAAGGTGCTCTATGTCGGCGCCTCGAATTTCCCCGCCTGGTGGATTGCTCGCGCCAACACCCTGGCCGACGCGCACGGCTGGAATCCGTTCATCGCTACCCAGATCGAGTACAGCATCGTCGAACGGTCCTGCGAACCCGAATTCCTGCCCATGGCCCTGGAGCTGGACATCGGGCTGGTGTGCTGGTCGGCGCTGGCCGGCGGCATGGCCACCGGCAAATACAATCGTGGCGCTCTCTCCGCTGGCCAGCCGCACCGGCTGACCGACGAGATCGACCCGGCGCGCAATCACTACTGGCACGCCATGACGCAGCGTAATTTGCGGATCATGGACGAGGTTACCCGGATCGCCGATGAGATCGGCCGGCCCGTCGCCCAGGTGACCCTGCGCTGGTTGATGCAGCAGAAGCCAGTCACCATCCCGCTATTTTCGGCGCGCACCGTCGAGCAGTGCCAGGAAGATTTGGGCTGCGTCGAATTCAGCCTGACCGACGAGCAGATGCAACGGATCGACCAGGCTTCGCTACCGGCCCTGACCTCGATCATGCCCGATGTCGGCCCCTATCCTTATCCGATGCTGGAATACGGCAGTCCAGCCTTGCCCGAATTCTATTCGCGCCTGCTGCTGTTCGGCCCGATGGAAGACCGGATCGTCAATCACCGCCGGCATTACGGCTATCGCTATCACCGTTGATTGGCTAGGGAGGCAAAACGATCATGAGCGAATCCTTCGATTACATCGTCATCGGCGCCGGCACCTCGGGCTGCGTCGTCGCGCATCGGCTTAGCGAGGACACGGGTTCTCGCGTTCTGCTGCTGGAGGGCGGCGGTCCCGACGACCGGCCGGAGATTCACGACCCCACCCTGTTGTATAAGCTATGGGGTTCGGAGGTGGATTACCTTTATTCCACCGAGGAAGAGCCGGGTATCAACAACCGCCGGATGACCTGCAACCGCGGCAAGGTGTTGGGCGGCAGCAGCGCGATCCACGCGATGATCCACATTCGCGGCAATCCCCGCGACTTCGACCACTGGAACTATCTGGGCAACGAGGGCTGGAGCTACGAGGATGTCCTGCCCTACTTCAACAAATCGGAAGACTATACCGGCGGGGCTTCGCGTTACCACGGCGCGGGCGGACCACTGTCGGTCATCGATCAGCCCGATCCCACGCCGGTGGCGCGGGCTTTCGTCGCGGCGGCGCTCGAACTGGGATTCAAGGGCGGGCCGGACTGGGATTTCAACGGCGCCGAACACGAGGGCGCGGGTTTCTACCAATTCAACATCACCCGCGACGGCAAGCGGGCCAGCAGCGCGGTCGCGTTCCTCGACCCGATCAAGCATCGTCCCAACCTGACCATCGCCACCTTCGCCCAGGCCACCCGGTTGCTGGTCGAGAACGGACGGGTCAGTGGGGTGGAATATCGCCAGGATGGCCAGACCAAGCAAGCACAAGTCACTCGTGAAGTGATCGTCAGCGCCGGGGCCTACGATTCGCCCAAGCTGCTGATGCTATCTGGCATCGGCCCAGCCGCCCACCTCCAGGCGCACGGCATTCCGGTGGTGGTCGACCTGCCCGGCGTGGGCGGGAATCTGCTGGACCACCTGCGCATGCCGATCATCTTCAAGAACACCCAGGTCCAGCCCATTCCCATGGTCTTGGCCGAGGCTGGTCTACTGGTGCATACCCGCTCCCATACCGCCGCCGCCGCACCCGACCTTCAGATCAATTTCAACGCCGCCGTGCCGGCGCTGGTGCCGCCCAGTTACCCGGGCGACCCTCGCCTCACCTATAACTTCGTCGCCATCCTGGGCCAGCCGCAGAGCCAGGGCGCGGTAACCCTGCGCTCCGCCGATCCCGACACCCCCCCGGTCATTCGCCATAACTATCTGGAATGCGAAACCGACGTCGAGGTGATGGTCTATTCCATCAAGCTGGCTCGCCGGATGATGCGCACCCGCGCCATGACGCCGTTCAATGCTGGCGAGATTGCGCCCGGCGAGCAAATCCAAAGCGACGAAGCCCTGCGCGACTTCGTGCGTAACAACGTATTCACCATCTGGCATCCGGTGGGAACCTGCAAGATGGGTCGGGATCGCCTGGCGGTCGTCGATCCCCAGTTGCGGGTTCGTGGCGTGCGGGGCCTGCGGGTGGCGGACGCCTCGATCATGCCAACCATTCCCAGCAGCAATCCCAATGCCGCTTGTTTCATGATCGGCGAGAAGGTCGCCGACTTGGTCCGGACAACTTGAAATCGGTTGCCCACCCGAATTCCGCAACACGAAACCGTATCCATGAAATTTTGATGGGGAGACAAAACCCATGGGCATTCAGCGGTATACCTATTCGGACACCCTCGCCGGCTACGTCACCCAGATCGACCGGGGCGCGCGCAGCTTCGATCTCAAAACCAGCGATGGCCGGGAATTCCGCGCCTATCTGACTCCCACCACCTACGCCCGCATCACCCAAAACCTGGAGGAATCCTATCGCGACTGCACCTCGCGCCTCGGCGACATGTTGCGGCCCGGCCAACTGGTATACGCCTATTGCATTTTTTATCCCCAGGCGGGAGACCTGCGGGTCGAAGTCAAATCCCTGGTGTTTCCAGGCGACGGCCCGGGTGTGTACCGCCACGAGGAACCCGACTGGTGGATCAAGCAAATCCGCTCCATCGCCAACAGCTACCTGCGCTGGCAGTTTAACTACCCTGCCCAGTCGATCGATTACCGCAACTACCGCACCATCTTGCATCTGGCCGGCGCCAAGAAGGGCGACTATTTGCAGGAGACCGACACGATTTCCCGCATGATTTACGGCATGGCCTCGGCTTACATGCTCACGGGCGAAGAGTCGTTTTTGGAGGCGGCCGAAAAGGGGACGGAATACCTGCGCGCCCACATGCGCTTCTTCGACTCGGATGAAGACCTCATCTATTGGTATCACGGAGTCCAGGTTTCTGGCGACCGCGAACAAAAACTGCTGACCTCGGAGTTCGGTGACGACTACGATTCACTTCCGATGTACGAGCAGATTTACGCCTTGGCCGGCCCGACTCAAACCTATCGCATTACTGGCGACCCACGCATCCTGTACGACATCGAGAAAACCATCGAATTGTTCGACAAGTATTACAAGGACAATGAGCAGGAAGGTTATTTCTCCCATATCGACCCAATCAGCCTGGATCCTCGCGCGCCATCACTGGACAAAGGCAACAACCGCGCCAAGAAGAACTGGAATTCGGTCGGCGATCACGCTCCAGCGTATCTGATCAATCTTTGGCTGGCCACGGGCGAGGATAAATACGCCGATTTCCTGGCCTATACCGCTGACACCATCGTCCAGCACTTCCCCGACTACGAGCATTCTCCTTTTGTCCAGGAGCGTTTCTTTGAAGACTGGAGCCACGACACCACCTGGGGCTGGCAACAGAATCGCGCGGTGGTCGGGCACAATCTGAAGATCGCCTGGAACCTGATGCGGATTCACAGCATTCGCCCCAATGCCGACTATGTCACCATGGCGGAAAAAATCGCCCAGTTGATGCCGGAAGTGGGTTCAGACCGGGTTCGCGGCGGCTGGTACGACGTAGTCGAGCGGGTGCTCGCTCCCGGCGAGGAAGTCCATCGCTTCGTCTGGCACGACCGCAAGGCCTGGTGGCAGCAGGAGCAGGCCATCCTGGCTTATCTGATCCTGCACGGTTGCCTGAACAAGGCGGATTATCAGCGGCACGGCCAGGAGGCGGCGGCGTTCTATAACGCCTTCTTCCTCGATCACGACGACGGCGCCGTCTACTTCAACGTGTTGGCCAACGGCCTGCCCTATCTGCTCGGCAACGAACGGCTCAAGGGTAGCCATTCGATGAGCGCCTATCACTCCACCGAGTTGTGCTTTCTGTCGGCGGTCTACCTCAACCTGCTGACCCACAAACAGCCGATGACCTTGTATTTCAAGCCGCGGCCCGACGGCTTCCCTGGCCGGATCCTGCGGGTAGCCCCGGATATCCTGCCCAAGGGCAGCGTCCGCCTGACCGCGGTGGAAATCGACGGACGGCCCCATTCGGCCTTCGACGCCGAGGGCCTGTCCATTCAGTTGCCCGATTCACGGCAGGACGTGCGGGTCAAGGCGACTCTCACGCCCGTCCAGTAACCCTGCTCACTTCACTGAAGGATTCAGGCATATGGCGATCCAGGTTGAGGTTTCCACCCGGAACGAGATTACGGTCGTCACCGTGGCCGGCGAGATTGACGGCGGGTCGGCGCCGGGGCTCCAGTCCCAGGTCCTGCCCCTGTTGCAGCAGAACGGCGCGTTGGTCCTGGATTTGGCGGGCGTCACCTACATGTCCAGTGCCGGGCTGCGCGTACTGCTTCTGCTCTATCGTCAGGCCGTCGCCCGCAACGGGCGGGTTGCGCTGGCGGGAGTGGCGGAGACCATTAAGGACACGATGGCGGTCACCGGTTTCCTCAAGTTCTTCACCGTGGCCGGCACCGTCGATCAGGCTCTAACCACGCTCCAGCAGGCCTGAGATGGATACTCGCATCGACTTTTATCCGACTCACCAGCATCAGGGCTACAAGCTCCGACCGGGGCGCCCCGTACCGTTCGGGGCTACCCTGGTGCCAGGAGGGGTCAATTTCGCCATCTGCTCCCGTCACGCGACCTCATGCACGCTGGTGCTGTTCGAGAAAGGCGCGGCCACGCCGCTGGTGGAGATCCCCATCCCCGAAGTGTTCCGCATTGGCAACGCCTGGTGCATGGTGGTCTTCGACCTCGACTACGAGCGGATCGAGTATGGCTACCGCATGGAGGGACCCTGGGATCCGAGGGCGGGGCACCGCTTCGATGCTTCCAAGATCCTGCTCGATCCCTACGCCAAGGCGATTGGTGGGCGCGATGTCTGGGGCGAACCGCCGGACTGGAACGATCCCTACCCCCACCGGGCCCGGCTGATCTTTGAGGACTTCGACTGGGAAGACGACCGTCCCCTGGAAACGCCCCTCGCGGATTTGGTGATCTACGAATTGCATGTGCGCAGCTTCACTCGCCACCCCTCCGCGGGGGTCAAGCACTCCGGCACCTATGCGGGCCTCATGGCCAAGATTCCCTATCTCAGGGAACTGGGGGTGAATTGCGTCGAACTGATGCCCATCTTCGAGTTCGACGAATTCGAGAACAGCCGGCCCAATCCGGTCACCGGCGAAACGATGTACAACTACTGGGGCTACAGCACGGTGGGCTTTTTCACCCCCAAGGCCGGTTACGCCGCCACCGGACCGCTTGGAATGCAGGTGGACGAGTTCAAGAACCTGGTCAAGGAACTGCACCGCAACGGCATCGAAGTCATTCTCGACGTGGTGTTCAACCACACCGCCGAGGGCAACGAGCAGGGGCCAACCCTTTCCTTTCGGGGCATCGACAACCAGACCTACTACATGCTCACCCCTGAGGGGTACTACTTCAACTTCAGCGGTTGCGGCAACACCCTCAACTGCAATAATCCCGTCGTGCGGATGATGGTGCTCGACTGCCTGCGCTACTGGGCGGCGGAATATCATATCGACGGCTTCCGCTTCGATCTGGCCGCGATCCTGGGCCGCGACCCCTGGGGCGCTCCGATGCCCAATCCTCCGCTGCTGGAAAGCCTGGCTTTCGACCCGATCCTGGCCAAGTGCAAGCTGATCGCCGAAGCCTGGGACGCCGGCGGCCTGTATCAGGTCGGTTCCTTCCCGGCCTACGGACGTTGGGCCGAATGGAACGGCAAGTACCGCGACGACATCCGCCGCTTCCTGAAGGGCGACGAGAGTATGGTTCCCGCCCTGGCCCAGCGCCTTCAGGGTTCGCCCGATCTCTACGGCTGGAATCGGCGCGGTCCCACCGCCTCGATCAACTTCATCACCTGCCACGACGGCTTCACCCTTTACGATCTGTTCGCCTACAACCATAAGCACAATGAGGCCAACGGCGAACAGAACCGCGATGGCGGCGACGACAACCATAGTTGGAACTGCGGAGTCGAGGGCGAAACGGATAATCCGGACGTCAACGCCCTGCGCCAGCGCATGATCAAGAACGCCCTGGCTATCTTGTTGATGAGCCATGGGGTACCGATGATCCTGATGGGCGACGAGGTAGGCCGCACCCAGCGCGGCAACAACAACACCTACTGCCACGACAACGACCTCAACTGGTTCGACTGGTCCCTGCTGGAGCGCAACGCCGACCTGTTCCATTTCGCCCGCCAGATGATCGCCTTCCGCAAGACCCATCCACTCTTGCGCGCCCGCGAGCACCTGGGGATCAGCACCGCCCAGGCCGACTTTATCTGGCATGGCGTTCATGCCTGGAGCGCCGACTGGTCCCCAGGTTCGCGCACACTGGCGTTCCTGTTGCGCGAGCGCCAGGCCGGCCAAGGCGGCAATACCAACCCGGTGCTGTACATGGCCCTGAACGCCTACTGGGACGCCCTGCCTTTCCAGTTGCCCGAATTGCCGATCAACTATCGCTGGCATCTGTTCGCCAACACGGCGCTATCATCGCCCCACGACATCTATGAACCCGGCCATGAGATTCCCCTGGAGCCGTATCAGGACAGCTTCCTGGTCGGCGGACGGGCCGTGGTCATCCTGGTCGGACGTCCCTGAATTCAGCCACATCAACACGTTACGGAGGATCCATACATGGCATTCAGCGCGAATCTTGAAATGACGGGTTCCGAGGCCCGGATCACCCTCGAGGGGGAGCTCGATGCCGCGGTCGCCGATCAGTTTCGCCAAACCGTCGAACGCGCCGCGCAGGAAAAACCCCAGAAGCTCGTCTTGTTCATGGACAAGCTGCAATTCATGGCCAGCGCCGGCTTGCGCGTGCTGGTGTTCGCCAAGCAACGCATGGGACGGGACGTGGCCATTTACGTCATCGGCGCCACTGGGCCCGTTCTCAATACGATGCAGATGAGCGGCTTCCACCAGGCCGTCTATCTGCAGGAGAGTTATCCCTGACCCAGCGAGCGCCCCGCCATGATCCAACACAGCCTTCCGGCCAGCCTGGCGGCGCTTTCGGACATCCGCCGACTGGTCATGCAAGCCTGTCAAACCGCGGGATTGAGCGAGGATGCCGCCTATCGCCTGGCCTTGGCTGTGGATGAGATCGCCACCAACATCATCACCCACGGCTATGAGGAACAGGGCTTGACCGGCGACATCGTGGTTTCCCTGGACCAGACCGACAAGGATTTGACCGTCCTCCTGGAGGATACCGGCGTTGCTTTCGATCCGCGTGCCCAAAGCCTGCCCACCGCCGAAGACCTCGACAAGCCACTGGATGACCGCGAAATCGGGGGGCTGGGGATTTTCCTGGCGCTCGCGGGGGTGGACCGTTTCGACTATCAGCGATCCGACAACGTCAACCGCAACCTCTTTGCAATGAACCTGGCCTAGAGCCACCTGGAGCAACCGACATGGCCAAGAAAGCGTTGTACATCCTCTCGGAATACGGTTATTGGGGCGTGGAACTGCTGGGGCCCCTGACCCATCTGGACGCCGCCGGCTACGAGGCGGTTTTCGCCACTCCCAAGGGCAAGCGCGCCCACGCTCTGCCGCCCAGCTACGATCCCACCTATTTCGATCCACCGCTGCGCTGCAACGTCACCGAACCCGACATCGCCGTCAAGGTCAAGGCCCTGGACGAATCGAGCCGGCTCGACAAGGTCGTCAACCTGTCGGAATGGTTCCCGGAGCGCCCCTATTTCAGCGAGCCCGATTTCCTGCGCCAGTTCGAGGCTTATTACAACCGCCGCGCCGAGGTGTGGAAGGAGCTGGAGGACTACTCCTGCCTGGTGCTGGTCGGCGGCTCCGGCCCGTTGATCGACATGGCCAACAACCAGCGGGTGCATGACGCCATCCTGGGATTCCACAAGCTGGACAAGCCGGTCGCCGGCATCTGCTACGGTGTGACCCCACTGGCCTTCGCCCGCGAGATCGACACGCGCAAGTCGCTGATCCGGGGCAAGCACGTCACCGGCCACTGCATCGAATACGACTACAAGGACGGCACCGGCTTCCTGAACACCGATCTCAACATGGGACCGCCGCCCTATCCGCTGGAATACCTGCTGAGTGACGCCGTGGGTCCGGACGGTCAGTATCACGGCAATTTCGGGCGGCGCACCTCGGTGATCGTGGACTGGCCGTTCATCACCGCCCGTTCGCTGCAATGCTCCTTCGAGTTCGGCGAGCAACTGGTCAACATGCTCGACAAGGGCCTGCGCCGCTACGGCTGGTGATTCCATGACCGCGCCCGCCTCCAAGACCGGCCGCCACGCCATCCTCGAACAGTTCCTCGCGGATGGCATGACCCACATGTTCGGTAATCCCGGCACGGTCGAGCAGGGCTTCCTCGATGCTCTGTCCGACTATCCGGACCTCAAGTACATCCTGACCCTGCAAGAGTCGGTGGCGGTGATGGCGGCGGACGGTTACGCCCGCGCTGTCAAGCGTCCCACCCTCGTGCAGATTCACAGCACGCCGGGCCTGGGCAACGCCATCGGCGCGCTGTACCAGGCCAAGCGGGGTCACGCACCGCTGGTAGTGATCGGGGCCGACTCCGGCGTCAAGTACTTTGGCATGGATGCCCAGATGGCGGGCGACTTGGTGGCGTTCGCCGAGCCGGTGACCAAGTACGCAACCTGCGTCTACGATCCGGCTTCGCTGCTGCGGGTATTGCGCCGGGCTATCAAGATCGCCGCCACCCCGCCGATGGGACCGGTCTACGTCTGTCTGCCCATGGACATCCTGGACGCCCCCGTCAGCGAGGACGTGTTTCCGACTTTCATTCCCTCCAGTCGGGTCGCGCCCGAACCGGAACTGGTGAACGAAGCGGCGCGACGGCTGGCGGCGGCGGAACGGCCGATGCTGTTCATCGGCGACGGCATCGCCTACTCACGGGCGCAGGCCGAACTGACCCAGGTCGCCGAACTGCTCGGCGCCGAGGTCTGGGAGGCCAGCAACGGCGAGCTGAACATGGACACCACGCATCCCCTGTATCAGGGGGCGACGGGGCACATGTTCGGCGCGCAGAGCCTTCCGATCACCCGCAAGGGCGACGTCAATCTGGTTTGCGGCACCTACATGGTTCCGGAGGTGTTCCCGGAACTGGGCGACATCTTCGCGCCGGGGGCCCAGGTCATCCATTTCGACCTGGACGGCTACGAGATCGCCAAGAATCATCGGGTGACGTTGGGCGCGGTCACCGACCCCAAGCTGACCCTGGCGGCCCTGGCCGAAGCTTTGGAGCGGACTTTCAGCCCGGCGCAACGGGCCGCAGCGCAAGCCCGAAGCCAGGCCATCGGCGCGGCCAAGGCGGCGCGCATCGCCGAGCAGAAGGCCAAGGATGCGGCCAGCCGCAACGATCTGCCGCTCCACATGGCCCGCTTCATGGCAGAACTGGCCCCACGCCTGCCGGAGGATGCGGTGATCTTCGACGAGGCGCTGACCAACTCGCCGCCGATCACCCGCTATTTCCCGCCGCGCCGGCCGGAACATTACTTCCTCACCCGCGGCGGCTCGCTGGGTCTGGGTTTTCCCGGCGCCATCGGGTTGAAACTGGCCTGCCCCGACAAGCTGGTGATCGGTTTTTCCGGAGACGGCGGCTGCATGTACACCATTCAGGCGCTGTGGACGGCGACGCGACACAACCTGAACGTCAAGTTCGTGGTGTGCAACAACCTGTCCTACCGGTTGCTGCAACTCAACATCCAGGCCTACTGGCGGGAATTGGGCATCGCGCCGCGTCCCTACCCCCTGAGCTTCGATCTGTCTCACCCTCCCCTCGACTTCGTCAAGATGGCCGAATCGATGGGGGTCGCGGCGACCCGGGTCGAGCGTCCCGAGCAAATCGTTCCGGCCATCGAGCAAATGTTGAACAGCCCAGGCAGCTTCCTGATCGATCTGGCGCTGGAAAACGATACCCACCCCGAGTTGATCGGGGTCCGGTGCGGCCAATGACGCCCGCCGCTTTTCCCCATGCAAAGAGGAGTTTCCCATGCCTGAACTGAGCAACAGTGAAATCGAACGGTTCGTGGCCGACTGGTACAAGGCGCTGGACGTGCATGAACCCATGGTCAACATCCTGCCCCTGCTGGCCGACGAAGGGCTCGAAATGGTGTTTCCCGAGGCCACCCTGCACGGCAAGGCGGCATTCGAGGGCTGGTATCAACGGGTCATCCGCATCTTTTTCGACGAGGATCACCGGGTCAAGTCGGTCACGGTGGATCGCCAGGGCGAGGATTACAACCTGGATGTGGTGGTCGAGTGGAAAGCCAGCGTCTGGAATCCGCCGGCGCCGTACAGCGCCCGCATCATGCTGGACGCCTATCAGCGCTGGGTGGTGCGCGTTCATCCGGTCACCGGCAAGCCGGTGGTCCGCACCTACATCGTGGACCGGCTGGAATACCACGAGGGTTCGGCCAAGCTCTAAATTCCATCCGGCTTCGCGCCCCCGCCGGGCGCGGGACGCCAGAACGCTTTCGTCGCCAAGGAGATTCAAGTCATGAAGAAAAACGTGCCTGACAGCCCGCTGGGCAAGCTGTACAACGAACACATCGACTTCATCATCGCCCACAACGTCGAGGGTCTGCTCAACCAATATGCTCCCGACTGCGTGCTAATCAGCAGCATGACCCCGGATAAGCAGCCCCTTTACGTGCGCGGCCATAAGGAACTGGAAGAATTCTTCCGCTCGCGCATTTTCACGCTCAAGGACCTCACCACCGACATCGCCTTCTGGGCCGAATTGCCCAACGGCCTGATGATGGTCGAAGCCATCGAGTTCGAGGGCATGGACGGCAGCAAGGGCGCCTGCCGCTTCTACGACAACTGGGTGCTGGACGAGAACGGCAAGATCAAAATCCACTTCGCCGGCGTGGTCCAGTATGCCGACGGCAGTATCGCCTGAGCGGGAGGACCGCCCCATGCCTCTGCACGGCAAAAAAGTCGGCATCCTGATCGAAGGCGACTACTACGAGCCGGAAATCTGGTACTACCAGCATCGTTTCGCCGAGGAAGGCATCGAACTGCATTTGCTCACCCGCCTCTGGGGCCAGCCGATGCTGGAGTTTCTGGGTCATGAGTATCGCGCGCCCCTTCAGTGTCGCGAATCCTTCGAGGGGATGAGCGACGCCGAACTGCGAAGCTACGCGGCGATCATCGTGCCTTCCGGCATGGTGGCGGACCGGTTGCGCTACACCGAGGATCCGGAGCGTTCCCCGCCGGCCACCGAATTTCTCCAGCGCGCGTTCGCGGAACCCACCATCCTCAAGGGCATCATCTGTCATGGCATGTGGCTGGTGGCGCCAATGCCGGAACTGGTGCGCGGGCGACGGGTCGTCGTGCATAACAACCTGATCGGCGATGCGCGCGCCTACGGCGCCGTTTACACCAACGAGGATGTGGTGGTGGACGGCGACCTGATCACTGCCCGAAGCGGTGGCCACTGCCATCAGTTCCCCCGCGCCATCATCGACCGTCTGTCCTGACCTGAATTCACGGAGAGCGAAACCATGTCCACGCTTGCCTTCGCCCATGTCGGGCTGACCTGCAAGGATCCGCTGACCATCGAGCGGTTCTACACGAAATATTTCGGCTTCCAGCGGGTGCGCGTCGTTCCGCTGGGAGACGACGAACTGGTTTACACCCGCTCCGGCAACCTGACCCTGGAAATCTTCAAGGCCAAGGAGGAGCGGCCGATCTCTCCACCGGGCGCGGACGGTTATCCATGGGCTGGGGTACGACATTTGGCCTTTCAGGTTGACGATGTGGACGCCAAGCTCGCCGAACTGGGCGAGGAAGCCAGGATATCCCTCGGCCCCCTGGATTTCGATACCTTCATTCCCGGTTGGAAAACCGTTTGGGTCGCCGATCCTGAAGGCAACATCATCGAAATCAGCCAAGGCTATACGGACGCCCCCGGCACTCCTCCCTTGCAAACCTGAACCAGCGGTTCCACGGCGCGCCCGGCGGCTCGCTCTGTCGGGCCGTTCGGGGATGACCGAATCAATCATCAAGAGGTTTGACAAAGCGTGTTGACCGTGAACGTGGCCAAGTCCGGCGAGGTGACCGAAGTTCTGCTGACCGGGGAACTGGACGGCATGACCTCGTCGCAACTGGAGCAGCAGTTGAACAGCCTGATCGGGTCGGGCGAGCGGCGGTTCTTGATCCGGTTCGCCGCGCTAGCCCTGATTACCAGCGCCGGTCTGCGCGTGTTTCTGGGGTTCGCCAAGAAAACGCACAAGCTCAACGGCAAAATGGTCTTGTGCGAGATGTCGCCCAACGTGCGCGGCGTATTCGACATGGCCGGGTTCAGCAACATCATGACCATCAGCGCCACGGCCGCCGAAGGCAAGGCCCTGCTTGAACCCGACTCGACGCCCACCACGCCCTAACTCCGTCCGCCGATTCGCGCGCCACCGCCACGGTGGCCTGGTCAGCAAACATTTATTTGCCCGATCTCAGTGGAGAAGTCGATGTTCGCTAGCTCAGGCAATGTATCCAAGGAAGAAGCCGCCCGCACCGCCGCGATTGCGGGCGCCATCGATGTGCTCGTCACCCTGAGCGCCCTTATCGCGGCGCATTCGTCGGTTCTGCTCGCCGACTTTCTCAAGACCAGCCTGGAATTTGTCGCGGTCCTATTGTCCTGGCTGGCGATCCGGCGCATCGTCGGCGGAACCCAACACCAATTTGATTACGGGCTTGGCAAGCTGGAAAACCTTTCCAGCCTGTTCGTGGGCAGCATCATGCTGCTGGGGATGCTGGTGATCGTAATCAACGCCATCGCCAACATGCTCAATCCATCGCATATCGCCGGTCTTGGCGTGTGGATCAGTCTGATTGCCCAAATCGTTTTCGGCGGGATCAATAGCCTTTTGAGCTGGCGCAGTTTCCGCACGGCCCGCGCCGAGAACTCCCCATTGCTGAAGTCCCAGGGGCAGTTGTTCTTTACCCGCGCCTTCGGCAACGTCTTCATTTTGCTGGCCCTGGGACTGAGCCTGCTCCTGTCGGGCTTCTCCTGGTCGGTCTACATCGACCCGGCGGCATCGCTGGTGATCGCCGCCAGTATCCTGATCTCGGCGATTGGCGTGCTGTCCAGTTCATTCTACGATCTGCTCGATCGAACCCTGGAAGAAGCCGATCAGATCGTGATCCTGCGCGAGTTGGCCCAGCGCTTCCATGACTATGAAGCCTTGCATGGTATTCGTTCGCGCCGCGCCGGGGGTCAGGTATTCATCGAGGTTTTTCTCGAATTCGATCCTGATGAAACCATGGGCGAAATTCAAATGGTCGCGGACGCCCTGTGCCGTAGTATCGAAGCGCAGATTCCGAGCAGTCGGGTTGCCGTCGCCCTTGCCAAGGAAGCATTGCATTAGACGCGCCTTCAAATAAGCCGTCAGCACATCTGCAATGCCATAATCGATAAAATTCAACGTCATATCACAGCCTTAAGGAGGCCGTGCATGAATCACTTGCGTAGCTTAATGTTATCGCTGCCTGTCTTTTTGTGCGTCCTGCTGCAACCTATCGGCGCCGACGCGAAATCCTACAACGAACTGCAAGCGATCAGCGCCTCGCAAAAGGCGGGCGTCAATATCCAAGCCCTCATTCAACCCGCCGCCACCTCCACGGTACTCCAACAGGCCGCGAAAAGTTTCTTCGCGGCTTACCGGCAAGCCACCCTTGACGCCAGCGCCACCGCCGCGTTGCTAAACTTGCTGACGGATAATGTGGAAATGACCTTTAGCGGACAAGCGGGGGAAATGTTGCCTTTTGCGGGTATTTTCATCGGGCGCGATGGCGTCGCCAACGTCATGAAAGCCATCCGCGATCAATCCAGGACCGAGTCTTTCCAGGTTCGAGAGACTCTCTTCACAACGTTCGCGGTCGATTTCAGCCTGTTGCCGCAGAACCCCTTGATCCCCCAGGACAACCGGGTTGCCGCCATCCTGGAGGAAGTACGCACGGCCAATCGTCTTGAGCGCCGCACCTATCGGCTCGATATAGTCGCCTGGCTGACGGTGGAGAACGATGGCAAAATCTCCAGGGCGCAATTCTTTTATGATAGCTACGTCCCTTCCCAAGCCTTTGTTGGCGCTCCTCGGTTGATGGTCAATCCCGATATCTATCCAGTCATCGCGCCGCTGCGTGATCCCAATGCTGACCCCGTGATCACTCTAAGCACCGTGATGGATTTTTTTGGGCGTTTCGGCGCCGACACGGTCCCACCATTCGATTGCGTCTTCAATAACATCGTACAGGTGATGGACCCCAGCATTGCCGTCAGTTACGCGGGCGATCCAAAGCTGGTGCCGTTCGCGGATGATGGGATTCGGCAGGGTATTGAAGGCGCTCTGAGCGTATTTTGCGACACGGAAGTGTACACACACCCACGAACCTTCAATATCGAGGAAGTCGCCGTGGGGGCCGACCGCGTTGTTGCCAACACGTTCGAGCAGCGCACCGCCGTGGAAACCAGCCGTGGTTATGATATTGCCACGCAAATCATGGTGACCGCTCGCAACAAGCTGATTACTTCGGTCAAAGGTCTATTCGACAGCGTCATCACCGTCACGGCTCTCCACGGTGTGGATCCATTCTACATCGATCCATTCAACTGGCGTATCCCTGCTGGCCAGCGATAACTTGAATGTAGCGACGCCAAGTAAAATGGCGTCGCTACATCTCCGAAAAAATCGAGGATGTGGACAACATTATGGATAAACTTATCAAGGAGGCCATCGACCAAATTGACTCAACAACCCACCTGCAAGGAAACTTCCGCCAATCCGAGGAGGTATTCCCATGAATGAAAAGCTTGGTGGCATCCTGATTGTGGCCGATAGCGGGATCATAAACGAAACCTTGGTCCAAACGCTGTTTTCCCTGACGCAACGGGTGATGATCGTCAATGAAGCCAAACAGGCATTGGCTTTGGCCGAGGCTGGTCCTTTCAATTTGGTCCTATTCGCCGCACGCCTGCCTGATATGACAGCGCAAGAGTTTTTGAGGCAGATTAAGAACGCCGATAGTGCGAATGCCGTGGCCACCTTAGTGATCGGCGATCCAGATCAAGATGTCGAATTGGAGCAGTGCTTGCAAGCAGGCGCCGACGATTTCTTGATAACCCCGATTAGCGAAGGGCTGTTGAGAGCGCGCGTGCAATTTGTGCTTGAGCACAATCGCTTGCGCCATCAGCATGAACCCAGTCTCGAAAATGCGGAACTGCTGAAGATCGAGCACGATATCCAGGTCGCCAGGCGTATTCAGGCTGGCTTCTTGCCAACCGAGCTACCCAAACCGGGAGGTTGGGATGTTGCCGCGTGTTTCCAGCCCGCGCGCGAGGTGGCTGGTGATTTCTATGATGCCTTCATGCTTTCGCAAAACCGCCGCCTCGGTTTCGTGATCGCCGATGTGGTGGACAAGGGAGTGCCCGCCGCTCTGTTCATGGCGCTGGTGCGGAGTTTGACGCGCGCTTTCGCCCAGCAAAATTATTCGATCAACTGGACTGACATACTTGAGGCGGGCACATCGGCTCAACCGTTTACTCGCAGGCAAACCCGCGCCATCCCCTCGACCGGAACCATGGCGCTGAAGAACGCGGTGCAACTGACCAATAATTACATCACTGAAAATCATATGCAGGATAACATGTTCGCTACCTTGTTTTTTGGTATGCTGGACCCTGCGACTGGTCAATTGGCGTACATCAACGCGGGCCACAATCCACCGGTCATCTTTGACGGCAACGGCAACCTCAAGCTTGAACTTAAACCGACCAGCATGGCTGTGGGAATGATGCCCGATACCAATTACTCCATTGAATTTGCCCAGATTGATCCAGGTGACTTCATCTTCTGCTATACGGACGGCGTCACCGAAGCGCGCAATGCCGGCGGTGATTTTTTCATGGAAGACCGTCTTTTCGAACTGCTGGCCCGACCAGGAACGACAGCGCGCGGGCTCGTCGATCACGTCTATGCGGCACTACAGGACTTTATGACCGGCGCCGTCCAGTTCGATGATATCACGATGATTGCCGTAGTACGCCAACCTGAAAGGTTTTGATCTACCCTGACAAGCGTCAAGTAAAAATCCAGGTAAAGAAACCATGCCCAAGGTTATCTCGGTTCACTCCTTTCGTGGCGGTACGGGAAAATCAAACACGACGGCCAACATAGCCGCGCTTCTAGCCGAGCAGGGAATGCGAGTCGGCGTGGTCGACACCGATATCTTGTCGCCAGGCATTCATGTGCTTTTCGGTCTTGTGGAAGAAAAAATGGTGCATAGCCTCAATGATTATCTGTGGGGCTCTTGCAATGTGGAAGACGCAGCGATCGATATAACCGCCAATCTGGGTGATTCCGTCAAGGGTAAAGTCTATCTTATCCCTTCCAGCATGAAGACCGGCGACATCGCTCGCATCCTGCGGGAAGGCTATGACGTTGGCCTGCTGAATGACGGTTATGAACGCCTGATCAAGCAACTCAATCTCGACTTTCTCCTCATCGACACCCACCCAGGTCTGAATGAGGAAACGTTGTTGTCGATTGCGATTTCGGACGTGCTGATCATCGTCATGCGCCCCGACGCGCAAGATTTTCAGGGAACGGCTGTCACTGTCGAAGTGGCCCGCCAATTAAGCGTGCCGCTCATGCTATTAGTGGTCAACAAGACACCGCAAATTTTCGACAGTCAAATGGTCAAGAAACGGGTCGAAAACTCCCTGCGATGCGAGGTGGCGGCTATTTTGCCGCATAGCGATGAAATGATGGCGTTGGCCAGCGAAGGGGTGTTCGTCATGAAATATCCCGATCATCCCATGGTGCGCATGTTAAAGAAAGTTCTCGATTACTTTCAAAAGTAATCCGTTGCACCATGCCATGGATGCCCGCATGTCCTGGGTCATGGCCCAATCACCCACCTTGCAGTATCGCTGAGTAAACTGTCTTAGTGAGATCGCTCGGCGCGTAATCGACTCGCCAGCGTGTTGATGCGCTTGAAATACTCCGATTCCAGGATTTCGCCGACTTGTCTCGCGCAGTCGGCGTGGTCGATTTCGATATGAATGTCCTGATTCTGCTTCTTCAGCTCATGTTCGCGCGCATAAACCTCCTGGGCATTTTGAATGACCGAATAGCGAATGATATCGGGATCCTGCTCGGAAACGATTGGAGCTAGAAAGATAATTCCCCGATCGTGCAGGGTGAATTCCTCACGTCGAAGGAAGATACGCGCGCCATTCTCCAGCAGCAAATGAGTACCATTGGCGCTCTGGTCCACCAGAATGAATTTGCCTTGGCGAAACTCGATGGTGGCATGACTGCGGGATACCTGTTCTCGACTCACCACCAGGTCATTGCCGGCGCCGCGCCCAATCTTGAATACCCGATGATCGGGCATCAGTTCGATGCTTTTACCGCGATATTCCAAAAACAACCGCGCGAACAGCAACTTCATCAATGCTTCCTGGTAGATGACTACCTGGGTCTGACTGGTGGAGTCGCGCCAGATGATCTCGGTGATTTCCATCTCGCCCTGTTTGCCCGGCACCCACGACTGACCGAGATCGCGAGCCATTTGCCCAAGATCGGCGGGTAGCAACCCGGCCGTTTCCTGGGTGGTGATAATTTGATCGGCCTTGGCCAAGGTAAACATCCGAACGGCGACATTGACCGCGTCACCGAAAACCTTGT
Source organism: uncultured Candidatus Competibacteraceae bacterium (assembly GCA_937960715.1). Taxonomy (GTDB): domain Bacteria; phylum Pseudomonadota; class Gammaproteobacteria; order Competibacterales; family Competibacteraceae; genus Contendibacter. The sequence goes on from CALGOO010000276.1 coordinate 36,423, forward strand.
CTTCCTCCACGAGCACCTGACCGTGATGCAGGCCGATCTTGACGGAGATGTTCAGGCCGATCAGCGCCGAATCGTCCTTGAGACCCCGCTGCATTTCACAGGCGGCGCGAACCGCCCGTTCCGGATCCGGAAAACAGCTCATGATTTCATCGCCGGCCGCCTTGACTACAACCCCTCCCTGAGCCCCAATCTTAGCGGTGAGCACGCCCAACACCCGCATCTCGATCTGCCGTCCGCGCTGGGCGCCATACTTTTCGAACAATCGACTGCCGCCGCCGTCCGCGAACAGCACGGTTGCCGATACTTGTCGGGGCGATGCAGACCGATCATTGGTTTTGGACAGCAAGCGGCCAAGATTCAGTTTCATCACCTGATCCCAAATGAATTCGCCGGCTGCAATCGACTTGGAGAACCCCTTAGAAGGGTTTGACCAAGGTCAAGGTGGTTATCGATCCTTCGGAACGATCCTTGGCGCCAAATTCGCGCCAGTGACGCAACTGGAAACCGAAACCGTACTCGGGAAAGAAATTTTGGATCTCCGGGCCAATGCCGAACACTCGATCATGGACATTGGCGTCATACTGGATATCGGATCCTGTATCGCCGGTGACTTGCCATTGGGCGTAACCGGAGATACCTACGATCAGAGCGCCGAAGCTTTTGCCCAAGCCCCACTCCACCGAGACATCGTTTCCTGGGGTGATATCCACATACTGGCGCTTGCTGTGAACCTCGTAGCGAGCCAGAAAAGAGGCCGACCAAGTACGCTCCCGGTCAAAAAACCAGGTGCCGGCCACGATGGGATAATGAGTCCAGAAATCCTTGCCCGGTTGCGCTGGCTGCTGGTCGTCCCGATCGCCGGTGGGCGCGAACAGACCGTAGCCGACGCCGAAATCCCACTGCGGACCACGCCATTCCAGCACCAGGGGTTCCAGGTTCACATCGCCCAGACCGAAGTCGGAATCGTCGATCCCGAAGCTGTCGATCCGAACACTACGGTACACTAGCGGTACGGCCACATTCCAACTGAATTCCGCGCCCAGGAATTTGATTTGGGTGACATGGATGACTCGATGGACGTTGGCGAATGCCTTGGCTTTGAAACCCAGGGGCTTGCCGTCGGGGGCCAGCGCGGTATGGCCGGCGCTGTTTTTCAGTTGGTCGGCTTCGTAGAACAGATTGTACATCAGATAGTAAAGGCCCGGACCTGGCACGCTGCCCGCCAGGATACCGGAAGTGCCGTTGGGATAGTGGTTGGTCTCCTGCGCCGTGGCCGACAACCCACAAGCCATCAGGAACAAGACGACGGCGCCGAGCAACCCGGATTGACGATCCGCAATCGCGCTTGGTGATTCGCGCCGCGACGCATCCTTGACCGCCCCATGGACTGAATAAAGAGCAATGGTTTGATTCATAAAGTCATATCCGGCAACTTACGCTTTATCCTGGTACTGGAAATTTCAGACTTTGCGCCCACATTCTGGTCCCCATCCAGGCCGATGGCGTCGACCAAACGTATAGCCCAAAAAACCGAGCAAAACAATAGGTCATTGATGGATGGCGGGATCGCCGCGCCCGATCTTTCCCACCGCTTCGCTCGACCCGACACTATGCGGACTCGTTCCATCCGCTCATTCTCAGCCGTGGTCATAATGCCCAAGCCCGGCATTTCTGCTACCATGCGCCGCATTTCAGCGCAGTCATGAAGGAAGTCGAAAATGCCACGCCCATACAATTTTAGCGCGGGTCCCGCCATGCTGCCCGAGGCGGTTCTGGAACAGGCCAAGGCCGAAATGCTGGATTGGCGCGGTTCCGGCATGTCCGTGATGGAAATGAGTCATCGCGGCAAGGAGTTCGTCGCCATCGCCGAACAGGCCGAGGCGGATCTACGCGAACTGCTTGGTGTCCCCACGAATTACAAGGCGCTGTTCCTGCAAGGCGGTGCCTCCAGCCAGTTCGCGATGGTGCCGATGAACCTGCTGCGCGGCAAGGCGAAGGCGGATTACCTCAACACCGGACAGTGGTCGAAAAAGGCGATTTCCGAGGCCAAGAAATTTTGTCAGGTCAACGTCGTCGCCAGCTCCGAAGCGGTCAACTTCACCACCGTTCCGACTCGCGATACCTGGAAGTGCGATCCCGATGCCGCTTACCTGCACTACACGCCGAACGAAACGATCAACGGCGTCGAAATGCACGAAATTCCCGAGGTGGGCGTGCCGCTGGCGGTGGATGTGTCGTCCACCTTGTTGTCTCGACCGTTGGACGTAAGCAAATTTGGGGTGATTTACGCCGGCGCCCAGAAAAACATCGGTCCCGCCGGTTTGACCATCGTCATCGTCCGCGAGGATTTGATGGGCCAGACCGTTGCGGGCGCGCCGACCATGCTCGACTACGCCGCCATGGCCAAGGAAGGGTCGATGTACAACACGCCGCCGACCTATGCCTGGTACATCGCCGGGCTGGTCTTCCAATGGCTGAAGGCGCAGGGCGGGCTGACGGCGATGGCCGAACGCAACCAGGCCAAGGCCGAGTTGCTGTACAAGGCCATCGACGAATCCGGCTTCTACAAGAATCCGGTCGATCCGGCTTATCGCTCGTGGATGAACGTGCCGTTCACCCTGCCCGACGAAGCGATGGACAAGCCGTTCCTGGCCGAAGCCAAGAGCGCCGGCCTGCTGACCCTGGCTGGTCACCGCTCGGTTGGCGGGATGCGCGCCAGCATCTACAACGCCATACCGCTGGAAGGCGTCAAGGCGCTGGTGGACTTCATGGCCGATTTCCAGAAACGGCGCGGCTGATCGCCCCCACCCCTATCCTCCCCCACGAGGGGAGGGCGCGTTTCCTACCCAACCCGATTCGAAGACGATGTACAAGATCCTGACTCTGAACAACATCAGCGTTTCCGGCTTGGAGCGCCTCCCCCGGGACCGCTACGAGATCGCTTCCGAGATTCAAAATCCCGACGCCGTGCTGCTGCGTTCCTTCAGCATGCATGACTGGCCGATTCCCGCCAGCCTCAAGGCGGTGGGCCGCGCCGGTGCCGGCGTCAACAACATCCCCGTACCCCAGATGACCGCCAAAGGGATTTGCGTGTTCAACGCGCCCGGCGCCAACGCCAACGCCGTCAAGGAGCTGGTCATCG
>CALGOO010000277.1 GCA_937960715.1 uncultured Candidatus Competibacteraceae bacterium
CACGCTCGGAGTGTTCACGCGAGGCTCGCATCTCGGCCTTGAAATCGGTCATTTCGCGTTCGGAGCGCTCGCGCGAGGCTTGTCCTTCCAGAATCAGGCGATCGATCTCGATATGAAGGTTGAATTGGGCGTAAGCCAGCTTGGTCAACGCTTCTTCCAGCAGATTGACGCGCTCGATGACTTCGGTCATGGCAGTTCTCCTTGCATTTGCATGATCCATGTTAGCACTGGTTCTCTGGTTTCCATCCCGTCGGTCGCATCAGACCGAGGTCAAGACCGCGAGCCGACCCCGGCAAGCTTGCCGCGCCCGCCGATTCGCCCGCGTCGGTGTATAACCCTGGTCATTTCCTTGCGAGGGTGATCCCGATGCCCGACCGCACGCTGTATCTCGCCGCCTACGATGTGACCGATCCCGACCGATTGCAGTCGGCCCTGCATGTGCTCAAGGGTTATGCCTGCGGCGGGCAGAAGTCGGTGTTCGAGTGCTTTCTGACCGAGCGCGAGCGGCGGGAATTGGTGAGCGGGGTGGGTGCGGTGCTGGATTTGACCCGCGACCGGTTTTTGTTGCTGCCGCTGGGCGCGGTGACGGTGCGGACGTTGGGAATCGCCATTCCGCCCAGCGATCCGGAGTTTTATTACGTCGGTTGAGGGAAGCGGCCCCTCTCCCAAAGGGCGAGGGGAACGAGAAATCCGAGGTGAATCATGGGTACGCTGTATTTGGATCGGCGCGATTTGACGCTGCGGCTGGACGGCAAGCGGCTGGTGATCGAGGAGCCGGCCGCGCGGCCGCGCGGGGTGCCGCTGGCGCTGGTGGAGCGGGCGGTGATCCAGGGGGCGGTGCGGTTCGACGGCGGGGTGCTGGCGGCGCTGGCGGAGCAGGGGACCGCCGTGGTGTGTCTGAGCGCGCGCCACAGCCGGCGCACGGCGATCTTGCTCGGTCCTGGCCACGGCGACGCCCGCCGCCGGCTGGCGCAGTACCAACTGGCGCTGGACCCGGCGGCCCGGCTGCCGCTGGCCCGCGCGCTGGTCGCCGCCAAGCTGCGGGCGCAACTGCGCCTGCTGGAAGCCGCCCTGGCCCAGCGGCCCGATGTTCGCAAGCCCTTGCACGACGGCATCGCCACGATTCGGGATTTGCTGTCGGCGCTGGCGATGGCGGCGGATCGGGACACGGTGCTGGGGTTGGAAGGGGCGGGGGCCGCCGCGCATTACGCCGCGCTGACCGCGCTGTTTCCACCGGCGCTGAACGTCGCCGGGCGCAACCGCCGGCCGCCGCGCGATCCGGTCAACGCCTGCCTGTCGCTGGGCTACACCCTGCTGCATTTCGAGGCGGTGCGAGCCGCGCACGGGGCCGGTCTCGATCCGCTGCTTGGGTTCTATCACGAACCGGCGTATGGCCGGGAGTCGCTGGCCTGCGATTTGATCGAGCCGTTGCGGCCCCGGCTGGACGGCTGGGTGTGGGAACTGTTTCGGACGCGGCGGTTGCGGGTGGAGGATTTCGTGCTCGACAAGGGCGCCTGCCTGCTGGCCAAGGCCGGCCGGCAGACCTTTTACGCCGGTTACGAGGGATGGGTTCCGCCGTTGCGGCGCTACTTGCGGCGGGAGAGCTATCGGCTGGCGAACGGCTTGAGTGGGCGGGCGCCGCCGCTGGCGGAGGGTGGGGACGATGAAGACTGAATTTCACGGTTTGCTGGACGAGCACGCGGAAGGTTTGCGCAAGCCGTTGTATTTGCAGGGTCGGAATGAGTTGGCGGTGGAGTTGGACGGACCGGCGCTGCGAGTTCGGCAACCGGAGCGGGCGGCGGTGTTTTATCCGTTGGCGCGGTTGGCGCGGGTGCTGAGCAAGGGCGAGGTGCATTGGACCTGCGAGGCGCTGCTGGCTTGCGCCGATGCCGGCGTGCCGGTCACGTTCCTGGACGGGGAGGGCGGCGTGCGGGGGTATCTGTTCGGGCCGTCGTCCGGCGATTCCGGGTTATACCGGCAACTGCGCGCCTGGCTGCGTCGATCCGATGGATTGAACCGGTACGCGGACTGGCGGCGGACGATGACGAGCTACGCGCGGCGGGCGCTGGAGCGACAGTTGCAGCAGCGAGGGGGTTGTCCAGGCCCGGTATTGGCGTGGCGCGGATTGACGCCGGCTGGGTTGGCGGCGGCGGGCGTAACGCCGGACGTGGCGCTGGTGCGGCGGTTGCGCGGATTTCTGGTGGGCGCGAGTACGCAATTGCTGGTCGAGGCGGGGTTGGACGCGGAGCGGCTGGCGCGATTGGAGCCGTTGAATCTGGTGGATGATTTGGCGGAGTTGTTGATCTGGGCGTTGGCGGAGCCGGTGTTGACCGGAGCGGGGCGCCGGGACGCGCCGGGCGTGGAGTGGGGCGACGACCGGGATTTGGCGGCGTTGGTCGAGGCGCGGCGGGAGGAGGTGTTCGGGTTCGGGCGGAGCTTGCTGGTCCGCCTGCGACTGTGGCTGGAGGGTTGAATCATGGCGCGACGGCGACGGCTTTACCTGATTTGCTACGACATTGCCGAGGATCCGAAACGGTTGGCCCGAGTGGCGCGGTATTTGGAGAAGGTGGCGCTCCGGGTGCAATATTCGGTGTTCGTCGGCAGCTTTTTCGAGCATTCGCTGGAGGG
>CALGOO010000278.1 GCA_937960715.1 uncultured Candidatus Competibacteraceae bacterium
TGCGCGGCGAGGTGGTCGGCATCAACTCGCAGATTTACAGCAGCACCGGCGGCTATATGGGACTGTCGTTCGCCATTCCCATCAAGTTGGCGACGCAGGTGGTCGAGCAGTTGAAAGCGACCGGCGAAGTGACCCGCGGCTGGCTGGGCATCCTGTTGCAGGCGGTCAACAACGACCTGGCCGAAGCCTTCAAGCTCGATCGACCGCGCGGCGCGTTGGTGGCGCAGATCCTGCCGGACAGCCCGGCCGCCAGTGCCGGTTTCAAGCCGGGCGACATCATTCTGCGTTACGGTGGCGAGCCGGTCGAGGATTCCTCGCATCTGCCGCGGATGATCGGCGTGACCCCGGTGGGCAAGACCGTGGCCATGTCCATCCTGCGCAACGGCGAGCCGCTGGAAATCAAGGCCACCATCGCCCGGTTGGAAACCGTCGCCGAGCCGGTCGCCACCATGGACGAGCACAGCGATCCGCGCCTCGGCCTTACCGTCGCCGATCTCAGCAACGAACAGCGCCGCAATCTGATCCCGGAGGAGCAAGGCGTGCTGGTCACCACGCTGGACGAGGGACCGGCCGCCAACGCTGGCTTGTATCCGGACGACATCATTTTGCAAATCAACCACCTGCCAGTGAAAAGCGCCAACCAGTTCGTCGATCTGGCCCGGGAGCTGCCCAAGGGCAGGGTGGTCCCGGTGCTGGTGCGGCGTGAGAGCGAATCGTTGTATCTGGCGGTGCGCCTGCCCGACAAGGATTAACCGCGACCGATGAATCCGAACAATTGCCTGGATTTCGAAAAGCCTGTCGCCGAATTGGAGGCGATGCTGAAGGAGCTGCGCCATCTCGGCGCCGAGCAGGATTTGAACATCGGCGACGAAATCGCCCGGCTGGAGGCCAAGAGCAAGGCGCTGACCGATTCGATCTTCGCCAGCCTGACGCCGTGGCAGATTTCCCAGATCGCCCGCCACCCGCTGCGGCCCTACACGTTGGACTACGTGGAGCGGCTGTTCACCGAGTTCGTGGAGTTGCACGGCGACCGCGCCTTCGCCGACGACCACGCCATCGTCGGCGGGCCGGCGCGGCTGGACGGCCGTCCCGTGATGGTGATCGGTCATCAGAAGGGCCGCGACACCAAGGAGAAGATCCATCGCAATTTCGGGATGCCGCGCCCCGAGGGCTATCGCAAGGCGCTGCGGTTGATGAAGCTGGCCGAGCGGTTCCGGCTGCCGGTGCTGACCTTCATCGACACGCCGGGCGCCTATCCGGGCATCGGCGCCGAGGAGCGTGGCCAGAGCGAGGCCATCGCCCGTAATCTGTTCGAGATGAGCCGACTGCGAACGCCGGTGATCTGCACGGTGATCGGCGAGGGCGGCTCCGGCGGCGCGCTGGCGGTCGGCGTGGGCGACCGGGTGCTGATGTTGCAATACGGCACCTATTCGGTGATCTCGCCCGAGGGTTGCGCGGCCATTTTGTGGAAGAGCGCCGACAAGGCCCCCGACGCCGCCGAGGCGATGGGGTTGACGGCGGAGCGGCTGCTGAAACTGCATCTGATCGACGGCATCGTGCTCGAACCGGCGGGCGGCGCCCATCGCGACCTGGAATGGATGGCGGGAACGTTGCGCGCCACCTTGCGCGAGCAGTTGCGACAACTGGACGCGCTGACCGTGGACGAACTGCTGGAACAGCGTTACCGGCGGCTGATGGCGTATGGCGTGTTCAGGGAAACCGAACCGGCGGCCTCGGCCCAGTCATCCTGGCAGAGCAGCGTGGCGGCCCTGCTGGGGAAGGACAACTTGCTGGGCAAGGATTAGGAACTCCCAAACCTCCCTCGACCTTGTCATCGTTTCCTGCCCCCCCGTTCCTCGAGTGCCTGGACGCGCTGCTGGCCAGGCATCCGCAAGCGCGTCGTCTGGTGGTCGGCTATAGCGGCGGCATGGATTCCCAGGTCCTGCTGCATGGTCTGGCGACGCATCGCGACCGCTGGCCGGAACGAACGCTGGCGGCGATTTACGTGGATCATCGGCTGCAAGCCGCCTCCGCCGCCTGGGGCGAACACTGCGGTAGGGTCTGCCGCGCACTCGACATCCCGTTTCGCGCGCTGCGGGTCGACGCCCGGCCCGGACCCGGCGAAAGTCCCGAAGCCGCCGCGCGTCGCGCCCGCTACGCCGTGCTCGCGGCGGAACTGGAGCCGGACGCTGCGTTGTTGACCGCCCACCACCGCGACGATCAGGCCGAAACCCTGCTGCTGCAATTGTTGCGCGGCGCCGGTCCGCACGGCTTGGCCGCCATGCCGTCGGCGGCGCGGCTGGGCCGGGGGTGGTTGCTGCGACCCTTGCTGGCCGTGGATCGCGCCGACCTGCTGGCCTATGCCCAGGCCCATCGACTGCGCTGGATCGAGGATGTCAGCAACACCGACGTCGGCTTCGACCGTAACTATCTTCGTCATTGCGTTCTGCCGTTGCTCCGGGACCGCTGGCCGGCCGCGAATCGCGCCCTGGCCCGTTCCGCCCATTGGTGCGCCGAAGCCGCCGCCTGGCTGGACGCGGAAGCCGCCGCCGACCTGATTCGGGTCAGCGCCGACCGCCCCGATGGCCTGCGTCTCCCGGGGATGCGGGAACTGGGCGCAATCCGCCAGCGCAATCTGCTGCGCTACTGGCTCCGGCAATTGGGTTTACCGATTCCCGACCATCGGCAACTGGAGCATGTGCTGCGCGACGGATTGACCGCCCGGCCCGACCGGCAACCGCGCATCCACTGGCCCGGCGGCGAGGTTCGGCGCTACCGGGATACGCTGTACGCCATGCCGGCGCTAACCCCACACGACGCGCGCCGCTGTTTCGTCTGGCGGCCCGGCGCGAACGGTTATCCACCGCTGGAATTGCCCGGTATTGGCGCATTGGTATTGCGGGAAACCATCGGGGCCGGCTGGCGGGCCACGGTGCTGGCGGGGGGCGAGCTGATCGTCCGTTTTCGCCAGGGTGGCGAGCGGTTCCGGCCCGCCGGTCGTCGTTACGGGCAGGAATTGAAAAAGTTGTGGCAGGAAGCCGGCGTTCCGCCGTGGGAGCGGGATCGATTGCCGCTGCTGTACCGGACTGTCCAGGAGGAAGGGAAGGCTGAAGAGAGATTGGTCGCGGTCGTGGGCCTGGGCGTGGCCGCCGAAACCGGGGTTGCTCCCGGCGAACCAGGTTGGGAACCGGTCTTGCGGCCATGCGGATCGGCCAGCGGCGGAGCCTGAGAGACTGGACGAAAACCCGCCGGGGCGGGTGAGAGGCTGAACTCGTCGCTTTTCACCGGCATTCCCCCACCGATCCCGGTGGGCAGCGGCGACGATTGGTCCAGATGGTGCTGTCGAGCCTAGCGTCGGCAAAGTGTGCGCCGTCGATGCGCGCATCGGCCAGTGTGGCCTCGCTCAGGTCGGCGCCGGTGAAATCCACGTTCAGCAGGTTCGCGCCGTCCAGTTTGGCCCCATGAAGATGAGCGCCGCTCAGCACCGCGTTTTCCAGCACGGCTCGGCTGAGCGTCGCGCCGCTCAGGTTGGCGCCCGGCAGCCTGGCGTCGGTCAGGTCGGCTTGCGCCAGCGTGGCCTGGCTCAGATTCGCGCCGCTCAGGTCCGCGCCGGTGAGAACGGCCTGATACAGCCGCGCGCCGCCCAGATCGGCGTTGCGCAAATTCGCCTGGGTCAGCACTGCCCGGTCCAGCCGCGCGCCGGCCATCCCGGCGCCGACGAACCCGGCCTGATCCAACTGGGCCGAGACCAACCGCGCCCCCACCAGCGTCGCGCCGACGAAATCGGCTCGGCTGAGCGTCGCGCCGCCCAAATCCGCGCCGCTCAGCCGCGCGCCGGCCAGTTTGGCGGCGGTCAGATTGGCCTGGGTCAGCACCGCCTCGCGCAAATCCGCGCCGGTCAAGTCGACCCCCTGCTTGTCGCAACGCAGCCAGTTGACCCGCCGGGCGGGGGGATCGTCACACGCGGACCACCCGGCGGTCGGCCACTGGAGCACCGCTAGCAGTAAAAAAACCCCCCTCGCCCGCTGGCGGGAGAGGGGTCGGGGGGGAGGGAGGTCGCTAGGATTCATAGACTCTCATTCCAGCCCTCTCATGGCGCTCGCTCCGACGTGAATACCCGATCCACCACCTGCCGGAAGCGCTCGACGAAATGCAGGGTAAGCCCCTCCCGAATGTGGTGCGGCAATTCCTCGGCGTCGCCGCGACAGCCTTCCGGCAGGATGATTTCGTGAATGCCCACCCGGCGGGCGGCGATGAGTTTTTCGCGAATCCCGCCCACTGGCAACACCTGCCCGGTCAGGGTCAACTCGCCGGTCATCGCCAGCGGCCGGGTCGGTTGCTGGCCGCGCGCCAGCGACAGCAGGGCGGTGGCCATGGTGATGCCGGCGCTGGGGCCGTCCTTGGGCGTGGCGCCTTCCGGGACGTGCAGATGCACGAACGCCTCGTCGAAGAACTTGGGATCGGCCTGGTACTCCTCCAGATGGGCGCTGAGGTAGCTGTAGGCGATGTTGGCCGATTCCTGCATCACCTCGCCCAGGCGGCCGGTCAGCTTGAAACCGCGATTCTTGCTGTGGACCAGGCTGGCTTCGACGTTGAGCGTCGCCCCCCCCATCGCGGTCCAGGCCAGGCCGGTGACCACGCCCACGCCGGACATCGGCGTCTCGGTCTTGAACGGCGGCTTACCCAGATAGCCATCCAGATCCGGCGGTTCCACCACGATCGACCCCTCGCGACCCTCGACGATTTGCACCGCGCTCTTACGCACGATCCGGCCCAGTTGCTTTTCCAGATTGCGCACTCCCGCTTCCCGCGCGTAGCCCTCGATGATCTGGCGTAGAGCTTCCTCGCCGAGGGTGATCCGGTCGCGCGCCAGCCCGCTGCGTTCCAGCAGCCTCGGCCACAGGTGATTGCGGGCGATTTGCAACTTCTCGGCGGTGATGTAGCCGGACAGCCGGATGGTCTCCATCCGGTCGAGCAGGGGCGCTGGAATAGTGTCGAGTTGATTGGCGGTGCAGATGAACAGCACCTTGGACAGGTCGAAGCGCACGTCCAGATAATGATCCAGGAATTCGGTGTTCTGCTCGGGATCGAGCACTTCCAGCAGCGCCGAGGCCGGATCGC
>CALGOO010000279.1 GCA_937960715.1 uncultured Candidatus Competibacteraceae bacterium
CCACGCGAGCATTGCCCAGGGGCGTGTTGAGTTCGTGGGCGACGCCCGCCACCAGATGACCCAGGGCCGCCAGCTTTTCGGCCTGCACCAGTTGATCCATCGCCTGGCGCAGTTCGGTGTTGGTTCGCTGGAGCGCCTCGGTGACCATTTCGGCGATCCGATACTGTTGGCGCAACTCGGCGTTGGCTCGCTGTAACTCCGCGGTGCGTTCGGTCACCAGTTCCTCCAAACGCTCCCGATGACGCCGCAGTTCCATTTCCGCCCGCTTGCGGTCGGTGATGTCGAGGACCACCCCGGTAAAAATCAGCTCGCGCACGCATCGCTTGGGGCTGGCGAGACTCTTGAACCAGATCGTCTCGCCGGTCGGCCTGGTGAACCGGCCTTCGAAATCCCAGGGACTGGCCGTGGCGACGGCTTGTCGAATCGAAGCGAGGAACGATTCCCGGTCCGCCGGGGCGACGCAAGCCGTGAACCGCGCAAAGGCGTCCTTCACTTGATGACCCATGCCGAACAGCTCGTTCGCGCGTTCGCTGATGTAGTGAAACCCCAGCTCGCCCGTTGGCTGGGCGTAGAACTGATAGACGACGCCCGGAATGTGGTTGGCGATGCTTCGCAACTGCTCCTTGCTCGCCCGCAACGCCGCCTCGGCCTGCTTTTGATCGGTGATGTCCTGGGTGGCCAAGACCACGCCCACCGCCCGATCGTGGAGTTGCAGGGGCGCCGCGTGCAGGGAAACGTCGCGCGGGGAACCGTCGGAGCGGCGATGGCGCGCTTCGCAGTGACTGGCGCCCTGTTGCCAAAGCGTGTCGTATAGGGCGTGCCCGACGCGCTGGTATTCCTCATCGGATTCGTAGAGCCAGCGCGTGTCGCGACCGACCAACTCGGCGCTGGAATAACCGACGATTTCGCAGAACCGCTCGTTGACCGAGCGCAGGACGCGCTCCCGCACCACGGCCAGGCCGACGGGGGCGGCGCTGAACAGGCCGCGAAGCGTGGCCTCGCCTTGCATGAGGGCTTCTTCCGCCCGCTTGCGCTCGGTGATATCCATCAGGACGCCGGTGATCGTGACCGTTTCGCCCCGTTCCGACAACGGACGGCTGTGGATGCGGGCGTGCAAGACCGCCCGGTCTTTCGCCACCAGACGAAATTCCAGCGGTTCGGGGATTCCGGCCAAGGTCCGCTCCAGGTTGGCGATCAGCGCCGAAGCATCGTCGGGATGAACGAACCGGGCGAAAGGCTGACCGATCATCTCGCTGTCGGTGTAAGCGATAAAGCGTTCGATCACCGGGCTGATGTAGGAAAAGCGATTTTCGGTATCCAGGGCAAAGATAACGTCGTTGATGTTCTCGACCAGAACGCGGTATTTTTCGTCGGAGGCCCTTTCGAGCGCTTCGAGCATCTTGTTGATGACCATGCCCAGACTCGCCAGTTCGTCCCCGCCCCGCACCGGCAGGCGCTGTGATGGATTGCCATGGGCCCGAATCCAACTGATTTGTCGGCTCAGGGTCGTCAGCGGCGCCAGGACCAGCCGGCGCAGCAATAGCGTGGTCAAAACGGTGAAACCCAGCCCGGCCAGCGCGGCCACGATCAGAAAATGCCGCAAGCTGGCCAAGCCCTGAGCATGGATGTGGCGCGGCAATACGATCTTGAGCATGAAGGCCGGCCGCCCCTCCAGGGTTCTGGCATAGGTGTAGCCCGCGATGGTTTTCTTGTCGAGATCATCGATGTGAATGGATGGCGTGGCCCGTGACGATTCCAGCTCCAGGCGAGCCCGTCGGACGTCGCCCGGCATTTGGGGGTCGTCCAGCCAGTAGGCGAATATCGGGAACCGCATCGTCTGGGCCAGATGGGCGATCATCTCCCGATCCACGAAGCGTCCCAGGATCGCCACGCCGCGCGGATCGCCCGAGGGGTCGACGCGCAAGCCGTCCAGCGAGACGATGAACAGAGGGCGACCGTCCAGCAGGATAATGCCGGTTTGCTCCACCCCGTCCTGGACGTATTTCGATAATGGGCCGCCAGGTTGCAAATAAGCCAGCAGGTCGGGGGGAATTTCGATGGGATCGAATGTTTGCATCTCGCGCATTCCAAGAAAAACCGGATGATGGTTTGCATCGAGGATCGCGATCAAATCGACTTTTTGGACGGCGTGGCGATCGGGAGCGAACAGCGGGGAATCCGGAACGGTTTGTCGGGAATCCTGAACGAATGGACGCCGTTCGTTCCAGGCCGCATAGATCCGCATGGTTGGAATGATGCTTCGCGACTGGTCATGGAACGCGTTGACCGTCCGCAGGATATTGGCGCGGACATCGTCGTTCTCGATTGCCTGATAATCGTCCAGCAGGATGAACCGCAAGGCTGAATAAAAGAGGATGACTGACGCCGCGATCGTGGTGATGACGATGAGCAGCGCCTTGTTTAGGAGCGACATAACTCCTCCAGAAACTTCGCAACGACTCGCGCGTCCGGGGGTTCATTGGATCATCGGGCGTGGTCCTCAAATTCTAGTGCGTCAATCGGCTTTCGTTGATTGGCGGCCATTGACTTTTCTTGCCCATCGGCCCGCTGGGGGTAGAGCTTGGGCGGCGGGTGCGAGCGGCGGGAAGGAGGGTGCGGGCGGTTGGCGTCAATGCGTCAATCCACCGGAGTCCGGCGCGGCGCGGGGCAGGACCAGCGTGAAAGCCGTGCCTTGGCCAGGCTGACTGTGCGCCTGAATGACGCCGCCGAGCACCCCGGTCACCAGGTTATAGACGATGTACAGCCCCAGCCCGCTGCCGCCTTGCCCCAGGCGAGTGGTGAAGAACGGCTCGAAAATGCGGTTGAGGATAGCGGCTGGGATGCCGGTTCCATTGTCGGCGTAACGCAGGATTACCCGAGTCGGGTCGACCGCCTGGACTTGCAGATGGATACGGCCGGTTTCCATCCCGGCGAAGCCGTGGGTGAGGGAGTTGCTGACCAGATTGGCGATGACCTGCTCCAGCG
>CALGOO010000280.1 GCA_937960715.1 uncultured Candidatus Competibacteraceae bacterium
CGCCCACCATCTGATCGGCGTCCAGATAGCCCTGATCCCACATCATGTCTTCCAGGAAGGCGACCTGGCTTTCATTGATGAACAACAGCAACTCGCCGGCCTCGGTGAAATCGGTCTGGGCGGCGAACAGGGTTATGGTCTTGACGCGATTGTCGCCATCGCGGGCCATGGCGGCGGCGGCGATGGTCAACATGGTGCCGCCCAGGCAATAGCCGACCGTATGGACCTTGCGCCCCGGCAAAATGGTGGAGATGGCGTCGAACGCCGCCATGACCCCATGCTGACGATAGTCCTCCATGCCCAGGTCGCGATCCTCGGCGGTGGGATTCTTCCAGGAGATGATGAAAACGGTATGCCCCTGCTGGACCAGGTATCGCACCATGGAGTTGTGGGGCGACAGATCGAGGATGTAGTACTTCATGATCCAGGCGGGCACGATCAGGATCGGCTCGGCGTAGACCTGCGGGGTGGCGGGTTGATATTGGATCAATTCGATCAGATGGTTGCGGAACACGACCTTGCCCGGCGTGATCGCCACGTCCCGACCTACCACGAACTGTTGTTCCGTCTCGGCGCTCAACGACTTGCCCGCAATGACCTTCTCCATGTCGGCCATGAAGTTGTTCCAACCGCGCACCAGATTCTGACCCCCTTCCTCCATGGTGGCTTTGAGAATCTCGGGGTTGGTGAGCGGCGCATTCGATGGGGAGAACATGTCGAGAATCTGCCGGGTCATGAAGGAAACGATGGCTTCGTTCTGCTTGTTGACGCCCCGGTTGTGGGTGGTGGCGTTGTACCACCACTGCTGAGTCAGCAGGAAGGATTGATAAATCAGGTTGTACGGCCATTGTCGCCAGCCTGGGTCATCGAATCGGTGATCTTGCGGCAGCGGTTCGATGCAGGGGGGTGTGTTGGGATCCTGGCCGGATTTGAAGGCGTAGAGCATCATGCGTACCATCTTGCGGACGGCTTTCTCGTTCAACAACGCCTGTTTGCCCGGCGCCAGGCCAAGATGCATCAGCCAGTCGAGATAAGCCATCGCGATCACGGCGGGCGAGATGCCGCTGGTGCCGCGCGCCAAGTTGGCATGGACCATTCGGTCGATGGTCTCGGGGATGTGCGTGCCGAGGAACGAGCGTTCGATACCGTAGGCGCGGTGCGCCGAGGACGATTGGCCCGATGGCCCGTCCCAGACCGGGATCGTGGGTTTGGAAGTCGCGGGTTTGGCAACCGCCGACTGGCCGGTTGCCGCCGCGGCGGCGGGCGCGGTTGGAGTGGGTTCGATTGGGGCGGATTCGTTGACTGGAACCGCCGCGGCGGGCGCGGTTGGAGCAGGTTGCTTGACGTTTGACATGGCTGCATACCTCCGAAAGCGCAAGGCTCAGAGCGCAGAATGTGAGACCGCTTTATCTTTCCTTGTGTTTGCGATGGTCGATCACACGCACCGCCTTGCCCTCGGAACGGGGCAGGTCGCCGGTGCGCTTGACCACGACGCGGGCGGTGACGCCGATGAAGTCCTTGATATCCTTTTGCGCCTTGTGCGCAACTCGATCCATGGCTTCCTGTCCCTGGGCGACCAAGGGGGGACTGCCCTCGACGTTGACCGTCAACAGATCGAGATTACCTTCGCGGGCAATCTCCAGTTGATAGAAGGGCGACAGGGTTTCGGTCTGCATCAGGATGGCTTCGACCTGCGAGGGAAACACATTGACGCCGCGAATGATCAGCATGTCGTCGGTGCGGCCGGTGACGCGCTTCATGCGAACGTGAGTACGGCCACAGCGGCAGGGCGCGGGATCGAGCACCGACACGTCGCGGGTGCGGTAGCGGATGACCGGGAAGGCTTCCTTGGTCAAGGAGGTGATGACGATCTCGCCGGCCTCGCCGTAGGGAATCGGCTGGCCGGTATTTACATCCACCGCCTCGATCAGAAAATGATCCTCGAACACATGCAGGCCGTTCTTGGCCTCGATGCACTCGATGGCGACGCCAGGACCGATGACTTCCGACAGTCCGTAGATATCCACCGCATCGATGCCCAGGCGCGATTCCAGTTCGTAGCGCATCTCCTCGGTCCATGGCTCGGCGCCGAAGATGCCGACCTTGAGCGGCAGTTTGCGCAGATCCACGTTCATGGTGTCGGCGGCCTCGGCCAGATTGAGGGCGTAGGAGGGGGTGCAGGACAAACCGGTCGGCTCGAAATCCTGAATCAGCATGATTTGCCGCTGGGTCTGGCCGCCGGAGATTGGCGTCACCATCACGCCCAGTTCCTCGGCGCCGTAATGCAGGCCCAACCCGCCGGTGAACAGACCATAACCATAGGCGTTGTGCAGGCGGTCGCCGGGACGCATTCCAGCGGCGGCCAGGCTGCGCGCCATCACCCGCGCCCAAGTACGGATATCGCGCCGGGTGTAACCCACCACGGTCGGCTTGCCGGTGGTGCCGGACGAGGCGTGGATGCGCACGACCTGATCGGTGGGCACGGCGAACATGCCGAAGGGATAGTTCTCGCGCAGGCTTTCCTTCTTGGTGAAGGGTAGCAAGCGCACGTCAGCCACCGATTGAATGTGGCGCGGCTTGACGCCCAGTTCGTCCATGGCGTCGCGGTAGTACTTGACGGTCTGATAGCAACGCTCGACGGTGGCGCGCAGCCGGTTGAGTTGCAGCGCCTGCAATTCCTCGTGGGGCAGGGTTTCCTGGTCGATGTCCAGAATCATGGAGTCGTTCTCGGTGGTGGGAAGGACCATCAGGGGTTGGCGGCCGGGGACGGCAGGGTTTCGGTCAACAAATCATAGCCGAGGTCACGCAACCGTTGATTGAGGGCGCGCGGATCGTCGGCCCGGTAGCGCACGACAGCGACCCGCAGGCCGGTCTGATCGGGATGCAGCGGCGACACCACGGTGGCGATATAACCACCGGCCTCATTGATGGCGGTCAGCAATCGGCCCAGTTGGCCGGTGGTGTCGGGCAGATGCACCGCGATGCGGGTGGCGTCCGCCATCAGACATCCGGTGATGTCGAGAAAGAAATCCAGCACGTCCTCATGCGTCACGATGCCCACCAGTTTATTCCCCGATTCGACGACGGGCAGACAGCCGATCTTTTCCTGCCGCAGCAGGCGGGCGGCTTCCTCGACCAGGGTGTCGGGGGCGCAGGTAATGACCTGGGCGCGCATGATTCTGGCGGCGGTGAGCTTGCCCAGCAGGTAGTTGGCCTCGCCGACCGACAGGGTCGTGATCGGGGAGGGCGAGACTCGCTCAAGGTCGTGGGAGGTCACCAGCCCCACCAAATGACCGTCGCGGACCACGGGCAAATGGCGGATGTGACGATCCCGCATCAGCGCCGCCAACTGGGTCACGCGGGCGTCCTCGGCAACCTGCACCACCGTGCGTGTCATGATCCGATCCACGTACATATGATTGACCTCCCTAATAGCCCAGATACGCCCGGCGCACGTCGTCGTCAGCCAGCAGTTCGGCCGCGGGGGCGGTTTTGGCGATGCGGCCGGTTTCAAGAATATAGCCGCGTTGGGCAATCGCCAAGGCGGCGCGGGCATTTTGCTCCACCAGCAGGATGGTGACGCCCCGGTGGTTGAGTTCGACGATCACCCGGAAGATTTCCTCGACCAGCAGCGGCGCCAACCCCATTGAGGGTTCGTCCAGCAACAACAGGCGCGGGCGGCCGAGCAGGGCGCGGCCAATCGCCAGCATTTGCTGCTGACCGCCGGACAGGGTGCCGGCCAGTTGCTGGCGGCGTTCGGCGAGAATCGGAAACAGGGTATAGACATGCGCCATCTCTTCCCGCACCCATTGGGGATCGCGGTGTTGGCGGTAAGCGCCCAGCCGCAGGTTATCCTCGACGCTGAGCGGCGCGAAGACCTGGCGGCCCTCGGGAACCTGGCAAACGCCGGCGGCGACGATGCGATGCGGTGGCCAGCGGGTGATGTCCTGGCCGGCAAAGCGGATACAGCCGCCGCTGGCGGGATGTAAACCGGACAGGGTGTGAAGCAGGGTGGTTTTACCCGCGCCGTTGCCGCCCACCAGCGCGACCAGTTCGCCGGCATGGATGATCAGGTCCGCCGCGTGAATGGCGCGCACCGGGCCGTAGTCGCTGCTCAGGCCCGTGACTCGCAGCAAGGGTTCCCCGGTCACCGAATTCCGCTGTCCGGCCACCGACCGCAGGTCGCTCACCACTGATTCAGACGGCATATTGCACCGCTCCTCCCAGATAGGCGGCGATGACTCGGGGATTGGCCTGGATTTCCGCCGGGGAACCCTCGGCCAGCACGCTGCCATAGTCCAATACCAGCAACCGGTCGGAAACGCTCATCACCAGCGGCATGTGATGCTCGACCAGCAGCACGGTGACGCCGCTGGCGCGGATGCGGGCGATCAGTTCGCGCAAGGCCAGGGTTTCGGTGTCGTTGAGACCGGCGGCGGGTTCGTCGAGCAGCAGGAGGCGGGGCTTCGCGGCCAGGGCGCGGGCGATTTCGACCCGCTTCATCAGGCCGTAGGGCAGGGCGCCAGCCGGTTGTTCGGCCCGGTCGGCCAGATCGCACAGTTCCAGTGCCTCGCTGGCCCATTCTCGCAAGCGCCGTTCCTCGCGCCGCACTTGGGGCAGGCGCAATGCGGCGGCCAGCAACCCGGTCCGAGCACGCAAGTGGCAACCGACCATGACGTTCTCGATCACGGTCATGTTGAAGAACAGTTGCAGGTTCTGGAAGGTTCGCGCCATGCCCAAAGCGGCGATGCGGTGCGGCGGCAAGCCACGCAATTCATGACCATCGAAGCGGATCGAACCGGAGGAGGGTTGGTAAAACCCGCATAGGTCGTTGAACAGGGTGGTTTTGCCGGCACCGTTCGGTCCGATGACGGCGTGGATCAAACCGGCTGGTGTCTGGAAGCTGACCCCGGCCAGGGCCATGACGCCACCGAAGCTTTGTTCCAGTCCTTCGACAGTCAGTAAATCGTGGGTCATTTGGCTACTGTAATGTTGAATAGCTCATTCTTAAACTGCTCAAGAGTCATTGGTGTAAAGCCTGTTCCACCACTATTTCGATTTCTATTGTCTCTTTGACCCAATGTAATGTCCAAGTCGGCGGTGTTTTCATTCTTAGGGTGTACCACGAGACGCAAACTGACTCCCACAAGGCTATAGGTCCGATAAGCACCGTTTAACAAGTCGTCCTGGCTAAACAGGGTTCCACGATTAAAATTGTTCATGATTTCATTACGCTCATCATCATTGAAATGGTTGCTGATCCGAATATTTTCCATACGCCAACCTTCCTTGGGTCCGGTGTCGGTAGTGATCGGCTTAGAGGAAGTGAGGGCCTTTGATGCAGTCGGGTCGAATTTGTTTTCCTGGACTGGAAGCGATTGAGTTTTTTTCGGTTTTGCTATCGTTTGTCCTTCGATCAGGATAGCCTGTAGATTCCTGGCAAGTCGCAGATTTTCCTCCAAGTCATTTTTTTCCTTGGTAATCGCTTCGATCTTGGTGCGTATATTCTTGATGTCCGCGCGGATCTCTATGGCTTGTACTCTATATTTTTCTGAATCAGGCAAACTGGAAAGCTTTTGTTCCTGCTCCTCCAGTTTCATCTGGACGCTATAGGCCCTTTCTTGTCGAGCCTTGGCGTCAGCCAGCTTTTTCTCCAATTCCGCCACTCGATTGTTCAACTCCTGCAAATTGGTTTGAGCATATGAGAGCCTAACTAAATCCACAACGGTGGACAGAGCCACCAATAATACCATTACCAGGATAATAAAATATTTCTTACTGGCAATATCATTCACGACTTTATCCTTTCAGGTTCAATTTTAAACACAACTATCTACCCAACGACTTATCAAGCGCATCGACGGCATTTTTAATCTCTTGAAGTTTCTTGAGCGTCATATCGCTTTCCTGTTGAGGCGAATCCACCGCCGGTTTGGTTTGAGGTCGAGCGGTCTTGGCGGCTTGGCGCCGCGCATCCTGTCGCTGTTGTTCCACTAACCGTTCAGTACGCACCTGCTCACGCAGACGTAACAGACCCTCGTGGTTTGGAACCAGCGCCAATCCCCGTTCGATTTGCTGCAAACTGGCCGCATAGTTGCCATTTCGCCGATAGTCCGACGCTCGCGCCAGATATAGGCCGACCTCCGTTTGTCGTCGTGCCTCTTCCTCTTTTCGGCGTGCTTGTTCGGCCTTTTGACGTTCCGCGATCTCGGTCTGTCGCTGTATCGCTGCTTTCTGTTGGCGTGCTTGCTCGGCCTTTTGGTGTTCCACTTCCTCCGCTTGCCGTCGCGTCTCTTCCTCCCGGCGCTGTTGCTCGGCTATCCGGGCCTGTATCTGCTCGCGCAGCGCTAATAAACCTGGATGATCGGGCACCGCCAACAAACCTTGCTGGATACGAATCAGACTAATTTCCAACTGGCCTTCCTGAAGGTTGGTTTGTGCATGCGCGAGAAATTGCTCGGCTTGAAGTCGAAATTGTCGTTGCTCTTCTTCACGAGCCTTCTGGGCGGTTGCCTCAGTAATTCGATGTTCGATTTCCTGGCGTAAGCGTAGAAGCTCCTGATTTTCAGGAGCGGCCGCCAAACCTCGTCTTATCTGATCGAAACTTTCCTGTAACGCTCCATTATCAAGGCGCTGTTTCGCTACTTTCTCGTATTCCCTCGCAATATTCTCCAAGCCAGCTAGTGCATCAGCATTGCCTGGATCTAGAGTCAGAATACGTCGATAAGTGGCTTCCGCGTTGTCCTCACCGAATTCTTTCCCTAACATCCCTGATGTTAGCTGCATCCTGGCCAACTTCAGTAATGTTTCGACTTCCTGTTGGTATTGCCTTACGGATTCAGGAAAATCGGTCCGATCCATCGGAGGCCGTGATCCAAAAAAGTAAGCTGTCGCGATGGCTGCAACTATAAAAACGGCTACCAGGGCGAGAGTTGGCCGTCGTAAGTTCTTCCCGATAAATGTCTGAATTTTTCCAGTCGTGAACTCCATTATACTTATATGGCTAATATCGATAGCTCTAGGCTCGATCTTTGCGCCATCACCAAGCACTTCATCGAGCGCCTGCAAGAACTCATCGGTATTCTTATAACGATCGGTATTTTTCTTGGCAAGTAATTTATTCAGAACTGATTGTAAATGAGCGTACTGTCTGGGAAGGTAGGGGATTGGGTCATGCAAATGCTTTAGCGTAATGGCAATCAGATTACTGGCTTCGTAAAGCCGTTGCCCGGCAAGCATTTCATAAAGGACGACGCCGAGGCTATACAGGTCGGATTGAATCGTGGCGTTCTCGCCCATGGCTTGCTCCGGGCTCATGTAGCCCGGACTACCGACCGCTAGCCCCGACAGGGTATGAATGGTCTTTGACTCAAGGATTCGAGCGACTCCAAAGTCGGTCAATACTGGAGTTCCGTCCTGTCGAAACATGATATTGGAAGGCTTGACATCCCGATGAATGATGCCTCTCTCGTGCGCATAACCCAATGCCTTCGCGATGGCTCTCGTGATTTGAATGGCGGACTCAAACGATAAACCCTGCTCGATTCGGTCGCCGAGCGTGCCGCCGGGGAGATATTCGATGGACAGAAAGAGCTGGTTATTTTCGGAAATCCCAACGTCATGAATCGTAATGATGTTGGGGTGGAGCAACCGGGCGAGAATACGTCCTTCCTTTTTAAAGCGTTGCGCGAATTCATCGTCTTCCTCGGGACTCTGCGCCAGAATCTTTATCGCCACCTGACGGCCAAGGGACTGTTGCATGGCACGATAAACGGTGGCCATTCCGCCACGTCCGATCTGGCAGTCTATTTGATAGCCCGCGATTTGCATGGACATTCCCTGGCGCGGGTTTTCGTTTCCTTGGTCCCCTCCAGGGAAGGGGTTGGAGTGTGAGCCTTTGAAACTCAAGGTCTAGCTCCTCATCCCCATCCCTCCCGCGCCCGAGCGGGGAAGAGAAGGGACTGGTTGATCAACATCAAGAGGTCAGTCACCGTGGTCCTGACCCTTGGGATTTTGGGTCACGGTGTGGGTTTGCCCGGCGATGGTCAAGGCACCGGCGCGCTTAGCGCCGGAGGCATTGGCCGCCACCGTGTAGGTGGTCGTGCCGGAGCCGGTCCCGCTCGCGCCGACGGTGACCGTGATCCAGTCATTATTATGACTGGTGGCGGTCCAGGCGCAGCCGTCCGGGGTGGAGACGGTCACCGTGCCCGATCCGCCAAGGTGCTCGAACGTTCGGCTGGTTGGGGTAATGGCGGAGCTACACCCGCCGTCGCCACCGCCGCTTTGGGTCACGGTGTGGGTTTTTCCAGCAATGGTGAGTGTCCCAGTACGCTTAGCGCTGGATGAGTTGGCCGCCACCGAATAGGTGACCGCGCCAGGTCCAGTTCCACTTGCGCCGGCGGTGACCGTGATCCAGCCATCATGACTTTGAGCGGTCCAGGCGCAGCCGTCCTGGGTGGAGACGGTCACCGCCCTCGTGCCGCCGAGGTATTCGAACGCCTGGCTGGTTGGGGTAATGGCATAGCTGCATCCCCCACCGTCGGTCGCCTGGCCTTGGCGACCAGGCAAGCTACCGAACACGAAGGTTTGTAGCATGAGGGTGCCATCCGCCTCGGCTGGCAGATCGGTCAGCTCAAATTGACCCAGAGGCAGACTGCTTGTGCCGCCCTCGCAGCGCAGCGACCCCGGCCCGCACGTGAATGCGCACCGACCGCTGGCCAACGCCAAGCCACACGCTGGCTGGCCGTTGGCGTCCACCAGGGTGCCGGTCAGCCGATAGCGGCCGGAGCTGACTTCTCCAACACTGGGGTTGATCGCTTGGGAGTTGGCACTGCTGGCGGCGGCACCGACCAGTTGAGTCGTGCCGTCCGACCGGACCATCTGGCGGCCGGGCAGGCTACCGAACACAAAGGTTTGTAGGGTGAGGGTTCCATCCGTTTCGGTCGGCAGGTCGGTCAGCTCAAATTGGCCGAGGGCCAGACTGTCCGTGCCGCCCTCGCAGCGCAGCGAACCGGGTCCACAACTGAACACGCACCGACCACTGGCCAGCGCCAGCCCGCACGCAGGCTGATTGTTGGCGTCCACTAAGGTTCCGAGCAGTCGATACCGACCGGGACTTGATTGGCTGATGTTGATATTGGTCGCGTGGGCACTTGAAGTGGTTGGTTGAAGATTGAAAAGATTCAACGCGCCGCTGCCGCCGGGTCCAAGGACCTGGACTGGAGTGGTGCGGTTAGTGGTAGTACCGTCACCCAACTGACCAGCGCCGTTGCCGCCCCACGCCCAGACGGTACCGTCGCTCTTGAGCGCGACGCTATGTTCATAGCCTGCGGCAATGGCAACGACGTTGTCCAGTCCGCTAACCGGAACCGGGACGATGTGGGTGATAGTAGTACCGTCACCCAACTGACCAGCGCCGTTGCCGCCCCACGCCCAGACGGTACCGTTACCCTTAAGTGCTATACTATGCTGATAGCCTGCGGCAATGGAAACAACGCCATTCACTCCAGTAACCTTAACGGGGATAACGCGGTTGGTGACACTGTCATCACCCAACTGACCAGCGCCGTTGCCGCCCCACGCCCAGACGGTACCGTCGCTCTTGAGCGCGATGGTATGTTCGTAGCCCGCAGCAAGCGCAACAACCCCACTAAATCCGCCCACCCCCACCACTAAGCCTGGTGTAGCGTGGGAGATATTGGACCCATCGCCCAATTGACCGAAGCTGTTATCCCCCCACGCTAAAACAGTACCATCGCCATTGAGCGATGCTGTATGCCCGTTGCCTGCAGCGATGGCGACAGCACCGATAGGGCGATCACCAACCTGAACCGGGGTAATACGGCGATTCTGAAGGGTACCATCCCCTAGTTGACCAAAACGGTTGTCCCCCCATGCCCAGACGGTGCCATCGCTTCTGAGCATCACGGTGTGTAAACCACCTGCGGCGATGGCAATGGCTCGACCTAAGATGCCAACTTGAATCGGAACAGGACGGTCAATAACGGTACCGTCGCCCAGTTGTCCACTATCATTGGCTCCCCATATCCACATCCCGCCATCTGCGATTGCCGCAGAGTGAAGGCGACCCGCAGTGAGAACAGTGGTGCTGCGCAAACTGCTAATTTGAATTGGAGTAGCGTGGTCGATGAAGGTACCGTCACCTAATTGGCCATCGGTATTACTCCCCCACGCCCAGAGAGTGCCATCGTTCTTGGCTGCTACGGTGTAATAGCCACCTCCTGCAATGGAAGCGCCTCCGTAACTGCCCGGAGGATTTGTCGCGCCCGCCGAGAGGCTGAACAGGGTAGGCATGATCCCCAGCAGGAAGGGAATGAGCGAAGCACGCGCGCGAGGAAAGAGCATGGGTATGGTCACCTACTAGGAATGAATTATTTTCACTTTAACAAAGGTTTACGGCGATCGTAGCACGGCTTACCACGCCTTGGGCTGAAATTTTGCGTCATTGAGAATGACCACGTTTTCACCGGACTGCGCCAGTACGAACAAGCCTTGTCGGTAGGCATACTCGGCGACATGATCGGGGATCACCATGCCCGTGACCGCGCCTAGAACCCGCTTGTTCGCATAACTGGGCAGCAATTCCGTCACTTTGCCCAGTCGCGCGAGGTGCTCGTTCACGTCATCCACGCTCAGCGTGCTTTTGCATTCGATGGCTACGACATCCTCGTCGTTCACCACCAGCAAATCCACTTCAATGGCGGCTCCCCGCCGGTTGGCGACGACTTGGCGGTGGACCTCGTGAACGGCAATCCCCCATTCCTGAAAGAGCCGCACCGCCGCCGGACGTACCATCTCCTCCACAAAATCCCCCAGCTTGTTACCCAGTCGCCCGATATTCATGGTCACTTCCTTGATTTTGCGGTCGGTCTCCTGAAATCGGCGGTCGGTCTCTTGAGCCTGCTCTTTGAGGAACCGTTCGGTTTCCTGAAACTGCAACCGGGTTTCCTGAAACTGCAACCGGGTTTCCTGGAACAATCGCCAAATATCGTCGAATGATGGTTGTACTGTAGACATCGTGTAGCCCTTTAGAGCGGTCAGTCATTGGAGTCATCACCCTTGGGATTTTGGGACACGGTGTGGGTTTTGCCGGCAATGGTCAAGGTCCCGGTGCGCTTGGCGCTGGAGGAATTGATCGATACCGTGTAGGTCGTCGTGCCGAGGCCGGCCCCGCTCGTTCCGGCGGTGACCGTGACCCAGTCATCATGGCTTTGGGCGGTCCAGGCACAACCGTCCGGGGTGGACACGGTCACCGTCCCCGATCCGCCGAGGTTCTCGAACGTTTGGCTGGGGGGGGCTATGGTATAGCTACACCCATCGCTAGGCTTGACTACTTCGAGGCCGGGCATACTGCCTGCCACGAATGTTTGCAGGTTGATGGTACCGCTTACCACCTATCAGTTCCTCATGATGGGGCAGATTGGGTAGAAGGGGGGTAAGG
>CALGOO010000281.1 GCA_937960715.1 uncultured Candidatus Competibacteraceae bacterium
CTTCATGAGTACCCGCGATGTGATCGACCGGTATTACGAAACCGCCCGACGCGGCGCTTGGGATGAGTGGCTGACCCTGTTCGCCGAGGATGTGACCGGCGACGAGCAGCTGGCCGGACATTTTGAAGGCATCGGCGTCTTGGAGGGCGCAATCGGGGCCATCAGCTACGGCTACAGCAAATTCCAGATGTTGCCGCTGGAGATCGTGGTGGACGGCGAGCGGGCGGTGGTGATCTGGCGCTGCGACGCCGCCAACCGGGCCGGCACGCCCATCGCCTACAACTACCTGCCGGATCGGGAAGTGGTCGGCGCGAATTACTTCCGCCTGGAAAACGGCAAGATCAAGTACATGCGCACCATCCACGACGAAACCGCCTTCGCGCCCTTCAACCATCCCACCAACCCCAAAGCGCCGCCGGGTTAAGGAAGCTGTCTCATGAGTGCTTACGATTTCGTCATCGTCGGCGCGGGGTCCGCCGGTTCGGTGCTGGCCAACCGGCTGAGCGAAGACCCGAACGTCCGGGTGCTGGTGCTGGAAGCCGGGCGTTCCGACATCCCGACCGACATCGAAAACCGGATCCAGCTTCCCGCCGCGTGGCCGACCTTGCTCGGCTCCGAGGTGGATTGGGGCTATCGCAGCGTGCCGCAGCCGGGCCTGAACGGACGGGAAGTCTACGAGCCGCGCGGCAAATTGCCCGGCGGCACCAGCAATCTGTACGTGCTGATGCACATCCGCGGCCACGCCTCCGACTTCGACGGCTGGGCCGAACAGGGCTGCCCCGGTTGGGACTATCGCAGCGTGCTGCCCTACTTCCAAAAACTGGAAGATCAGGAAGACGAGGCCGGCCCCTGGATCGGCAAAGGCGGCCCGATCTCGCTGTTGAACGCCGGCTTGCACGAGCCGAACCCGACTTCGGCGGCCTTCATCGCCGCCTGCCGGGAACTGGGCTATCCGGCCACGGACGACTTCAACGGTCCCCAGATGGAAGGGACCGGCTGGCATCACGTCAACATCCGCGACGGCAAGCGCTGTAGCGCGCGGGAAGGCTATCTCTTTCCCGCCCTGGCCCGCCCGAACGTCACTTTGAGCGCCAACGCCCAGGCGACCCGGCTGCTATTCGAGGGATCGCGCTGCGTCGGGGTCGAATACAGCCAGCACGGTCAATTGCAGAGCGCGTGGGCGGCGCGGGAGGTGCTGGTTTGCGCCGGCGCGATCGAATCGCCCAAGCTGCTGCTGCTGTCCGGCCTCGGCAACCCCGATCACCTGCGCGAATTCAATATTCCCGTCGTGGCGGCGCTGCCGGGCGTCGGCGAGAACTTCCACAACCACGTGCTGGCCGGGCTGATTCAGACCACCGCGCGGCCGGTGCCGCCGCCCCATCTCAATCTGTCGGAAGCGGCGCTGTTTTACAAATCCGACCCCCGACAAAGCGGGCCGGACATCCAAATCGCCTTCGTTCACGTGCCCTTCGATGTCATCGTCGGCCGGCAAAATCCCAACGCGGTCAGCATCTTGCCCGGCGTGGTGCGGCCGACCTCGCGCGGCTGGGTGCGGCTGGCGAGCGGCAATCCGTCAGACAAACCGCTGGTCAATCCGAATTACCTCGGCACCGAGGAAGACACCCAGCGCCTGGTGGACGCCATCAAGCGCTCGCGGGAGATTTTCGCCGCGCGCGCCTTTTCCGACTGGGTTACCGGAGAGGTCATGCCGGGGCCGGGTGTCAGCACCGACGCCCAACTGCGCGAGTTCGCGCGGCAGCGGGCCGACTCGTATCACCACCAAGCCGGCTCTTGCAAGATGGGCATGGACGAACGGGCGGTGGTGGACCCCAACCTGCGGGTGCACGAGGTGGAGGGCTTGCGGGTGGCCGACGCCAGCGTGATGCCGGCGGTGCCCTCCGGCAACTGCCACGCCGGGATTCTGATGATCGCTGAAAAATGCGCCGATCTGATCAAGGCCGGACGCTGAGGAGACGCTGCCATGCGGTTTCACCATCTTTCGCTGAACTGTAGTGACCCATCCGCCATCGAGCGCTTCTACAGCACGCATTTCGGCTTCCGCCGCGCCCGCGCGATCGATTTGCCGGACGGTCGCCAGATCGTGTTTCTGCGCGGCGGCGATGTGTATCTGGAGCTGTTCCCGGCGCAAGGCGCGCGGCCCGCGTCGCCGGATACCAACAACGAGGGACTGCTCTACCCCGGCGTGCGCAATTTCTCGTTCCAGGTGGATGACGTGGACGCCCACCTCAAGGCGATGGGCGATGAGGCGCGGATCAGCTTCGGGCCGCTGAGTTTCGACGCCTTCATCCCCGGCTGGCGCAGCGCGTGGCTGGCCGACCCCGAGGGCAACATCGTTCAAGTGACACAGGGTTTCACCGATCAGGACAACCCGCCCCCGCCGCCAGCCTAAACGATGCTCCGGCGCGCCATTCTGCGGAAGGATGAGAGGGAGATTTTTTCATGGCATTGATTCCCGTGCGGTTCGAGTATCTGACTGGATTGCGGCAACCGCTGCTGCGCAACGCCCGCTTGTCGGGCAACTGGAACGCCCAAGGCGCGCGCTCGGAGGCGTGGAGCTCGACGCCGATGGAGGCGTTCACCGCCGAGGACGGCTGCCCCGCGTTCCGGGCCACGGTCCAACTCGACGACAGTCAGATCGGTCAGAACTTCCGCTGGGGCGTGACGGCGGACGCGCCGCAACGCGCCGACGCCTGGGCCATCCCCACCGAAGTCAGCGACGCCAATGCGACCGAGCGCTACCGCGGTTTCACCCTGCGCGCCGCCGGCCAGACCGAACGCTATTACCTGACCCATTGCCGCCTGCTCGGCGCGAACAAGCTGCTCGTCGCCGGTCAGGCCGCGCCGGCCATCCGCTTTGCGGTGTGGGCGCCGAACGCGC
Source organism: uncultured Candidatus Competibacteraceae bacterium (assembly GCA_937960715.1). Classification (GTDB taxonomy): domain Bacteria; phylum Pseudomonadota; class Gammaproteobacteria; order Competibacterales; family Competibacteraceae; genus Contendibacter. The sequence goes on from CALGOO010000281.1 coordinate 2,900, forward strand.
GCAACGTGGAGCTGGTGCGCGGCGAAGCGGCGGGCGGCTATATCTGGAACGACGGGCGCGGCGTCACCGCCGTTGTTCCGATGCACCGAGATGAGGATGGCGTCTGGACCACCCGCGTCGGCGACGCGCCCGAACTGGCGGGTTTCGCCGGTTTCGATCACACCCCCTACCTGTTCCGCATCACCCGCGAGGACGGCTCGGTCGCCTATCGCACCGACCTCTATTCCCGCTGCCAGATCGGCAGTGGCGGCAAGAACCCCGATGCCCCCGAACCCGGTGAAGCGCCTTGGAACGGCGCCCGCCAAGACTTGGACGGGACGAAAAGCTGCTCGGTAGTGGTCGATCCCGAACGGATCACGCGCCCGTTTCGGCAATTGGACGCGAACGGCAATCCGGTCTGGCCGGAAACCGATTGGGCCGATGAGGATGAATTTTGGCGCGACGAGTTCGATACCAATCGGCCGCTGCCGACCCGCATCGACGATTTGGTGATTTACGAACTGCATATCGACGGATTGGGCGCGGGCCAAGTCCCGCGCGGCACCCTGGCCGAAGCCATCAACCTTTTGGATTATCTGGTCGATCTCGGCGTGAACTGCGTCGAGCTGATGCCGACGTCCGAATTCGAGGGCTGGACCAACTGGGGTTACGGCACCTCGCATTTTCTGGCCATCGAATACGCCGGCGGCGGCCGCGACCAGTTCAAGCACTTCGTGCGCGAATGCCACCGGCGCGGCATCGCCGTGCTGCTGGACGTGGTCTACAACCACTACACCCACGACGGCGAGCGGGCGCAGTGGGCCTACGATTCCACCGCGCCCGAACGCAATATCTATTACTGGTACGAGGGGCGGCCCGACGATTATCCCGGCTACGAGGCGGCGGCGCGGCGCAACCCGCAACAGACGCCCGCCGGTCACGGCGGCTACGTCGACAACATGTCGACGGGCTACGCGCCGCGCTACTGGGAAGAAATCGTGCGCAAGCTGTTCATCAGCAGCGCGGCGATGCTGGTGAGCGAATTCCACCTCGACGGCTTCCGGGTCGATCAAACCACATCCATTCATTCCTACGCGGTCCTGCACGCCGACGGCGCGCCCGCCAGCGCCGCGCGGGCCTTCGGGGCGAAATTCCTGCGCGAATGGACCCGCACCCTCAAACTCATCAAGCCGACTATCTTTCTGACCGCCGAGGATCATTCCGGCTGGGCGGCGGTGACGCAATCGAGCGAACAAGGCGGCCTCGGCTTCGACGCCACCTGGTACGCGGATTTTTATCACCACCTGATCGGCGACGCCCAGAACGACGCCAGCCGCGCCCGGCTGCTCAAACTCGCCGGTTACGGCGACGACCGGCCGTTGGCGATGGACCGGTTCGCCGGCGCGCTGGCGGAAAGCGCCACCGCCAAGGTGATCTACCACGAATCGCACGACGAGGCCGGCAATTCCTACTACGAGGAAAACGGCCAGCGGGTTCGTTCGGCGCGGACTTTGGTGGTCGCGGTCAACGGCGCGTCGCTCGGCAATCTCGATACCCGGCGCTACGCCGAGGCCCGCGCCCGCGTCGCCGCCGGCATGACGCTGCTGGGGCCGGGTATTCCGATGTTTTTCATGGGCGAGGAGGTCGGCGCGACCGAGCCTTATCGCTATGACGATTTCATCAATCACCGGGAAAACTTCCCGGCGCTGCGTCAAGGCGCGGGCGCGAATCTGTTCCGCTTCTATCAGGACTTGATCCGCCTGCGGCTCGCCCGCCCCGCCCTGCGCTCGCGCGCCATCGAGATCGTTCACGCCCACGACGCCAACCGGGTGCTGGCGTTCTGGCGCTGGGACGGCAACCAGGAACTGCTGGTCATCGCCAGCCTCAACAACCGCTCGTTTGCCGACGGCTATCGCATCGAAAACGCGCGATTGGCTGGCAACCCATGGCGGGAGATTTTTAACGGCGACGCGCCACACTACGGCGGCGGCGGCCTCGCTAACGCCGGCGCGATTTCCCCCGGCGGCAATGCGCTCACCGTTCGCCTACCAGCCAACAGCGTGCTGGTGCTCCAGCGGCAGTAAGGAAGCACGGCGATGGCGACCAACGACACCCTGATGCAGTATTTCCACTGGGATTACCCGGCCGATGGCGCGCTGTGGGGCGAGTTGGCGCGCAATGCCTCGGAACTGGCGCAAGCGGGGTTTACCGCCCTTTGGCTGCCGTCGCCGTGCAAGGCGCGGGAGGGTTATTCCGATGTCGGCTACGGTATTTACGACCTGTGGGACTTGGGTGAATTCGACCAGAAAGGATCGGTGCGCACCAAATACGGCACCCGCGTGGAATTGGAAGGCGCCATCGCCGCCGCGCGCGCCGCCGGCTTGCGCGTTTACCTTGATGTCGTTCTCAACCACAAGGCGGGAGCGGACACCACCGAAGCGGTAACGGCGACGCCGGTTTCTCAGGACAACCGCAACATCGAAATCGGTCCGCCGCGCGAAATCGACGCCTGGACCTCATTTACCTTCCCCGGCCGGGGCAATATCCATTCGGATTTCCAGTGGCGCTGGTCCCACTTCGACGCGGTCGATTACGACCAACGCAGCGGCGCGCGAGAAATCTTCCGCTTGCGCGATAAGGTCTTTCAGACCCCGGTCGACCCGGAACGCGGCAACTTCGATTACTTGATGTTTGCCGATCTCGACATGGGCCACAGCGAGGTTCGGGCGGAATTGAACCGCTGGGGCGAATGGATCGTCCGCGCCTTGAACGTCGATGGTTTCCGGCTCGATGCCGTCAAGCACATTCGTTTTTCCTTTTTTAACGAGTGGCTGGACGCGGTGCGCGGCGCTTTTCCGGATCGCGAGCTGTTCGCCGTCGGCGAGTACTTTTCCGGCAACTTGGCGACGCTCGAATGGTTTATCGAGCAAACCGGCCAACGCTTGTCGCTGTTTGACTTTCCGCTGTATTTCAACCTGCGGGCGGCGTCGGAAAACGGCGGCGCCTTCGACTTGCGCAACCTCTTGAACGGCACGTTGACGGCTCGCTACCCGACGCTTGCGGTCACTTTCATCGACAACCACGACACCTACCGCGAACGCACGATTCAGGACTGGTTCAAGCCGCTGGCCTACGCGCTGATCCTGCTGCGCGAAGGCGGCCGACCCTGCGTGTTTTACCCCGACTATTACGGCGCGCCGGGCCGCCCCTCGCACCGGCAATTACTCGACCGATTGCTGCAAACGCGGCGGGATCACGCCTACGGCCCGCAAATCGATTACTTCGACCATCCCGATGTCGTCGGCTGGACCCGATCAGGCGACGCCGACCATCCGCGCGCCCTGGCGGTGGTGCTCAGCGACGGGCCGGGCGGCTCGAAACGGATGAACGTCAATCGCCCGAACCGAACCTTCGTGGACGCCACCGGCACTGTCGATGGCGCAATCATCGCCGGCGCGGATGGCTGGGGCGAGTTTCGCTGCAACGGCGGCTCGGTGTCGGTATGGGTCGAGCAATAAGCGTTGAAGCCTTTCAACCGGGATCGTCCGAAGACTCGCGTATCCATCAAGAGGAGTTGTTGAGATGCCTATTATCGATGTGAGATTCATTCAAGATGTAGTAGCCACCGCCGACCAAAAACGGCAACTCATCGAACAGCTTACCGAGACCTTCGTCTCTATTTGCGGCGAAGTCACCCGGCCTTTCGTTTATTGCTTGATTCACGAAACGCCACAAATGGAATGGGGCATCTCCGGTGTACCCATGCCGGATTTGCAATACCTGATCGGGGATCGGCGCGCAGAAGAAATCCGCAGGGCCAATGACATTATGGCGGCCGCCGTGGCGCAACAAACGCCCCTGGGCGGCGGGCAGACGAGTTGATGGCAGACCGTACTTTTCCCTCAAACGACAGGAGGATGATTCATGTCATCTAAAGACAACGCAGCGGTTATCCACCAATGGCTGGAGGAAGGCTGGAACAGGGGAAACCTGAGCGTGGCCGACCAGCTGATCGATCCCGATTTTGTCGTCCACGGCGCGGGCGGTCAAACCGTGCGATCGGGGCCTGAAGGGGCTCGGCAACTGGTCGCGGCTTGGCGCACCGGCTTTCCCGACGGCCGCATGACCATCGACGATCTGTTCGCCGAGGGCGATGAAGTCGCGGTCCGCATGACCTGGACAGGAACCCATACCGGCAATTTTTACGCTTATGCGCCGACCGGCCGACAGGTCTCGGTCACTTCCATCGGTATCGACCGGGTCGCCAACGGCAAAATTGTCGAGGGCTGGGGCGAGGTGGATATGTTGGGATTGTATCAACAGATCGGGGTGATTCCACGGTCTGGAGGCTCTCCTCCTCAATAGTCCCACCGACTGCAAATTTTCACTCACCCAAGCGCAATTGTGGAGGAATTTTCATGACTACGGTTGAAGAAAACAAGGCGATGATCCGCCGTTTTTACGAAGAGGGCGCCAATGCCAGGAATTCAGCGGTGATTACCGAGCTGGTAGCGCCGGAATTCATCGGGCATTACCCCGATGTAGTGGCGGGATTCAGCGGCACCAGTCAAGGGCCGGAATCTCTCATGCGGGATTTAGAGTTCATCGCGGCGATGGTGCCGGATTTTCGCACCACCCTGGAAGATTTGGTGGGTGCCGGTGACAAGGTAGCACTGCGTGGTGTTACCCAAGGAACTCATACCGGCCAAATACCTGGTGTTCCTCCAACTGGGAATGCGGTTCGTTTCACTTGGTGCGCCATTTATCGCTTTGCCGGTGGCAAGATCGCGGAACGGTGGCTTAATGACGATGCCCTGAGTACGTTTCAGCAGCTCGGCATGATTCCTCCTTTGCCACAGCCGGCCAACTAAATCGGCCGGTCGCTGGGGTATGGACAAGGCGTCGGCATCACCGATGCTCGATCTTTCACCAGCAAGATTTTCGGGCTGGGAGAGCGGACCAAGGCATTCCACAGTGGCAAGAATCGGCCAATCAACCGGTTCGTTACCCGATTTGCGCTCGCTTTCCCCATTAAAAGCAACGGCTCGATGCGGAGTAGGTCGTTCTCCACACTGGAGCAAAGGCAATGCCGGTCAGTCAAAACAAGGCCATCGTCCAACGCTATATAGAAGCCGTCTGGAATCAGCGGCAACTAGATGGTATCGACACATTATTCGAGGAAAATTACACCATCCACCAGAATGGCCAAGCCCTGGCCATCAACCGCGAGATGCTCAAACAAAGCATCCGCACGATCTTGAGCGCCTTTCCCGATTTCCACATGGCGCTTGATTCCCTGGTCGCCGAAGGCGACAGAGTGGCAGCTTATTGGATAAATAGCGGCACGCAAACAGGCGAATTGCGGCTGCCCGATATGCCACAGAGCGCCCCGCCCAGCGCCAGGACAACAACGTTTGCGGAGTCCGCGCTGTTTCGCATTGCGGCCGACAAAATAGCGGAGGTTTGGTACGTGTCCGACCGACTGAGCATGGTGCAGGGGCTTGGTTTGATCTCGTGGGCAGCACGCTAGCGCGCACGATGGTTCGTGACGATATATCGGGAATGACTTCCGATAAGCGGAAAAGGTGAAATTATGACCACAGCCGATTACAAGCGCATGTTCCGGCATATGCCAGAGCTGTTTTTCAACGAAGGAGATCTGACGCTCGCGGACGAGGAAATTGCAGAAGATTACGTCGATCGCGTTTTGCCTCCGTCCTATCCGCCGGGTTTGGCCGGTCTCCGGCAGTTCGTCACCTTGTTTCGGGCTGGCATGCCAGACGTTCGTTATACCGTCGATCATCTGACCGCCGATGACCTGATCGGCGAAGGAGATAAGGTCGTCCAACGATTGCTTGCGCGCGGCACGCATTCAGGTGAATTGTTCGGCATTCCAGCGACCAACCGGGAAATTCGGTGGACGGAAATTCACATTGGCCGTTACGCCGACGGCAAGCTGGTCGAGCATTGGGGCAACGTCGATGTGCTGGGCATCTTTCAACAGATGGGCGTGATGCCG
>CALGOO010000282.1 GCA_937960715.1 uncultured Candidatus Competibacteraceae bacterium
GTCGGGCTATGAGACGAAACAGGTCACGGCGCGGATCGTGGATGGCGACGTGACGCTGCCGGTGACGCTGGCCAAGGAAGCCTTGCCTGAGCAGTATCGGTTGACGGTGCGCGCCAATCCAGCGGATGCCCGGGTGCGGCTGGTGAATTCGTCGTTCACCTACCGTCCCGGCATACCGTTGCCGCCGGGCAGCTACGTCGTCGAGGTGACCGGACGCGGCTATGAAACGAAACGGGAGTCGGTACGGATCGCGGATGGCGATGTGACGTTGCCGGTCGAACTGGAGAGGAGCGCGACCGCGACCGCCCCCTCGGCCCCCTCGGCGCCGACCCGTCCCGGCGAATGGCGCATCAGCGCCGTGCAACCCGACGGTTCGCTGGACGGTCCAGATCGGTCCGAGTTCATGCGGATTTTCGGCGGCTATGTCGGGCGGACGGTGACGCGCGACACCCTGCTCAATGGCGCGCTGCAGTTCTACCAGTCCACTGGGGTCACGCTCGGTTTCACGGTGCGGACCAGCGGTTCGGGTGCCGCCGAGTTGTCCGGACGAGTAGCCAGGCGGGTTCGGCGCACCTACGAGAGCAACATTCCGATCCTGACCCGCAGCCAGCTCGAAAGCTCCGGCTTTGGGGTTTCGGTCCAGTGACGTGGGAGGATGGCCATGGTGCCCGAACGTTGGGTCAGCCCGCCCCTGGATGAACCCGGCTGGGATCGCTTTTTCAGGGTGTTTCCGCGGGCGCTGGTGGGGAGCGCGCGAGGAAGACGGCGCCCGCGATCTGGCGCCCAGGCATCAGGCTGACCGGCCTGCCCAGCCCGCGCTGGACGGGATGCCGCGCAAACGGTTCGTCGAAACCAGGGACGCGCCGTTCGCGGCTCTCACTTTTCCCTGGAGTAGCCCGGATGGTCGATCATCGCGGTGTGGTCACCGCGCACGATGGGCAGGTAGCGGGGTTTCCAGGACCGCGACCGGAGATAGGTATCGAGATCGCGCCCCGCCAAGTCGGTCTTGCCGGCCACGCCTTCCTTCAGCGCCTGCTCGATCACCCGCACCGCCACCCGGATGCTGACCTCGCGCAACTCGCGCACCGGTGGGTAAATCCGGCTGGATTGCCGATGCGCGGCGGCGGTGTAATCCGCCAGGGCATAGGCCGCTTCCAACACCATGCCGTCGGTAATCTCGCGACACTCGGCCAGAATCGCGCCGAAACCCAGGCCGGGGAAAATGAAGGCGTTGTTGCCTTGACCAATGGAATGCGTTTGTCCGTTTTGCTCCACGTCCGGAAACGGGCTGCCGGTGGCGACCATGGCCCGGCCCTCGCTCCATTCCACGATGTCTTCCGGCAGTGCCTCGCAGGCCGAGGTTGGATTGGACAGGGGAAAAATGGCCGGCTGGGGGGTGTTGCGGGCCATGGCCTGCACCACGGGGTGGTTGAACGCGCCGGCCTGGCCGCTCAGACCCAACAGGGCGGTGGCCTTGGTGTGTTCGATCGTTTCCAGCAGGGTCGGAATCTCGTTGGCGATGTGCCAACCCGCGATCTTCTCGCGGGGTTGGACGAAATCCCGCTTGTAGGCTTCGGCGCTGCGCCCCTCAACCAGCAGGCCGCCGGAATCGAGCACGCAGACCCGGTCGCGGGCTTCCGCGCGGCTCAGCCCCTCGCGCATCAGGCCCTGAGTGATGGCCCAGGCCACGCCGATGCCGCCCGCGCCCGCGCCGAGGATGACGACGCGCTGGTCGCGCAGCGCCTCGTTCTTCAGTCGGCTGGCCGAAAGCAGGCCGGCCAGCGCCACCGCGCCGGTGCCCTGGATGTCGTCGTTGAACGAGGGAATCCGGTGGCGATAGCGTTCCAGTACGGTGAAGGCCACGTCCTTGGACAGATCCTCCCACTGGATCACGGCGCGCGGCCAGCGGTCGTGGATAGCCGTGACGAACTTGTCCAGGAACGCCAGATAACGCTCGCCGCGCAGCCGCCGTTGCCGCACCCCCAGATAAAACTCGTCGTTGAGCAGTTCCAGCCGGTCGGTGCCCACGTCCAGCTTGACCGGCATGGTGTGGAAGGGGTCGACGCCGCCGCCGATGGTGTAGATCGCCAGCTTGCCGATGGCGATGGCCAGCCCGCCGTAGCCCTGATCGCCGATGCCGAGGATGGCCGAGGAGTCGGTGGCGACGATCATCCGCACGTCATTCCACGGGAAATTGCGCACCACCCGGTCGGCGCGGTCGATGTTGAGCGGCGAGAACGACAGCCCGCGCGGGTTCTGGTAGAGATGGCTGAACTGCTGCACCGCCTGGCCCACGGTCGGGGTGTAGATGATCGGCATCATCTCCTCGAGATGCTGCTCCAGCAGGGCGTAGAACAGCGTCTCGGCCCGTTCCTGCAAGGCGCGCAGATACTGGTACTTGGCGATGGGATCGGGCTCGCGCAAGAAGCCGCGATAGACCCGTTCGACCTGCTGTTCCAGGGTGTTGACCTGCGGCGGCAGCAGACCGTCCAGCCCCAGGGCCACCCGCTCATCCTCGGTGAACGCGGTGCCCTTGTTGCTGAGGACCAGCCGCAGCAGGGCGATGCCCTCCAGGTAAACCTCCATGTAGTCGCGGCCTTCGGCATCCTGTTTGATATCGAAATACGGGCTGATCGGTTCTCGTTTCATTGCGTGGCTTTGAGAGTAGGTGGAGATCGAACGCCGATCCGGTCAAATGGGATAGCGCAAACGAATTGCCATTTATGACAGCTATCGATGGCGGGGTCAAACAGCACGGCATCTCGCCCGGCAATTCTCAATCCGCTCGGGTTTGGTCCGGTAGCCCTTCCCTCCAGCCTTCTTTCCCAAAGTAAAGAAGGCTGCCATGAAAATATCGGCGCAGGCATTCAGACCCCCTTCGTCCCGCGCGGCGATGGGTTTCGCCATGCTCAACCCATCCTACTAAAAAACAATTGGTTGCAAGATGGGTTGAGGGACGAAATCCATCAATACAGGGCGAAACCGTCCGGGGATGTGAACGGTTACATACCGACTTTCATCGTCCGGGATGATGCCGACGACATGACCGTTAGGGCGATGGAGCCCTCTTCGGTAGAATGCCGGGACTTCAACCAGGAGAGAGGAAGAGGATGGCCAGTTTTCCCTTGCTTGCGATCGTCGTCGCTGCCTACACCCTGTTGGCCCGGGTCGCGCCGGGTTGGCTGAATGCGGTGTTGTTTGACTTGCCGCTGCTGTCCGGGGCGACGCTGTCGTTCCAGGGCGGCGATCTGTTGCTGGTGATCGGCCTGTTTTTGCTGTGCGTCGAGATCTACCGCGCCACCAGCAGTTCCACGGGGGCGATTCTCAACCATGTCCTGTCGCTGGTGGTGTTCATCATCGCCCTGATCGAGTTGCTGGTGATGCCGCGCATGGCCAACATGACCTTCTTCCTGATCGTGCTGATGACCTTGAGTGATGTGGTCGCCGGTTTTACCGTGACCATCTCCACCGCCCGGCGCGACTTGCAGCATCCATGAGCGCGGACCCGACGCCAGCGAATTTCCTGTCTTCCTTATTATGCCCACCTCCGAATTTTCCCTGATCGACCGCTATTTCGCCGCCCATGGCCCGCGCCGGCCCGACGTGGCGCTGGGTATCGGCGATGATTGCGCGTTGCTGATTCCTCCCGCTGACCAGCAGTTGGTGGTGACGATGGATACCCTGGTGGCGGGCGTGCATTTTTTCGTTCATGTCGATCCGGAAGGTCTCGGCCATAAGGCGCTGGCGGTGAACCTGAGCGATCTGGCGGCCATGGGGGCGACGCCGGCCTGGGCGACGCTGGCGCTGACCTTGCCCAAAGCGGACGAGGACTGGCTGGAACGGTTTTGCCGGGGCCTGTTCACCCTGGCGGATCGTTACGGCGTGCAACTGGTCGGCGGCGACACCACCCATGGACCGACCACGGTCATCACCATCCAGGTGCATGGCTTTGTCCCGTCGGGGCTAGCCTTGCGCCGCGATGGCGCGCGACCGGGCGATGGGATTTACGTCACCGGCACGCCGGGCGACGCGGGGCTGGCGCTGGCGGCGGCGTATGGCAGGGCGGCGGTTGTCCCCGAAGGTTGGGCTTATATCCAGCAACGGTTGGAACGGCCGGAACCACGCCTGGCCGAAGGCGTGGCCTTGCGCGGCGTCGCCAGCGCCGCCATCGACATCTCCGATGGGCTGGCGCAGGACCTCGGCCACATTCTGGAACGAAGCGGCGTCGGCGCGCGGCTGGAAGTGGACCGCTTGCCGCTGTCGCCGGCGTTGCGGGCCAGCCTGGACCCGGACGCCGCCCTCGTGACCGCCCTGGCCAGCGGCGATGACTACGAATTGTGCTTTACCGTTCCGCCGGAACGGATAGCGTGGCTGGAGAATGTGACGGCGGGTTGGGAATGTCGCTGCACCCGGATCGGTGTCATCACGGCGGAGCCGGGCCTGCGACTGATTCGCGCCGACAACTCCGCCTTGCATTTGCAACGTCTAGGTTACGATCACTTTGAGTGAGCGACTGAATATCATGCCTTCCAATGCTCCCCGGCGCTCCGGCTGGGACATCCTGCGGGTTTTCCTGAGCGGCCGGATGCTGACCGCCCTGCTGATGGGTTTTTCCTCCGGTTTGCCGCTGCTGTTGGCCACCGGTTCGGTATTGCAAGCCTGGCTGAAGGAAGCGGGGGTCGATCTCGGCACCATCGGTCTGTTCGCGCTGGTCGGGTTGCCGTACACGCTGAAATTCCTGTGGGCGCCGCTGCTGGACCGGTTCGCGCCGATTTCCGGCATGGGCCGGCGGCGCGGCTGGCTGCTCTTGATCCAACTGACGCTGATGGCGGCCATCGTCGGCCTGGGGTTCACCGATCCGACCCAAAGCCTGCCGCTGGTCACGCTGGCGGCGTTCCTGGTGGCCTTCTTTTCCGCCTCGCAGGACATCGTGGTCGACGCTTACCGCCGCGAGTCGCTGGCCGACGACGAGCAGGGCCTGGGCGCGTCGCTCTACGTCAACGGCTATCGGGTGGGAATGCTGCTGTCCTCGGGCGGCGGCCTGATCCTGGCCGACTTCATTCCCTTTTCCGCCGTGTATTGGGCGATGGCGGCGGCGATGTTGCCCGGCCTGATCACCACCCTGTTCTGCGCCGAACCGGACGTGCCGATGGGTACGCCCCGGACTTTGCGCGACGCGGTGGTGCAGCCGTTCGTGGAGTATTTCTCGCGCCAGGACGCCGTGCTGATCCTGTTGTTCGTGCTGTTGTACAAGGTCGGCGAAATGATGGCCAGCCAGATGACCACGCCGTTCTATCTGGACCTGGAATTCACCAAGACCGAGATCGGCGCCATCGTCAAGCTGTTCGGCTTTTGGGCGACGGTGATCGGCGGCCTGCTGGGCGGGGTGCTGATGCTGCGGCTGGGCCTGTACCGGTCGCTGTGGACCTTTGGCGTGTTGCAGGCCATCGGCTTGATCGGCTTCGTCATCCTGGCCCGGCTTGGGCACAGCCTGCCGGGGCTGGCGCTGGCCATCACCAGCGAGAACCTGTTCAGCGGCATGGCGACCACCGCTTACGTGGCGTTCATGGCGACGCTCACCAACAAGAAATTCACCGCCACGCAGTACGCCCTGCTCAGCAGCCTGATGGGCATTCCCCGGGTGGTGGTCAACACCCCGACCGGCTATCTGGCCGAGTGGCTGGGCTGGGAAGGTTTCTTCCTGTTCTGCATGGCGTCCACCGTGCCGGGCCTGTGGTTGCTGACCCGGTTTCGGAGCTGGATGGAGGCGGAACCCGCCGCGCCGCGCGGTTGATTCAGGTCAGCCGCAGGGTGGCGATCATCACCCCGTGATCCTCCGGGCAGGACTTGAGGGTAAAGCCCATCGCCCGGCACAGCGCCAACATCGGCTGGTTGTCGGCCAGGATTTCCCCAAACAACTCGCGGATACCTTGATCGCGGGCGTAACCCATCAGCCGGCGCAACAGCAGGCTGCTCAACCCCATGCCGACGGCATCCCGCGTCAGGATGATGGCGAACTCGGCGCGCTCCCCGTCTGGATCGCCGACCAGTCGCGCCACGCCGCAACCTTCCGGCGCTTGTCCCGGCCGCTGTCGCAAGACGCCCAGCGCCATTTCCCGGTCGTAGTCGATCTGGATGAGGCGGACCAGGTCGGCATGGGTCAATTCCTTGACGGTGTGCATGAAGCGCAGGCGAATTTCTTCCGGCGACAGTCGGGCGAAGCCGGCGACGAAGACCGGCTCGTCTTCCGGGCGCACCGGCCGGATCAGCAGGGCGCCACCATCCGGCAGCGTCACGGTTTCCTCCAGTTCGCGCGGATAGGGCCGGATCGCCAGCCGCCGGTGGGCCGGTCCCGCGAACGCGGCGACGCCGATCCGCGCGCCGCCCACCACGGCGCGGTCGGCCGCGGCGAAAAGAGGCGCCAACTCCAGTTCGACCACCTCGCCCAGATCGGCGATCAGTTGCGCCACCTTGGCCAGCGTCAGGGCAAGATCGTCCAGCGCGCTTTCGGTAACGCCCAAGTGTTGTTGACGTTGCCCTATCCAGCCGTGCCGGATCGCTTCCCGCGCCAGCACCGGATCGAGCGGCGGCAACGCGATGGCGTATTCGTCGGAAGTCGCCGCTCCGTCTGGCCCAAACCGCAACGCGGGGCCGAAGGCTGGATCATGGACCATGCGAATGGACCCTATTGGCGCTCCGGGTGGGGCAGGGGGCGCGGCAGTCCCCCCGTCCGGCGCCAGCGGGATGCCATGGGCGGTTAGGAGGGTTCGGGTTTCCGCCGTGGTCAACTGATCCCGACCTTCCGTCAGCGCGACCTGGATCAGTCGTCGCGCGGTGGCGAGATCGGCACTGAACAGCTCTGGCCGGTTGGGTGGCGTTTTCATCAAGGCGAGTTGGTGGCGCCGATGACGCCAGCGCCGCAGGAAGGCGCGGATCGCGGCGTTGGGGGTGTCGTAACTGGGAATGCCCTGGACTTGGAATCGTTGCCGGACCTCGCGAACGCTGTCCGCGCCCAGCCAGCAGGCCAGCACGCTGGGACGCGCGCCGAGGGGAGGGTGGGCGATGGCCTCGATCACCGCGTCGGCGGCAGCGGTGGCTGAAGTCAGCGCGCTGGGCGCGTGCAACGCCAACAGGCCATCGACTTCCGGTGCTTGCAGCAGAAGAGTCACGGCGGCGGCGAAGCGGGCGGGATCGGCGTCCAGGCCCAGATCGAGTGGATTGGTGGGCGCGACGCCGGGCGGCAGAAGGTCCGCCAGGGCCGCCTGGGTCGCGGAGCTCCATGGGGCCAGCCGACCGCCTTCGGCCAACAGCATATCGGCGGCCAGCGAACCCAGCCCTCGGCCGTTGCCGAGAATCGCCAGCCGGTCGCCGGTCACTGGCAAATCGAGTTCCAGGGTTTCGGCGGTGTCGAGTAGCTCCCGCAACGATGGGACCCGCAATATCCCCGCCCGCCGGAACGCGGCGTCGTAAATGGCGTCGGTCTGGCGAGAGGACGCATCGCCACCCCGACCGAGGCGCACCGCCACCACCGGCTTGATCCGCGCCGCCGCCCGCGCCGCCGACAGGAACTTGCGGGCGGTCGCCACCTCTGCCGGCAAGGGCGCGGAGAGCGTTTCCAGCACCAGCAGAATGACGCGGGTGTCGGGATCGTGGCTCAACCCATCCAGCACTTCGTCGTAGTTCAGATCATCGCCGTCGCCCAGGGCAAGGATGCTGGAGAAGCCGATATCCCGAGCGGTGGCCCATTCCAGGATTGGCGTCAGCACCGATCCCTCGGGCGCGATCAAGGCCAGGTGGCCGGGGCGGGGAAAGATCGGGCTGAGCGAGGCGTTCAGGCCCCAGCGTGGCGCGATGACGCCGAAACTGCCCGGCCCCAGCAAGCGCAAACCCCGCGCGCAGGCCATCTCGCGCCAGATTCGCGCCTCGTCGCGGGAACCGGCGGCGGTGGCGATGAGGACGATTCGAGCGTCTTGCTGGCCCAGCGTGGTCAGCAGTTCGGGAACGCCGGGCGGCGGCGTGGCGATGACCGCCAGTTCCGGGGCGAGCGGCAGATCGGCCAGGCGCTGGTGGGCCGGCATGTCATGCACGCGCGAGTGACGACGGTTGACCAGGAACAGGTCGCCCTTGAATCCGCCAGCCAACAGATTGCGGGTCAACGCCGCGCCGATGGAGCCGGGTCGCTCGCTGGCGCCGATCAACGCGATGGAAGCGGGGTTGAACAGATACCGCGAGAGGGTAGGCATGGCCGTCACTCCTGACCGGAACGGCTCAGGATATACGGCGCGGCGTGAGGGAATGCAATGGGCGCGATGGCTAGCCTGGGCAATCGCGGATCGGCCTATGATTGGGGGGCGCGCCTGTTTTGTCCGGTAGCCCTAAAGGGGCTGTCCAAAAACTCCCCTCGCCCTTTAGGAGAGGGGCTGGGGGTGAGGGTTTTTTTCAACGACATGCCCAGTTGCCGCAACCGTTTGGCCATGCGTTCGGCCCGCTGCGCGTCCTTACCCCTGCCATACCTTAGTTTTGTTCCACTGCTTCCAGACCGAAACCCGTCCCTACGATATGGTGGAATATCCGAGGGACGATGTGGCTATCCCTCCAATGCGTCCCGCCAGATTCCGGTCCAATACCGGGTTACGGTCAGGGGCAGGCCGGCCCACAGGCCGAACCAGTCCGCGTTGGACAAATGAGTCCCGAACGTGCGCGAGTGAAAGGGGACCAGCCATCGAGTCGCCGACTCCCGGCTACACTGCATCAGGCCACTCAGGATCAGCACCTCGTCGATGGACGGCTGGCCGGAGACATCGTTGATCACTCCCGTCAAGGTCAACAGGGCCTTGCGGAACAAGGTGAGGTTTTCGGGAAACTGCATTGCCCCGGCGGTCCCCAGTTGGTCCAGCAGCGTCATCAGCCAGTCCATGCCCGGAAATGTTCCCTGGCGCACTTGACGCAGACCCGCCGCGACGGCGGCGCGCAGGGCCGCTGGGTCGGACGGATTCCCCAGCGCCGCGAGCGCGCGGACCATGCCGCCCTCGTCCTGGGTCAGGGCGCTCGCCACGGCCTGCACCACAGCGACGCGCTGCGCCTTGTCGAGCGGCGTGACCAGCGCCCAGTCCAGGATCGCCAAGCGGCCATCGTTCGTCGCGAACAGGTTGCCGGCGTGGGGATCGGCGTGAAAACAGGCGGCCGATGAGGGGTTGCTCCAGAACGGCTTGGCGAGCAGGGCTTCGATCAGGAGCCGCGCCAGTCGTCGCCGCTCGCCGGGCGACAAACCGGGATCGGTCACCTTGCGGCCCTCGACCCGTTCCATCGCGGTGATGCGCGCCGTGCAAAACGGCAGCAAACCCGGAATGAGGACCGCTGAGGAATTGGCATGGAACGCCGCCGCTCGCGCCAGATGGATTTGTTCGCGGTCGAGGCGGATTTCGTGCGCCAACAGCCGACGAATGCTGTCGAGCGTGTTGCGATAATCGAGCGCCGGCAGTTGCCGATCCGCGCAGCGCTGTTCCAGAAAAACGCCGAGCGCCGCCCAGATTTCCAGTTCTTCGTGGAGTTGTTCCTCAACGCCGGGCCGCAGCACCTTGAGCACGCCCGAGAGCGGCGCGGCGCCGGCGAGGGGACGCCAAACCACGGGCACCACCACAGCGACGCTGGCCTCCGCCAGCGCCGTCGGCGCGACTTCAAGACCCGCGACCGTCCCCAATTCCCGCTGGATGATGGCGGCGATCTCCACCATCGGGGTAGTCGGCTCCAGCGATTCCAGCCCTTGCAGATTGGCGCGCAATTCGGGCGCCAGGCGCCGGTCGCGCGCCACCACCTGTCCCAGCTTGTGCAGGGTCGGGCAGCGGCGGAACAGGGTCGCCAACCGGCGCGCGGGCGAGGTGGCGCGCGGCAGTCGCAGTTGCTCGGCGAGAATAGCCGCCTGCCGTGGCGGTGACAGCCGCTCCAGAAAGAACCGCAAGCCGTCCATCAGCAGGGGACGATAGGCGGCGTGGGCCTCGGGCACGAACCCGGCGATTTGCAACTCCTCCAGCAAAGCTTGCCGGTCCAGTCGGCCGCTTGCGTTTGCCATCGGTCATCCTCTCTCGTAGTCGTGCGTTTCGGTTTCGCGCCGCCGTTGTTCCAGTCGGAAGGTGAGCGCCAGCGCGCCGCCACCGGCGATCAACAGGCTGAGCAGTACGCCCAGGTGTTCGGCCAGATGGGCGAAAAATAGGGTATAGATCTGAATCACCAGGAAGGTCACGCCATAGCCGGTCAGCATCCGCATGGCTAACCGCGCGCCCAGCCAGACCAGCGTTCCATTGAAGCCTGCCCACAGCGCATTGAACACGACTCGTTCGGCGATTCCAGCGTGATACCACCCATGACTGGCCAGATCGAAATTGCCGAACAGGGACAGCAGCCACAGCGCCATTTCCGCGAAGAACAGCCCGGCGGACAGCCAGATTTTGCAGAATCCCCGATACCGCGCCAGCGGCCCGGCTTCGCTCTGTTGGTGGATGACGGCGACGGCGATCATGACGAGGGCCGCCATCAGGAAGCGCAGCGGGTAGTTCATTCCGAACCAGTATGCGCCCCAGCCGGAAGCGTAGCCGGTGAAGCCGCCGAACCAGGCGAAGAACACCACGGCGCTGAGCACCAGCAGCAACCCGTTGCGCAGCGCGTAGCTCAAACCGATCAGCAACACCAGATCGATCAGCAGCAGGGCTGGCCAGTTGCCGGAACCGGTGGAATAGATCGCCCCGAGGGTGAAGGTCAGGCCGATCAGCAGCAAGCCGCCCAGCAATTCCACGCTCAGGCCGGTCCAGACCAGCAGGGGACGAGCCTGCTTGAGCCATTGCCCGCCGCCGAAACTGGCGAGCGTGGCGACGCCCAGCAGCACCGCCAGCTTGGTCAGCGTGAACTCGAACAGGGTCCGGCCGAGAATCACCAGGCCGGCCATGACGCTGACCGCGCCGAAGATGAGGAACCAGCGGCCCAGCGACCGCCAGTTCCACCCTTCGGTGGGGTAGCGTTCGCGGAGTTGCTCATGAGTCGTGGCGTCCAGCACACCCTCGCGCAGCAACTCGTCCAGTTCCCGGCGGACGCGGCGGTTGCGGGATTGCGGATTCATAGCTGGCGCTCCCGGTAAGCCTGACGCTCGAAACCGTAGCCAAGAACCATCGCCAGCGCCCCAGCGATGAGGAAAAACGCCCCGGCGGACAGCCGGTCCCAGAAGTGCTCGAAAAAGCGGGTGTACAGGTCAATGGCCAGAAACACGATGCCGAATCCGGTGAAGCGGGCGTCGCGCAGCCGGGCGCCGACGACGATTTGCCCGATGCCGACGGCGGTGAAGAGCAGTACCCAGCCCAGCGGTCTCCCGAACAGCGTCAGGAACCACAGCGACAGGTTCAGGTACAGCAGGCCGAAAATCAGGTACAGCCCCCCGAACCCGGCGCAGCGTCGCAAGGGACCGGTTTCCAGCCGCCATTCATGCCAGAGACCCAGCCCGATGGTTGCCAGCGCCGCCAAGGCCATCAACCGCTCGTCCTGAATGTCAGCGAAATAGGCGCCGTGTCCGCCGTAGGTGTGCCAAGAACCCAAGCCGTGAAAGAACAGCAGCAGCGCCAGCAGCAATGGCCAGCGCAGGTAATAGCGATAGGCGGTCAGGGCGGCGAGCACGCCCGTGAGCAGCATGATCGTCGGGATGGTCCGGCCTCTGGGTTCGCCGCCGAACGCGGTGTGCAGCAGCACGAAAGCGCCGAACGCCGCCGCCAGGCTGGCGGTGATCAGCACCGCGCCGGTGAAGGGATGAAGCTGCTTGGGATCGGTGGCCAGCCGCGCCCCGAACCACCACAGCCCCGCGCCGATGCCGCCGAGCAGCAGCGCGGCCAGCAGGGCGGATTGCGCCATCATGGCGATGAAGGCCAGCACCGCCAGCCCGAGTTGGAAAATGGCGAACAGCCCCAGCCATTTCAGCAACGCGGTCAAAAACCGACCGCGCGTTTCGTAGCGCGGCAGCAAAACGTTCAGCAGCGACCGGTCGATCAATCCCTGTTGATGCCAGTCGGTGACCTCGCGGGTCAGCAAGTCGCGGGTGGTGGGCAGCATGACGGATTTTCCGGGTAGGGATGCACCCTCGAAGTATATGCCCTTGCAAGGGTCGGATCGGTGGTAACCGTTCAGATCCCCTGGTGGTTTCGCCCTGCATTGATGGGTTTCGCTACGCTCAACCCATCCTACGACTACGACCTGACCGATGGCGGGGCGTCGTTCAACCGGCGGCGCTGGGCCAGCGGACGATGACCCGCAGTCCTCGGCCCGATTCGGCGTCCTCCAGTCGAACGCTGGCCCGGTGACGGTCGGCGATGCGCCGGACGATGGCCAGCCCCAGCCCGCTGCCGGGCGCGGCGGCATTCGCGCCGCGATAAAACCGGTCGAACACCCGTTCCCGCTCCGCCGCTGGAATACCGGGTCCGGTGTCGCTGACGGTCAGCACCGCCTCGCTTCCGATCGGCTGAACCTGAACATCCACCTGCCCGCCCGCCGGGGTGTAGCGCAAGGCGTTATCCACCAAATTGCCCAGCAGGGTGCGTAGTTCGCCCGGATCGCCGGCGACGGTGGCCGCGTCGCTGGGCAGCAGACCCAGATCGAGATGGCGGTCGTCGGCGATGGGGGCGAACTCGGCGACGACCCGTTTGGCCAGCGCCAGCAAATCCACCCGTTCGGCCGATCCGGTGGTGGACGCAGTGTCCAGCCGGGCCATGGCCAGCAGTTGTTCGACCAGGTGCGAGGCGCGTATCAGACCGGCGCGCAATTCGGCTAGCATCTCCGCCCGTTCCGCGTCGTCGTCGGCCCGTTGCGCCATCTCGGCCTGAAGCCGAACCGCGGTCAAGGGGGTGCGCAATTCGTGGGCAGCGTCAGCGACGAACTGGCGCTGGGCGTCGAGGGTGTGCCCTAGCCGCGCCAGCAGGTCGTTGAGGGCATGGACCAGCGGGGTGATTTCCGCCGGCAGTCGTTCCGCCGCCACCGGCTCCAGCGCATCCGGTCGGCGTTGTTGAATGTCGGCGGCGACGCGGTGCAAAGGGCGCAGGCCAGCGCCAACCCCAAACCAGATCACCAGCGCCATGCCCGGCAACAGCAACAGGAACGGCGCCAGGTTGCGCAGGGCGATGTCGGCGCTCATCCGTAACCGCAGCCGCGCCGGCTGCGCGACTTGAACGATGCGGTCGCCGACGTGCAGCGCGAACAGCCGCCAGCGCTGATCGCGCCAGAACAGGTCGGCGAAGCCGGGCTGGGTGGCGAAGGGCAGTTCCCAGTCCTTGCGGGAGACGTACAGCAGACCGCCGCCGCGATCCCAGATTTGCACCAGCAGCTCGCCTTCTCCTTCGCCCGTCTCGCCGCTCATCGCCAACGCCAGCAGGTTTTGTCGCCGCAGGGCCAGCGCCGCTTGCTGCAACTGGTAATCGAACAGGGTGTTGACCTCGGCGCGGGCCTGACGGTAGGTGGCGTAGCCGGCGATTCCCAGCACCAGACTCAGCCCGACCAGCAAGCCGAGCAGCAGGCGCTGGCGGATGGAGGTCACGAGGGTTCTCCAAGCCGGTAGCCGACGCCCCGCACGGTGCGGATGACGCCGGAACTCAGCTTGCGGCGCAGGTTGTGGATATGAACCTCGACGGCGTTGCTTTCCACTTCCTCGCCCCAGCCGTACAGACGGTTCTCCAGTTGCTCGCGTGACAGCACCGCGCCCGGCCGCTCCATCAGGGCGCGCAGCAGGGCGAATTCCCGCGCCGACAATGCGACCGGCTGGCCCCGGTATTCGACCGAATGAGCGGCGGGATCGAGCCGCAGCGCACCGGTTTCGATCAGGTCGCGCGCCCGGCCGGCCTGACGGCGCAGCAGCGCCCGCATCCGCGCCAGCAGTTCGGCCAGATCGAAGGGCTTGACCAGATAGTCGTCGGCGCCGCTGTCCAGCCCCTTGACCCGGTCCGGCACGGCGTCGCGGGCGGTGAGAATCAGCACCGGTACGGTCAGGCCGCGTCGCCGCCAGCCGTTCAGCACCGCCAGCCCCTCCTTGCCCGGCAGACCGAGATCGAGCAGCACCAGCGCGTAGTCGGCCGTTTCCAGCGCCCGTTCCGCGCTCCGTCCGTCCTGGACCCAGTCCACGGTGAAGCCCTCGCCGCGCAAGCCTTTGCGCAGGCTGTCGCCGATCATCGGGTCGTCTTCCGCCAGCAGGATGCGCATGGGTTCAAGGTAAAGGTATTGGGGCAAGAGGGACGTTGGTTTTGAGCATGGAGGAACCTCAAAACCCTATTTACACCTCAATTCATCTATCGGTCCAGCCAAAAGTACCTCCCTATTCGCCCATGATCTTGTTAGCGGAAGTAGCCTTGGTCGCGATCACGGTTGGATCGCGGCCAGGGTTATTTTAGAAACAATGGATTAAGCACCCGCCATTGTGAGACGACATTTAACGATGCAAACAACCATGGATGAAATTCTAAGAATTTCCCAGTCGCCACGCTGTCGGTACAAACTGTGTTGTACGGTTGCCCGATCTGGGGCACATCCGGCAGCCATTAGGACAGGGCGAAACAACCCCTCCGCGCATCTCCAGAACCTCTACTCGCACCGCCTTGAACAGCACCCTCATCGCCTGTGTTGGCCGCGCTCGGCGCCGGCGTGGGGTTTCGTGAGCAGTGTTAAAATCGAATTGATCGGGTTCGGACGAATCCCACCGGCACCGCGCGACGCAGCAGATGGCTCTCCTTCGCTATCAATCCCTTGTTTCAAACTGAAACGGTATGAAATTGTCTGTTTCAAATTGAATAGGACTTACGCATTGACAAGCATCGTATAATGTGCATATCCAGTCAAACCTT
>CALGOO010000283.1 GCA_937960715.1 uncultured Candidatus Competibacteraceae bacterium
AAGAAGCCGCTTGAACCGGCCATTTCATCGATGCATCACTTTGAATCACACCCTGAGGAAAATGCATTTTCGTCTTGAATCTGGGTTGATGATGTTGACGATGTTGATGGAGAATCCGAAAAGTCTTCCGTGGGGGCATGCTATGGGGATTTTTCCGTTTCTTGATCAACATCATCAACCTCAGCCCGTAGTCCTATCCCTCTCCACCATGAATAGCCTTTTGCTCCCAAATATCGTTCAACGCCATGTTCTGTAAGGCGAATTCCAAAATTTCGCTGTTTTTCGGCATACTCCCCGGATTGCTCGCACCAGCGTTGATAAGCTTGGTACAGGGCGCTAGCCGACACGCGCGCCTCTCGATGGAGTACGCAACAATCGGCGAAAAACGCGGCGATGACATCCATTTCCTTGCGGTAGGCCTGGGTAGCGGCTTGCACCTTGGTTGGCGGCTGTAATCCATGGCGTTGCCAGTCGAGGCAGCCCTTGATCGCCCAGTTTAGGATGCCAGGTAGTTCGGCCAGTAGCTTGGTTTTGAGCTTGCCGTCGGCGCGCCCTTCGAAACTCACTTCGAACGGAACCAGCTTGACCCGACTCCATATAGCGTTGTCGGTGCCTCGGATTTCCGGCTTGTGGTTACCGTACATCCAGGGCTTGAATTGGGGCTTGAAGCTGAAGGATTCATGGTAAAGGCGTTTGGCGGTCAACGTGTCGCCGCCCGTGATGTCCTTGATCAACTGTTCGTTGAGTCGGTGTTCCTTACTGAGTTCGCTGGTGGAAACGAAGCGCGTGCCCGATAGGGGAACCGTCTTTCGTTCATTGTCGTCCATGTTGCGAGATTTCATGAAGGTTTCGGCTGGAACCTTGCGAGCGTAGCCGAAGTTCCGGTCCCCATATTCGCCCAGCAAGGCCATGATCGTTTCCACGAGCGTGCTCTTGCCGTTCCAACCGGAAGCACCGTAGAGGAAAAACAAGGTGCGTTCCTCGATAACGCCGGTTAATGACCAGCCAACCGCGCGTTGAATGAAAGCCACCATCCCGGCGTCGCCGGCGAACACTTCGGAGATGAATCGCTCGAACGTTGGGCAAGTCGCCGCCGAATCATAAGTCACGGGTGCGATATGGGTGATCAGATCGGTGGATTTGTGCGGGTGTAGCTGTCCAGTACGTAAATCAACCGTTCCATTTTGGACGTTAAACAGCCACGGATCGGCGTCCAAGGTGCTGTGTTCGACCAGTAGAGCGTGTTTTGCCAAATTCAAACCCGAGGCGATCACGCGCTCGTGTTCGGACTGAATCGCCCATTTGGTTAGTGCTTCCGCTTGCTTCATAAGGGCGGTGCGACGATCGCTATCGCTTTCACCGGCGGTGCGTTGCAAGGTCGCTGCTGCTTCCTCGGCGATTTTCCGCGACAAACCCCCGACAAAGCCAATGGCAATCGCGCCTTCGTTCGTCGGGTCAGGCTGCCAAAACTTGCCGGTCCACAGAATCCAGCCGGTTCCCAGCGCATACCAAATTCGACCTTGATAGTAATGACGAATCCGGTACGAATTCGCCAGATGGGTGCAGGGACTGACGGTCGGCGGACAGTAAACGGCTTCGACCGGTTCGGTCGGTGGGTCCGGGCCGACCGGCGTGGGCGTGGAGTCGGGTGGGGGCGGGAACACCGGCGCGGCGACCGCCAGCGCCTGCAGTTCGGCCACGGTGTGACCCTGGTTCAGCCAGTCGGACACATCGCCCTTGGCCGGCAGTCCGGGCAGTTCCAGCAGCCGCACCTCGCCGACCTGGCCCTGCAGCGCCCGGGCGATGGCCTGCATGTGCGCTCGACCGGGTTCATCGTGGTCAGGTAGCAGAACCACGCGGGCGGCCCCGGCGAGCTGGGCGGTGTACGCTGACCGCCATTTCGGCTTCTGACCGGTTTGCGCGGCCCCTTCGATATTGGTGGTGACGACTAGGCCACCCGCCGCAAGCCGGTCGCAGTCCTTCTCGCCTTCCACCACGAACACCGTCGCTCCCGCGGCGATGGCCTGGCGCAGCTCCGGCAAGCGATAGAGCACGGCGGGGGCTGGACCGGCTTTGTAGACCCACTGGCCGGTTTCGTTCTGATGACGGATGCGAAAGTCCTTGGGGGCGTAGCGGATCTTCTGGCGAACCTCGACCCCGGCGGCATCGTGGTAGCGGTAGGTCGCCACGAGTTCCCGCCGGCCCGGTGACGGTTCCGGGGTCAGACCGAGGGCGGCCACGATGCGGTCGTAGCTGCAGCCGGCGAAGCAGTGCAACAGGAGTTGGCCGTTCATCTTGACCGACAGCGAGGGGTTGCGGTCCTCGTGACAAGGGCAGCGGGCCTTGTAGCCGTCGCCGGCTTTGATCGGCCGGTAGCCAGTCACCCGCTCCAGGGCGGTCAAAGCCTCCTCAAGCGTGCTCATGACCGCCTCCGCAATAGATCGAGGCTGATCGTGTGCCCGTCTCCTTTGGATGGTTTGATCAGTATCTGGCTGAGTACATGGGGCCGGTCAGCAACGCCGATCTCCCGTCGAGCCGTCCCTTGGGATGGGGTTTTGCTGGAGTCGGGTGCTGCCCGTGGAGCGACCGGCGGTACGGACCCGACCTGCGGCAGCGGGTGTCCAGGGCGGCGATAGCTGCAACTAGCCGACGCCCTACCAACGGGCAGCGACCGACCGCTGGCGCGTAGGCGCCGGGTCAACCGAAATTTTGAGAATCCGAGCGACATGACCGGGACGCAAGCGGACCAACCCACCGTCCCCGTAAGACGGCGGCGGGTCGGTCAACAACCCTAACCGGTGGTGGGAACGGACCTTAGGTGCACACGAGTTGGGGTGGTGATCCGTGCCGGTAGCGCCAAGCCAGTCGGTTTGCGGATGGAACAAAATGCGGGTGATGAGCGGGCAACGGCATGACGATCCTCTTTCTCAGGCAAATAACCACCTGTAGAGGTCTTGAAAGCGCTTCGCGAACCGCTATAATCAGAAACAGTCCTTTTCTGCTTTCTGATCGTTGTCCTGAGCGGATCGGCGGACGACGTTCAACCCTCTACTTCCCAAGCCCCCTATTCAGGGGGTTTTTGGCTTTTGTAAGGTTTTCGCTAGCGAATAACTACACCATCGTGGTTCGACGTCTGGCGAATAGGGCCGGTTCGACGCCGCCTCCTGAATTGTCGTAGTGATGATTCACAGTATTTTAACGTCAAATCATAGCCCGATACGGAGTACAAGGCTAGTTACCGGCCCGGGTTCGCAGGCCAGCGTTCACCCACTCGCGCGCCAGGGGCCAGATCGTGCGCAGAGAAAGCCCCGTGGCCTGATGGAGCACCAGATAGTGTTCCGGCTGCGGACCCTCCGGTAACCGATCCAGCCCGTGCGCCTGCCAGGCCCGCCACACGGCGCGCAGGGTTGCGTCGTCAGGGGCGCGGGGCCGCCGCTCGGCGCAAGGTCCCAGTCCGAGCAGCCGGCGATAAGTGTAGTACTCCTTCAACGTCGTGCCGAACAGATCGTGGAGCATCGCCTGGGGCGCATCGCCCTGGAGCAGCGCCAGCCGCTGGTCCTCGGCCTGGCGCTGGGCCTCGAGCCGCTCCAGTTGCCGCTGGAAGGTGGCACGATCGAAGCGGATTTCCAAAAAGGGCGCGGTTGCGGCCTGGCGGACCAGGTGCAGGACGTCGCCCAGACCCAGCCGGTTCAGCGCCCGAAGGTCCGGCCATCCCAGGCCCATCCGCCGCAGGGTGGCTGTATCACCTTCCGCCAAGCACCGCGCTACGTAGACGAATCCCGCCATCAGCAACTCAGCTTCTTTGCCGTGCATCGCGCCTCCAGAGATCGATGCCACCGGACCGGGCGCCGTGCTGCAATCGCCGGCACACCGCGAGCAGGCGCAGAACATCCCGCCAATCCTCGGTTTCGGCATG
Source organism: uncultured Candidatus Competibacteraceae bacterium (assembly GCA_937960715.1). Lineage (GTDB taxonomy): Bacteria > Pseudomonadota > Gammaproteobacteria > Competibacterales > Competibacteraceae > Contendibacter. Next base: position 3,917 of record CALGOO010000283.1, read on the forward strand.
CTGGCCGAGGAGGGCCAAGGCGGTTTCGGGTTCTGGCGGGGCGAGGGCGGCGCGCAGCGCGGCGAACGGCCGGTCGGGGTCGCGCAGCAGGCGGCCCAGCGGGGAGGAGTCAGGCAGGAGCGGAATCACGGTTTCCCGAGGGGCGGTGAACAGCCCCGAACTGCTCGCCAACTGCCACCAGAGGGCGATGCGGATCGCGCCCGGGTCCGGCGCCGGCAGGGCGGCGGGCGCCGGCAGGTCGATCACCAGAAACCAATACCCGATAGGGCAGCGGCGCACCAGGTGCGGGAATCCGTGGCGGAACGCGATCCGGGTGGCCAGCGTCCACGCCTGGCGCCGCCCGGCGGCGAGCATCGTGGTAGACAGGCCATATTCGGGCGTGCATCGTGTGCGCGACCGGGTCGGGGTAGCGCTCGCCCGCTCACCGATCAGGAGCACCGGCTCAAGGTCTGGACCGGCCGTGGATCGCGTGCGGGTCGGCGGGATGGCGCCGGACCTGGCGTCCGAATTCATCCCCAGAACGACCGAGGGGGGGTTCGGGTACAGAGGGTGGGGCTCGACGTTCGGGGTTGGCCCCAACCTGGCCAAGACTCGAGGGTAGGGAACCGGTTCTGGACCTAGATGCCGAGGCGCGGCCCAAGGTCGACCGGCTGGGGGATGCGCGTTGGAAACGGTCATGAAGCCTCACCTCCAGAAAGCGCACGCACACACTCGAGATTCCACTGGCGCACGCCAGTGCAACCTCGCGCCGCGAGAGCGTCACCGCTGGATGGTGAGGCCCGGCATCAGCCGCCCGTCGATCAGTGCCCAGACAGCATCTAGCCTGAAGGAGTACCCATCGACTTTGGGATCAGGCGATGGGGGCGGGCACTCCGACTGGAGCAGAGCGCCTCGAAATTTAAAATAGTCGAGGGTGACGCTTTCGTCAAGCCTCACCCGGGGTGTGATTCAAAGTGATGCATCGATGAAATGGCCGGTTCAAGCGGCTTCTTT
>CALGOO010000284.1 GCA_937960715.1 uncultured Candidatus Competibacteraceae bacterium
CGGGCGACCACGAACACCGGCTGACCGCGTACCGGAACGCGGGCGGTTTCCTTCCAGTTGATCTTGTCGGCCACCAGCACTTCATGGCGGCCGATGGCCGGCAGATAGACCTGATGACCCGCGACCGCCCAGCCGCGCAGATGGGGCATCTTGTAGACCGGCAGCTTTTCCTCGCCCCGGCCGTAGTTGGCGAGTATCCGCTTGACGCCCTGTTGCGGTTGCCAGGTATCGAGCAGCGCGATGCCGTCCTCGCCGAACAATCCCGCCAGGTAATAACGGCCGTCCGGCGTCACCAGGCCATCGTAGGGGGCTTTGCCGATGTTGCCGAATTTCTCGACCTGGGGCGATTTGGGATCGCGCAAATCGGCGATCCAGATTTGGTCGGCGTCGAACAGGGAATAGATGAAGCGGTCGCCCGGCAAATCGGCGATACCAACCACTTTCGACAGCTTGCCGTCGCCATACGCGGCGGGAATGTCGGCCACCGGCTCCAGCGTGTCGGCGGCGAACACCTTGAGACCGCCCGGCTCGTAATTAGCGACCGCGACCAGTTTTCCATCCTGGGAAATCGCCCCGCCGATGCTGTTGCCGCCCTGGACAACGCGCTTCTCCAGCGTCCCGCGCAGAATGTCCACCTTGCTCAGCCCGCCGTCGCGCCCGAACACGTAGGCGTAGCGTTGATCGCGGGAGAACACCACCGAGGCGTGGGACAAGTCGCCCAGCCCTTCCACCCGGCCGACGATGCCGTTGGCGCTGGTGTTGACGATCAGGACGCGCCCGGCCCCGCGTTCGATGATGACACCGAGATCGCCCGTGCCGCGCAACGCCGGCTCGCCGCTCCACGCCAGCAATGGCCATGAGAGAAACAGCATCCACAGCCCGAGCAACCATGTTCTTGGCATCGTCATTTGGATTCCTCCGGAAAACCGCGCAGCAATTGCGCCACGATCCAATCGGCTTCGGCTTCGCTCAAAAAGGTTTTCCAGGGTGGCATGGCGGTGCCGGGCCGACCCAGTAGAATGGTGTATTTCAAACCGGCGGGCGGCTTGTCGCGCAGGGCTTCGGGGAGCAAGGCGGGCCCCAAACCGCCTCGCAAGGTCAAACCATGACAGGAACCACAATCCTGACGCACCATGCGGACGAGTTCCCGGCTACGTTGCGGCGGCGGAGTGGGCGGCTCTTCCGCCAACGCCAGGGGAGCAAGGACAAAACCGCTCAGCACGAGCACCGTCGGTCGGATCCTCGAACTCGTCAAAAAAGAAAATGCCCTCGCGGTCCGGCTTTTTGGGGGGAGAGAAGGCTTAGGCAACCGTTGGCGAGGGGGCATGGCAAATGTGCGCCGCATGGTTTTTGTGGGTATCCAGCCTGTCGCGGCAGACAGGAAGCTCATCACCAGCATTCAGCCAGCCACCGTCCCTGGGGAACGGTGGCTGGACCATTCGCCCTTACTTGGCCATCCCCAGAATCCAGGCGACCAGGGCGTTGATGTCGGCATCGGGCACGGTCGGATTGGGCGGCATCGGGATCTGCCCCCACACGCCCGCACTGCCTTTTTTCACCTTCTCCGCCAGCTTGGCCGGCGCGTCGGCCTGACCCTTGTACTTGGCGGCCACGTCCTGATAGGACGGGCCAAGCAGTTTCTTGTCCGTCTGGTGGCAGGCCAAGCAGTTGTATTTCTTGGCCAGTTCCTCGCTCGCCTGCGCCGCCGGCGCGATCAGCAAAGCCAGGGCTAGCGCACTCAAGTATTTCATACGCATGACAAACCCCCTTTTTGATTAGTAAATGTCGTGCTGGGTGTTGTAGACGTTGAAGTGGCCGGTCGGGGTGATCAACTTGGGATCCTTGATCACCGTTTTCAGCTTCAAGGTCTTATCGTCCACCACCACCAGCGCGGATTGCTTGTCCTTGGCGCTCCACACCGAGAACCAGACCTCGTCGCCGGCCTTGTTGAACTCCGGCTGCACCACGCGCTTGGCGCCCTCGCCCAGCCCGGACCATTCGGCGATCGGCAACACCTGATAGGGCTTGTCCAGGTTCTTCAGATCGAACACCGCCACCGACTGGCTGATCTTGGCGTCCGGGTTCAGTGGGGTATCGACGTACAGATTGGTGGACTTAGGATGAGTCTTGATGAACAGCGAACCGCCGCCCTGACCCTTCAAGGTTTGCACCACCTTCCACGCTTGATCCTTGTGTTTCTCGGGATCGGTGCCGATCAGCGCGACAGATTCGTCGCCCAAGTGGCCCGTGGCCCAGACCGGGCCGAACTTGGGATGGACAAAATTGGCGCCGCGACCAGGGTGCGGAACCTTGCCGACATCCACCAGCGCCTCCAGCTTGCCATCCTTGGTATCCACCACCGCGACCTTGTTGGACTGGTTGGCGGCGACCAGGAAGTACCGCTTGCTGGAATCCCAGCCGCCGTCGTGCAGGAAGCGCGCGGCGGGTATCTCGGTGATCTTGAGATTGTCGATATCGCCGTAGTCGACCAGCAGAATCTTGCCGGTTTCCTTGACGTTGACCACGAACTCCGGCTTGTCGTGGGTGGCCACGATGGAGGCGACGCGCGGCTCGGGATGGAAATCCTGGGTATCCACGGTCATGCCGCGCGTGGACACGATCTTGCGCGGCTCCAGGGTATCGCCATCCATCAACACGAACTGCGGCGGCCAGTAGGAACCGGCGATGGCGTACTTGTCCTCGAAACCCTTGGCCTTGGAAGTATCCACCGAACGTGCTTCCAAACCGATCTTGATCTCGGCGACGTTGTCCGGTTTCTCCATCCACAGATCGATCAGGTTGATCTTGCCGTCGCGGCCGATCACGTACAGATAGCGTCCGGAGGCCGACAGCCGCGAAATGTGGACCGCGTAGCCGGTCTTGACGATGTTGATGATTTGCTTGGTGTCGCCGTCCACCAGCGCGACTTCGCCGCTGTCGCGCAGCGTGGTGGAAAAGATGTTTTCGATATTGTAATTATTCATTTTTTTGGTGGGCCGCTGGTCCGGCGGCACCAACACTTTCCAGGTCGCCTTCATCTCCTTCATGCCGAATTCCGGCGGCGTGGGCGGTTCCTGTTGGATGTAGCGCGCCATCAGATCGACTTCCTCGGCGGTCATCTCGCCCGAGGTCTGCCAGTTCGGCATACCGGCCGGCGAACCGTAGGCGATGAACACCTTGAGATACTCGGTTCCCTTGCCCATGGTGATGTCGGGCGTCAGCGGTTTGCCGGTGGCGCCCTTGCGCAGTACGCCGTGGCAGCCGGCGCAGCGCTCGAAATAAATCAGGCGGGCCTTGACGAATTCGGCCTCGGTCATCGGCGGCGCCTTGGGATCGACGTTCTGGTGCATCTTCTCGCCGGCCAACGGAGAACCGCCGGCCTGATACTTGACTTCGGCCTCGGTAACACCCTTCTTGGCTTCCGGCGGGTCGGCGGCCAGCGCGATGCCGACGGCGAGCGGGAGGGCGGCTAAAGCGACAGTAACTTGTTTTAGTTTTGGGCGAATCTGTGGCATGTTGCATTCCCCTACGAGGCAGCGGGTGAGCGTGGCCTCGGTTGTCGTTTGAACTGCCTTAATGAAATACGGCAACCGCTATCGCCGCGCCTTGATTTACATCAAGCTCCCCAATAATCGCACTTAAAGAGTGCGGCAATGCCTAGCCGTCAACCGCGCGAGGAACAGCAAAACCGGTGGGCAAACAAATCGATATCGGCAGGGTGCTCGCCAACCTGCCGCTGTTTCAGCAGTTGCGCGAGAGCGAGATCGCCAACCTGGCGGCGGGAACGCGCGAAATCGGCCTGAGCAAGGGGCGGATCCTATTTCAGAAGGGCTGTCTGCTGGACGGTTTCTACGTGACTGTATACGGCCAGATCAAACTGGCGTTTTCCTCGCCGCAGGGCAACGAAAAAGTCGTGTCCCTCGTCGGGCCGGGGCAAAGCTTCGGCGAGGCGGTGATGTTCATGGAAAGGCCCTGCCCAGTGATGGCCCAAGCGCTGGAGGATTCCCGTCTGCTGTATATCGCCAAGCGGGGCATCTTCGCGGCCATTGATCACGATAGCGCCTTCGCCCGCCGCCTGTTGGCGGGGTTGAGCATGCGCCTGCACGGTTTGATCCAGGATGTGGAGGATTACTCCCTGCACTCCTCCACCCAGCGGGTCATCGGGTTCCTGTTGCAGCTCGCCAGCACGCCCGCCAGCGGCTCCGTCATATGCGAATTGCCGGCCAGCAAGCACGTCATCGCCTCGCGGCTCAATCTGAGCCCGGAAACGCTCTCGCGGATTTTGCACAGCCTGATCGAATCTGGGCTGATTACGGTGCATGGTCGGCGCATTGTCGTGCAAGACGTGGCGCGACTGAGCCGGTTCGATGACCTCCCCCATTCGTCATGCGCCAAGGGGGGCTAAATATCCGGGCTACGCGCGGGTGAATGTTTCCCCCACCAACCGCTCCATGATCTCGCCCCAACGCTGGCGCGGCCGTTGCTGCCAAAACCGCGCGTTGGGTCGGCAATCGAACTTTTGCTTGTAGATCGCCAACGCCACCACGACCACCGCCAGCCCAAACGCCAGCGGCGCATTCGGGATGCCAGCGAACGGCAGCACCAGCCACATCAACACCGTGAGCGCGGTAATCCAGCCCCAGGGAATGTACAGGTAGTAATCGATTTCGAACTGGGCGCCATCGCGGCGCACAACCACCCGCATCGGCCAATCGTCCTGCGTCAGGTAAGCGCGACGACGGAATTCCAGCAAGTTCTCCCGTTCGGCGGCGATAATGAAATCCTTGAGCAGCAACGCATTGCGCAATTTCTTCAACTGCGCGTCCCCACCGCGCACCGTGGCCCGCGTCATCCGTCCCAGATGGTGGATCGTCAATTCAGACGCCATGCCTATTCGTCCATCGTGATCACCACCTTGCCGGTGGACTTGCGCGCGACCACTTGTCCGAGTGCGTCGACCGCCCGCTCCAACCGGTAGATGGCCGATACGTAAGGCCGAATGGCCCCTTCCAGATACCATTGCAGTAAGGTACGGAAACTTTCGGTCATGATTCGGGGGTTCAACTCAGCGTAGGCCGGCCAGTTGAGGCCGATCACGTCCACGTTCTTGACCAGCAGGTGATTGGCGGGAATCTGCGGAACCGTGCCACCGGCGAAGCCGATCACCAGAATCCGGCCCTCGAAGGCGATGCTGCGTAGCGAAGCGGCGAACAGATCGCCGCCGACCGGATCGTAAACCACATCCGCGCCGCGCCCATCGGTCAATTCCTTGATCCGCGCCCGCACGTCCTCGCGGTTGCTATCGATCAAGTGATTCGCGCCCTGTTCGCGGGCGACAGCCAACTTTTCTGGACCGCTGGCGGTGGCGACCACCGTCGCCCCCAGTTGCTTGCCGATGGCGACCGCCGTCAACCCGACCCCGCCCGAAGCGCCATGCACCACCAGGGTCTCTCCGGCCCGCAGCCGCGCCCGATGCCACAAAGCCACGTGCGAGGTGCCGAACACCACCGGAAACGCCGCGCCGTGTTCCCAGGGCATCGCCGCCGGCATCGCCACGCAGCGATTGACGCTCACCGCCACCTGCTCGGCATAACCACCGTGGGGGGTGATGGCGATGACGCGGTCACCCGCCTTGAAACGAGTCACCCCCTCGCCGACTTCCAGCACCTCGCCCGCCACCTCGAACCCCGGGCTGAACGGCGGTTGCGGCTGTACCTGGTATTGGCCCCGAGTAATCAGGCTGTCGGCGAAATTGACCCCGCAGGCCCGCACCCGTACCCGCACCTGTCCCGGAGCGGGCGTGGGTGCCGGAACGTCTTCAAGGCTCAATCCGTTAATCCCGGTCAGCTCATGACAGACGATGGCTTTCATGGATCACTCTCCAATCGCTTCGGAAAAAAACGGGGGCGTGATGCACACGCCCCCGTTTCTTCACTCCATCACTCCCCGATGATCTTGCGGACCACGTCGGTCATCGAAATAACGCCGGTGGGCTGGCCATTTTCGGTGACGACCAGGCGGTGCATCCGCCGGCTGGTCATCAGGCTGACCGCCTCGCTCAGCAAGATATTCGCGTCGCAGGTGGCGCAACCGGGGGTCATGATGTCCTGGGCCAGCATCGCCCGCGCCTGCTCCGGGGTCCGCCCCTGCCGCGCCAGCACCATGTCGGTTTGCGAGACCACGCCGACCGCCTTGCCGCCGTCCATGACCACCACCGCGTGGATTTCGTGATCCACCATGATCTTCGCCACCTGACCGACGGTGTCGCCGGGGGCGCAGGCGATGATGCCGCGATGCATCAGGTCTTTGACCAGCGTGCCGTCGTCGGCGATGGTGATGGCCTCGGCCTCGGCGATGCTGGGCAACGGCGCCGACAGTGGGTAGGGGTGCGGGGTGGTATGCACATCGCCCTTGGGCAGAGTCGGATGCTCGATGGCCACCGGGGGCTTGCCATGGGCGCCGAGGCCAAAGTCCTTGGCGCCGACCAGCACCGCCATGTTGCCATGCGGGTGCTTGTTCTCGTACATCAACTGGTGGGC